>JBBRYH010000001.1:0-207023 GCA_038237845.1 Bacteroidia bacterium
AAATAGTTGTATTATAACATCCACCTTCTTATTAGTTGCACCAACTGCGATTACCTCAACTAACAGTCAGGCAAACATTTCATGTAATGGTGGATCAAATGGATCAGCTTCTGTAATTGCATCGGGAGGAAATCCTGGATATACTTATTCTTGGGCACCCACGGGAGGAACTGCATCAACCGCTTCTTCGCTTTCTGTTGGAACGTATACTTGTACTATAACCGACGCAACGGCATGTTCAATTACTGCTACTTTTAATATTACGCAACCACCAGCACTCGTAGTTTCATCTCTATCGCAAACAAATATTTCATGCAATGCTGCAAACAACGGAGCAGCTTCAGTTTCAGTAGTAGGAGGAACTTTACCATATGTTTATGATTGGACACCGGGAAGTCCAACGGGTGATGGAACACCTAGCGTTTCTGCTCTGTCAGTAGGACTGTGGACTTGCGCGGTTACAGATGCAAACGGATGTACATCATTTCAATCTTTCAATATTACACAACCAACAGCATTAATCGTTTCCGTTTTAGCACAGACAAATATCAGTTGTAACGGTGGTTCCAACGGCGCTGCATCTGTATTGGTTTCTGGTGCTACTCCTGCCTATTCCTATAATTGGACTCCAGGAAATCCAACAGGCGATGGAACAGCAAGTGTAACTGGACTTACTCCAGGAACCTGGACTTGCACCGTAACTGATGCAAATGGTTGTATTCAAACACAAACCTACTTAATCACTCAGCCTGCTGTACTAGCAGCAACACCGGTACTTCTAACTAACGTCACATGTTTTGGTGGTTCAAATGGAGTTGCACAAGTTCTGGCATCCGGCGGTACTGGTCCATTTACTTATGCTTGGTTACCTACAGGAGGAACTGCGGTGACTGCTTCAGGTTTAATAGCTGGAATTTATACCTGCACCATAACTGATGCAAATTCATGTACTGCAACTGCTACTTTTAATATTACCCAACCACCTTCCATTACTTCAACAAATTCACAAACGAATGTTTCATGTAATAGTGGTAACAATGGAACTGCAACTGTTGTACCTGCAGGAGGTACGCCAGCTTATACTTATTTATGGGCGCCTAGCGGTGGTACATTAGCGACTGCTTCAGGATTAACATCAGGAAATTATACTTGTACAATCACCGATGCAAATTTTTGTTCTGCAACTGCAACATTTAATATTACCCAACCACTAGCAATAACTTCAGTTAGCAGTCAAACAAACGTTACTTGTAACGGCGGTTCAAATGGAACTGCAACTGTAGTAGCTTCAGGTGGAACTCCAGGATATACCTATTCGTGGGCGCCTGCTGGTGGAACTGCTGCAACTGCTTCTGGTTTAACTGCAGGCAATTATACTTGCACAATTACTGATGCCAATGCATGTTCAATAACTGCGACTTTTAACATCACACAAGCAGCCGCTATTACTTCTGTAAATAGTCAGACCAATCCAAATTGTAGTGGTGGAAATACTGGTTCTGCCACAGTAGTTGCATCTGGTGGCACACCGTCTTACACTTATTCATGGTCTCCTTCAGGAGGAACCGCTGCAACTGCTTCCGGTTTGGCCGCAGGAAATTATACTTGTACAATCACAGATGCAAATAGTTGTATTATAACATCCACCTTCTTATTAGTTGCACCAACTGCGATTACCTCAACTAACAGTCAGGCAAACATTTCATGTAATGGTGGATCAAATGGATCAGCTTCTGTAATTGTATCGGGAGGAAATCCTGGATATACATATTCATGGGCTCCGACAGGAGGAACTGCATCAACTGCTTCTTCGCTTTCTGTTGGAACGTATACTTGTACTATAACAGACGCAACGGCATGTTCAATTACTGCTACTTTTAATATTACTCAACCTGCTCCAATCACTTCTACTAATAGCCAAACAAATGTTACATGTAATGGTGGCTTATCGGGAACCGCAACCGTTTTACCTTCTGCAGGAACAGCACCTTACAGTTTTTCATGGTCACCTTCAGGTGGATTTTTAGCAACAGCTTCGGGACTTGCTGCTGGTACATATACATGTACTATTACTGATGCAAATAGTTGTACTTCCACACAAACATTTACAATTACCCAGCCAACTTTAATTTCTGCAACAACTTCGCAAATTAATGTTACTTGTAATGGTGGAACTAATGGAAATGGAACTGTGGTAGCCTCAGGTGGAACACCAGGATATACCTATAACTGGTCTCCTAGTGGCGGAACCGCATCAACAAGTACTTTAGTTGGTGCAGGAAATTATACCTGTACAATTACAGATGCAAATAGTTGCTCCATAAATAAAACTTTTACGATTACACAACCTCCAGCGATTATTTTAACTGCTGCTTCGCAAACAAATATTTCTTGCAACGGTGGTTCAAACGGAACAGCAACTGTAAATGCTGCAACAGGTGGAACAGCACCTTATAGCTATAACTGGACACCCGGAAACCCAACTGGAGATGGAACGGTAAGTGTTTCGGGATTAGCAATTGGCACATGGACTTGTACAGTTACGGATGCTAATTCTTGTACAACAACTCAAACTTTTAATATTACTCAACCTCCTGTCATTACAATTACACCTATAACACAAATAAATGTTTCATGCAACGGTGGATCAAACGGATCTGCTTTGGTTTCTGCTTCAGGTGGTACAGGTGTATTATCTTACAACTGGACTCCTGGAAATCCAACAGGTGACGGAACTGCAAGTGTCACTGGTTTAACTGCCGGATCTTGGACTTGCACAGTTACGGATATAAATCTTTGTTCTGCTAGTGCAACATTTACAATTACCCAACCTACTCCTCTGGTAGTTTCTAGTTTGAGTCAATTAAATGTTACTTGCAATGGTGGATCAAATGGCGCAGCTGCAGTAACCGTTTCTGGTGGAACTGCGGCGTATAGTTACAACTGGACTCCAGGAAATCCAACAGGTGATGGAACTTCTAGCGTTTCAAATCTTATTGCAGGTACATGGACTTGCACGGTAACGGATGCAAATACATGCACTGCAACGCAAACATTTACGATTACTCAGCCACCTGCAATTATACTTGCAATAGCTTCACAAACAAACATAACATGCAATGGTGGTTCAAACGGAGCCGCATCTGTTGTACCTGCTACTGGCGGAACAGCTCCTTATTCCTATAACTGGACACCTGGTAATCCAACGGGTGACGGTACAGTAAGTGTAACTGGTTTAACAGCCGGTTCATGGACTTGTACAGTTACGGATGCAAATACATGTTCTACTTCAACTACGTTCACAATTACTCAACCTCCAATTATCAGTGTAACACCATTATCACAAACAAACGTTTCGTGTAATGGTGGAAGCAATGGAGCAGCTTCTGTTTCAGCTTCTGGTGGAACGGGTGTATTATCTTACAACTGGACACCGGGCAATCCAACAGGCGATGGAACAGCAAGTGTAACTGGACTTACTCCAGGAACCTGGACTTGCACCGTAACTGATGCTAATAGTTGTGTAAATTCCGCAACATTCAATATTACCCAACCTTTACCTATTGTTCTTAGCGTAGCTGGTCAAACAAACGTTTCCTGTAATGGAGGTTCGAATGGAACAGCAACGGTAAACGCAGCAACAGGTGGCGCTGCACCTTATGCCTATAATTGGACTCCTGGAAATCCAACCGGAGATGGAACAGTTAGTGCAAGCGGACTTACTGCAGGATCGTGGACTTGCACTGTTACAGATGCAAATACATGTTCTACTTCTACAACATTTACCATCACACAACCGCCGGCAATTATTGTAACACCATTATCTCAAACAAACATTTCATGTAACGGAGGAAACAACGGGGCAGCTTCTGTTGCTGCATCTGGAGGAACGGGTGTATTATCATACAACTGGACGCCCGGAAATCCAACAGGAGATGGAACAGCAAGTGTTACTGGATTATTGCCTGGAACATGGACCTGTACGGTAACCGATGCCAATGGTTGTTCTATAACACAAACCTTTAATATCACCCAGCCTCCGATTCTTGTTGCCACTTCTTCACAAATAAACGCAACGTGTTTTGGTGGATCCAATGGCCAGGCTACAGCAATCGTAAGTGGCGGAACTTCTGCATATTCTTACTTATGGTTGCCAAGTGGTGGCACTGGTATTACAGCAACAAATCTTTCTGCCGGAACCTATACTTGCCAGATAACAGATGCAAATGCATGTACTATTTCTGTAACCGTTATTATAACACAACCACCTACGATTTCGGTAGCAGCATCTCAGGTTAACGTACTTTGTTTCGGAGGAACAAATGGTTCTGCAACAGTAACAGCAACTGGCGGAACTCCAGGTTATACTTATTTATGGACACCAAGCGGACAAACCAGCCCTTCTGCCACAAATCTATCAGCAGGTACTTATACATGCACAATTACTGATGCTAATCTTTGTACAATAAGCCAAGCTTTCAATATTACACAACCGAATGCACTTACATTTACAATGAGTTCATCAAATGTTGTTTGTCATGGTGGATCTGATGGAACTGCGCACATCAGTGTTATTGGAGGAACAATTGGATATTCTTTTAACTGGCTACCAACTGGAGGAACAGACTCCATTGCAACAAATCTTCCTGCAGGTTCTTATACTTGCAATGTCGTTGATGCTAATGGTTGTTCAATAACTGCTACAGTTAATATTTTAGAGCCATCACAGATTTTTGTAACTCAATTACATTCAAATGTCACTTGTTTCGGAAGTACAGATGGAACTGCGACCGTAACACCAAGTGGCGGCGTAGCACCTTACACCTACGCTTGGTCTCCATCAGGAGGAACAGCGGCGGTTGCAACAGGACTAACAGCTGGTTCTTATACCTGCTTGATAACCGATGCAAGTGGTTGTTCTTTTTCACAACTCTTCAATATCGCCTCTCCTACTATGTTAACTGCAACTACAACACAATTAAATGTGAGTTGTAATGGTGGATCAAATGGTACTGCAACAATAACAGTTAATGGTGGCTCACCGTTCTATTCATACAATTGGCTGCCTTCAGGAGGAACAGGGGCCACTGCTTCTGGTTTGTCAGCTGGAACCTATACTTGCAATATTACAGATGCTAATAGTTGTACTATGACACAAACTGTATTGATTACAGAACCAACTTTCCTAGCGGCAACCATTTCATCAACCAATACAAATTGTTCGCAAAGCAATGGAACTGCGACACTCGTCGCTAGTGGAGGAACAGCCCCTTATTTATATAGTTGGGCACCATCTGGCGGAAATGCTGCAACAGCAAATTCGATTCTTGCAGGAACCTATACATGTACACTCACCGATTTACGAGGTTGTTCAAATACTTATACCGTAGTTGTCAATGACACACCAGCTCCAACTGTTTCTTTAGTTTCTCAAACAAATATTCTTTGTAATGGAGGGAATAATGGAGATGCAACTATCCTAACAAGTGGTGGTGCAGGCACATTAACTTATGCATGGTCACCATCTGGTGGAACAAGTGCATCCGCAAACAATCTTGTTTCAGGTTCATATACTTGTACCGTAACAGATTCTGCAGGTTGTACTGCAACACAATCCGTTTCAATTATTCAACCAGCCCTGCTAACAGCAAGTTCAACTTCTGGTTCAATTTTATGTAATGGTGGTTCTACCACAGTTAATGTTGTTGCAAGTGGAGGCGTTGCACCGTATTTAGGTGATGGATCCTTCACCGATACTGCAAATACATATTCCTATATAGTTACTGACGCAAACGGATGCGCTACTACAACTACAATTATTGTAACTGAACCAACACTAATTGTTGTAAATGCAATTCCTGCAAGTATACTTTGTAACGGTGCTAGCGCAACTGTTTTGGTAAATGCAACTGGAGGTACAGCGTCCTATACGGGAACAGGAAGTTTTGTAGAAGTTGCAGGAACATATAATTACCCTATAACAGATGCAAACGGCTGTATGGATTCAGCAAGTGTAACGTTAACTGAGCCAAGTGTACTTGTTGTTTCGTCCTCAGCGACGAGCATTATTTGTAACGGTGGGAATGCAACCGTAACCGTCCTCGCAAGTGGTGGTACATCTGCGTATACCGGCATCGGAACATTTACACAAATTGCAGGCACGCAGAGTTATATCGTTACAGACGCTAATGGATGTGTTGATTCTACAAGTATTACTATAACACAACCTACCCTATTGGTTACAGTCATTGACTCAATTCAGAATCCAACAGGTTGCAATGCAACTGATGGGATGATTTACATTTCAGTTTCGGGTGGTACTGCAGGTTATTCTTATTTATGGACGAATACTACAACCATCGAAGATCTTGCAGGAGTTAATGCTGGAACCTATAGCTGTACAATTACAGATTCCAATGGTTGTATAAATACAATAAACAGTACATTGACTGATCCATTACCTCCAGTAGTTTCTGTATTAATAGATACAGTTCTCTGCGCTCAAAATGGACCTTATACATTAACAGAAGGAAATCCAATTGGAGGAGTTTGGTCTGGAACTTCCATCAGCGGAAATGCTTTTGATCCTGCCGCTGCGGGCATAGGTTCTTATTTATTGACTTACACTTACACTGCTCCAAATGGATGTGTAGGAATAGGAAGCGATACCATGGTAGTTGATGCTTGTATTGGAATTGAGAATAACGGAAACGAAACCGTTTGGTCTGCCTATCCAAACCCAACATTTGGAAATGTAATGTTGTCAACCAATGGAACTGAAAATGAAAATCATCTTGTAGAGGTTTATTCTACAGAAGGGAAATTGATTCTTGCAGAACGTTTTTCTGCTGGTCAGTCTATTCAATTCAATTTGACAAATGAAGCTGCCGGCATCTATATGGTAAGAATCACTTCCTCCTCTAAAATCTCTACTGTTCGAATAATTAAACAATAAAACCCTTAAAATCAGACAACAAGGGCAGGCATTAGCTTGCCCTTGTTGCATTTAAAGAAGGGCAAACAGGCTTTTCAAATCCGGATTTTCTTTGTAAGTTTGCGCCCCATTAGTTGGATCAAGACTCTTTAATCGATTGATCCTAAACATATAACAATAACTATGAACGATTACATTATTTATTTGGCTCCCGTTTTAGGGATTTTAGGATTGGTCGTAATGGCCATTAAATCAGCTTGGGTATCCAAACAAGACGCAGGTGATAAAAACATGCAAGAACTTGCAGGTTACATTGCTGATGGTGCGATGGCATTCTTAAAAGCTGAGTGGAAAGTACTCAGCATATTTGTTGTGTTCGCTGCAGGATTATTAGCCTATTCAGGTACAGTTCACGCTGTCAATGGAAGAGAAATTCATTCCAGTTGGATCATCTGCATTGCCTTTATTATTGGTGCAGTTTTTTCTGCGACTGCAGGATATATAGGAATGAAGGTTGCTACAAAAGCAAACGTTCGTACTACACAAGCAGCGCGCACAAGTTTGAAACAAGCCTTGAAAGTTTCTTTCACTGGCGGTACTGTTATGGGACTTGGAGTTGCAGGATTAGCAGTATTAGGATTAGGTGGATTATTTATTGTTTTCCTAAACGTGTTTCATGTAATGGGACCTGAAGGTCTCAACAGAGAACAAATGAAAATTGCGATTGAAGTATTAACCGGATTTTCATTAGGTGCTGAATCTATTGCATTGTTTGCACGCGTTGGTGGTGGTATTTATACAAAAGCTGCAGACGTTGGAGCTGACTTAGTTGGAAAAGTTGAAGCAGGAATTCCAGAAGATGATGTTCGTAATCCAGCAACAATCGCAGATAATGTTGGTGACAACGTTGGTGATGTTGCAGGTATGGGAGCAGATTTGTTCGGTTCATATGTTGCAACAATTCTTGCAACCATGGTATTAGGACAAGAAATTATTTTGAAAGATAATTTTGGTGGCATGTCTCCTATCTTATTACCTATGGTAATTTGCGGTTTAGGAATTGTATTCTCGATTGTTGGAACTTGGTTCGTTAGAATTAAAGATGAAAAATCTAATGTTCAAACTGCTTTGAATCTTGGAAATTGGTCTTCTATGATCATTACTCTTATTGCTTCTTATTTTATCGTAATGTATATGCTTCCTGAAGGAACTATTTCATTGCGTGGAATTGAGTTCACAAGAAATGGTGTATTTCTTGCCATTGTAGTTGGAACAGTTGTGGGTGCGATCATGAGTATCGTTACAGAGTATTACACTGCAATGGGAAAAGGTCCTGTTAATTCTATTATTCAACAATCTTCTACAGGACATGCAACAAATATTATTGGTGGTCTTTCAGTCGGAATGAAATCAACAGTAATTCCAATTCTTACTTTGGCTGGTGGTATCATGGCATCTTACCATTTCGCAGGATTATATGGAGTTGCAATTGCTGCTGCTGGTATGATGGCAACAACTGCTATGCAATTAGCGATCGACGCTTTCGGTCCAATTGCAGATAATGCAGGTGGTATTGCTGAGATGAGTCAATTGCCTCCTGAAGTTCGTGAGCGTACTGATAACTTAGATGCAGTTGGCAACACAACAGCAGCAACAGGAAAAGGTTTTGCAATTGCATCTGCTGCATTGACATCACTTGCATTGTTCGCTGCGTTCGTTGGAATTGCAGGGATTTCTCATATTGATATTTACAAAGCAAATGTATTAGCAGGATTATTTGTTGGAGGAATGATTCCATTTATTTTCTCTGCTCTGTGTATTCAAGCGGTTGGAAAAGCAGCGATGGATATGGTACAAGAAGTCCGCCGTCAATTCCGCGAGATTCCTGGTATCATGGAGTACAAAGCAAAACCGGAATATGAAAAGTGTGTAGCTATTTCTACAAAAGCATCTATTCGCGAAATGATGTTGCCTGGTGCAATTGCATTGATTACTCCTGTGATCGTTGGATTTACATTTGGTCCAGAAGTATTAGGAGGTTTATTAGCAGGTGTTACAGTAAGTGGTGTATTGATGGGAATTTTCCAATCGAATGCTGGTGGCGCTTGGGACAATGCAAAAAAATCTTTCGAGAAAGGTGTAATGATTAATGGAGAAATGTTCTACAAAAAATCAGAACCACATAAAGCATCTGTCACTGGTGATACTGTTGGAGATCCTTTCAAAGATACTTCCGGTCCATCTATGAATATTTTGATTAAATTAATGTCAATCGTTTCTCTTGTTATTGCTCCGTATATCGCAATGCAAAATGCGGATGCAATGGGCGACCAATGCAAAATGAACGGTGAGTGCACCATGATGATGAAATGCGACATGAATAAATGCATGAGCATGACTCCAGATCAGTGTGCACACTATTGCGACTCGATGAAATGTTCACCTGAAGAAAAAGAAATGTGTATGAAACATGCAGGTGGTGGAACAATGTCATGTTGCAAAGGCGATTCAGCTTCTTGCAAAGATCATGGAACTTCTTCTTGCATGGAAGGATGTACCCACGGTTGCAAAACAAAAGAAGAATGTCAGAAAAATTGCGGGGATAAATGTGCTGCTGGACATAAATAATATCAGAGTTTTGCTGATTAATAGTACAACGATTAATTTTAAAATGCTATCTCAAATGAGATAGCATTTTGTTTTTTTGCCAATACAATCTTCGTAATTTGCATTCATGTTAGAAATCAACTTCAATCCTTTTCCAATTCTTCAAACCAAACGTCTCACGCTTCGTCAATACCGTGAGACCGACAAAAGGGAAATGCACCAAATGCGTTCTGATCCTCAATTGATGCATTTTGTTCCTCGACCAATGACTACTAGTGAAGATGACGCTGCAACATTTATTGCGATGATTAATGAGAGTGCTAATAAGAATGAATTCATTAATTGGGCGATCACATTAACAGGAGAAGATAAATTGATTGGAATGATTGGACTTTTCAGAATGAAACCGGAACACTTTCGTTCTGAAATCGGTTATATGTTGGGGACAGAATACCACAGCAAACAAATTATGCAAGAGGCAATAAATGCAGTGGTGAAATATGCTTTTGAAGAATTAAAATTTCATTCATTAGAAGCTGTCATTTCACCTGATAATATTCCGTCTCAAAAAACAATTGAGAAATGTGGATTTGTGAGAGAAGCGTATTTCAAAGATTATGAATTTTATAAAGGTGCTTTTAAGGATATACTTGTGTATTCAAAATTGACATATTTGAAATAAATGCAATACGTCATGAAAAATTTGTTCGCCATTATCCTTGTTTTCAGGATTTCATTTACTTGTTTTAGTACAAAGTAATAATAGATAGAAATAGATTATAAAAATCACTTCGATAACGGAAAAACTCAAGATTAAAGTTTGAAAATTATTATTCCATTCAGCGATTTAATTCCCTAATTCCAAATCCGGTTGTAAAATATATTGCGAAGTGTAATCCTGATTTTTAGTTACCGGAAACTGAACACCAACCGCCAGCAGAAAATGATTATTGAATTGAAACTTAACACCGCCAAGTAATGTGGCATTCAGTAGTTCGTCCTGCTTTTTCTCACCGAGAAATTCGGAAATAAGAAAAATCCTTTTGCTAACCTTATAAACTAATGCAACACTTCCTTCAAAATTCTTTTCCTGTAATCCATAGTGGATAACCTGGTGGAATGCTATCAGGGAATTTGAAAGTGTTGTAGAAAAACCAGTTTGAACATTCACGCTTTCATGTGTTGCGATTTCAAATTCGATCAAGGGAGAGAATCCACTCATCCCATTCTTACTCCTGATCGCAGCAACGTTCAGCATTATTTCTGTTTTCGATTCATCCAACCTTGCCAAAAAACCAATATAATTAGTGAGACCTGTTTCAAATTGAACACCAAAGTCAACGTATGAAGTGCCATTGACCTGGGTTAAGAGCGTAGAAAATCTTAGACTGTATCTGCCCACAGGCATAGGCATTCCCATGTGTGTAAAGAAAGGCATAGGAAGAGTCATGTTTGACATACTATGTTTTTGTCTGGAGGAAGAATCACTACTCATTGTCCCAATGTTTTGCGCAGACGCAGAAAATATGTTGAAAAACAAAACGATTAAAAAAATAATCGAAGAATGTCTGAACCCTTTAGATAAACTTTCTTTGTTTTTCATTTCAAAGGATTTCAAAAAGTTATTTTATTGCAGAAAGTGTATAAGCGGTGTCTTTTAATGCTTCTTCAAGTGCATTTGTTCCGATTAATTTGGAAGAAGTAATCTTTGCTTCATTCTTATCCAAATCAATTGAAACTGATGTTACATCGCGCAGCGCAGATAATTTATTTTTTACCGCTGTGGCACAACCGCCACAACTCATTCCGCCGACATGGTAAACTTGTGTCATCTCTTCCATAACTATATGATTTTAACTATTGAAATGTATCTGCTCGTATGAGTTAACCAAAACTATATAACGATCAAAATTATTTTTTAGGATTTTTCATTGGTTGATCTTTATTCATGTTCATGTCCATCCCGCACATTCCATTCATTGACTTCATAACATTGGGATGTGACTGCATTGTGCCCATCATCATTATGCACTTTGATTGATCGCCTTCACACATGTCCATGGTTTTGCCCATCATCATTTTGCACATTGAAGTGTCACTCATGCACATGTCCATCATGTTGTCCATCATCATAGACTTCATGCTAGGATCACTCATCATGGTTTGTCCCATCATTTGTTTGCAGCTATCGTTACTCATCATGCATTGCATCATTTCCGACGCATAAGCAGGATTGTGAACCATTGCTGTTGTAATTTCCTTGCGCTGATTGTCATCTTTTAAAGATTGATCTGCTGATTGGGCTGTGCTGCATGAAGTGAGTAAACTCATTGCAGATGCAACGAAAAGAGAAAGAACCGCTAATTTTTTCATTTTAATTTTTAGATTAATTATTTGAATCAAAAGTAAAAGGAGACAATTTTCTGAAACATGATAAATGCAACTTCAAAGAATAATTACACTCACCTACGTTTCAGTTTAGATAAATTTCACACTGCAAATGTCATCCTGTTTATTTCCAATTGGCTTATACAATTCTTAAAATAAAATATATAAATCCCACATTGCCGTAGCATGTGAAGTGTTGCAAACTACGCTGCAATGGTCTTCACACGCAACATTTTTGCATTGATGGCTACAATGATTGTACTTAAGCTCATCAACACTGCACCTGCCGCCGGACTTAACATGATGTCCCATTTGTACAAGACACCTGCCGCAAGTGGAATTGCAAATACATTATATCCTGTTGCCCAAATTAAATTCTGAATCATTTTTTTATAAGTCGCTTTTCCAAAAAGAATTAAACTCGCAATGTCTTTTGGATTGCTGTTTACTAAAATAATTCCAGCTGTTTCCGCTGCAATATCACTTCCGCTTCCAACTGCAATTCCAATGTCAGCTTGTGCGAGTGCGGGTGCATCATTTACCCCATCACCTGTCATTGCAATAAATTCTCCTTTGGCTTGCAACTCTTTTATTTTTTCCAGTTTCTGATCAGGAAGAACTACGGCAAAAAATCCATCCATCTTCAATTGATCGCTTACGCTCTTCGCAACTTTTGCATTGTCTCCCGTCAGCAAATAAGATTTAATGCCATTCTTATGCAACGTTTCAATCGCCGGGGCAGATTCCGGTCTGATTTTATCGGCAAGAGCAATGTAACCTGCGATCGCGTCGTTCACCATTACGAAAACAATAGTTTCTGATTCGGTAGTTTGAAAATTTTCCGGAAGCTGCAAATTGTTTTCCTTTAGATAACCGGGGCTAACCACTTTTATCTTTTTTCCTTCCACGTCGGCTTGCACACCTTTTCCGGTGATGGATTGAAAATTATTTATTTCAGGAAGTGTATTTTTCTGCTCACCAGATTTTTGCAAAATTCCAGTTGCAATCGGATGTTGTGAATTTTTTTCCAATGCTGCTGCCAAACGAATGATTTCATTTTCAGAAAAATCTTTTTTCAATGAAACAATTCTTGACACTTCAAATTTCCCCAAAGTAAGTGTCCCTGTTTTGTCAAAAATAAGAGTGGTAATTTTTCTTGAATTTTCAAATGCCGTTCTGTTTTTAATCAACAATCCGTTTTTTGCCGCAATAGAAGTAGAAATCGCAACGACAAGCGGAACTGCAAGACCAAGCGCGTGTGGGCAACAGATTACAATTACCGTTACCATTCTTTCCAATGCAAACTGAATTGTTTGTCCGTAAATCAACCAAAAAGCAAATGTGGCGAAACCTGTTCCTAATGCGACAATGGTAAGTACAAGTGCGGCTTTGTCGGCGAGCAATTGTGTTTTTGATTTCGACTTCTGCGCATCATTCACTAGCTTAATTACTTTCGAGAGATAAGAATCTTTAGAGGAGTGACTTACTTTTAATTTCAATGAACCTTCGCCATTCAATGCACCTGCAATCAATTTATTTTCGACAGATTTTTTCACCGGAATACTTTCTCCAGTGAGCATGGATTCGTTCACATAACTTTCTCCATCTATGACAATTCCATCGGCAGCAATTTTTTCTCCCGGTTTAATGAGAATAATATCACCTTCTTTCAGCGCATCCGTTTTTACTTCGCTGATTTTATCGCCAATCACAAGATGTGCGAGATCAGGCATCAGTTGAACAAGCAATTCCAATTCGCGGGAAGCTCCGGCAATGGATTTCATTTCAATCCAATGACCGAGAAGCATAATTAAAATAAGTGTACACAGTTCCCAGAAAAAATCCATTCCTTGTAATCCGAATACAACAGCAACACTGTATATGTATGCAGTAGTAATCGCAACTGCAATCAGGATCATCATTCCCGGCTTTCGCTTTTTTATTTCATCTAGGAAACCTTTGAGAAAAGGAAGTCCGCCATAGAAAAAAACAATAGTGGAAAGCCCGAATAAAAGCCATGACGAACCGGGAAATCGCCAATTCACTCCCATGAATTTTTGAATCATTGGCGAAATTGCCATAATGGGAATGGTAATAAATAGAACAACAAAAAATCTTTTCTTGAAATCCTCAATCATCATTTTGTGATGATCATGTCCGGCCATCCCCATCGGCATGTTTCCGTGTTGCATTTTGGAATGATCCATTTTGGTGTGATCGGTGTCTGCTACTTCAGTGTGCTGATGTTCCATAACCATTCCAATATTTTTTAATTTTTGGTTCTCTCAAAAAGCAATTGCAAAGTGCGAAAAACATTCTGCACCAATAAAACATTGATGCAGAATGTATCCCGAATAACTTTGTTTAAGCAGCTAAGCTTTTGCAAAGCTCAGCGCATTTGTGACAAGACGCTGCACATTTTGTACAACACGACATGTGTGCGTGTTTCTCGCATTCTTTTGCGCAAGCTTGACAAGCATCCGCGCATTTCTTTGCTGCTGCTTTGATAGCTGCTTCATCACCTTCGTTGCAAGCTTTTGCACATTCGCGACAAGCTTTTGCGCAAGCGGTACATTCACTTACACAATGCTCGTGACCTGTTTCAGCTTTGCAGTCCTTTGCGCAAGCATCACAATCTGTTGCACACTGCTCGCAAGCATCTGCACAAACTTTTAATTTTTCTTTGTTCATTTTTTTAATTTTTGATTTTTCTTCAGTGCCCCTGTTGCCGAGTTCTTCAGGTTCGCTGTTGCACGTTTTTATTAATTTCATGAGAATTAACGGTACAAAAGTAAACAGATTATAAAATGCAATTTTTACATAAATTAGAAAACCAATTGCAATATTCACACATTTTGCTTTTGAAATTTTCTCATGAGTTATAAATTCAAAAGGAAATCAAATTAAAATTTGATCACAAATCGGTTAGATAAAAACGTAGTCCATCTTTGCCTTTTTTCGTATGTATACTTCATTCACCTAATAACATTGAGTTTCGACTGACTTTGAATGCTTCGAATAATAAACTTGACATAAGAGTTTCAACTGATTGCGGAATGTCATGGGCAACAATTTACACAAAAGGCGGTGCGATACTTTCTACAGCACCTATTTCTTCCAGCGCATTTACGCCTTCTTCTTCTCAGTGGCGTCAGGAATCAGTTAACCTAAATAACTATATCGGGCAGGCCGATGTCCGTTTCATGTTTGTTTCAACAAGTAATTACGGAAATAATTTATACATAGACGATGTAAACATTCTCAATACAACCGGAATTCAGGAAAACACTTCCTCGTTGTTAATGAATGTTTATCCGAATCCAGGCGATGGGCAGTTTTTTATTGAAACAAACGACAAAACCAATTTGGCAATAATTTCTGTTTATAATACACTTGGAGAACTTGTTTTCTCACAGAAGGAATCACAACCAGGAGAAAAATATGCTGTTGATTTAAGTGGGCAGCCTTCCGGGACTTATTTAATCAGAGTAAATCAAGGAACTTCTACTGTTGTAAGAAGAGTAATTATTGTTCATTGATTTGAATAATCGGATGAAATAAAATCCCTCACTATTTTCGTGAGGGATTTTATTTTTAGCAAAATACTGAGATAAAATATAGAAAGCAGTGAAATTTTTCTGTATCCGATTCAGTATCCAGTTTCAGTGAAACTCGGTTGGAATGCCCATAAATACTGAATTCATACAAGTTCAAATTAGCCCTGATAGCAGAGAGTTCCAACAATTTTGTTGGGACGATCGGATAGCAGGTTGTGTGTTCCTTAAAACATAAAATTCTCTGCTCCCAAACAATAAACCATCAAATTTCTTCGTTTTAAAAATATACCTAAGACTTATAGGTATGTAAATAATAAAGTATATATTTGTATTATGTACTCATCTGAACTGATCAAAGGAACTTTAAAAACGATCATTTTAAAGTTGTTGTCGGAAAACGGCAAAATGTATGGCTATGAAATTACTCAAAAGGTAAAGGAGCTTACTGATGGTAAAATTCAATTGACGGAAGGCGCATTGTATCCCACATTGCATGCACTGGAAGCCGACGGAATTTTAACCACGAATGCGGTGAATGTAGGAAATCGCATTCGTAAGTATTACACCGTTACTAAGTCGGGAAAAAAAATGGCCAGTGAAAAAGTGACCGAGTTTCAGGACTTCATGAACACAATGGTTTTTCTGCTCGATCTGAAATTAAAAAAAGGCTAGCATGTTTGTTTTAAACGAACAACAGGTATCCTTCATCATCGCTGACATTAGACGTAATGGCATTGAAATGGAAGAGTTGCAACTCAACTTGCTGGATCATATCTGTTGCATTATTGAAAATGAAATGCCTCCTGATCAAAACTTCGAGGAATATTACCAAAGTATAATTCCACGTTTTTTTAAAAAGGAATTGCGGGAAATTCAGGAGGAGACGGAACTATTATTAACCTTCAAAAACTATTACGCTATGAAAAAAGTCATGTTCGTCAGTGGAACTATTTCTGCAATATTATTTGCAACGGGTTCATTCTTTAAAGTTATGCACTGGCCAGGAGCAGCTATATGTTTAGTGCTTGCAGTTGCTATAATGTGTCTAATTTTTCTTCCACTTGTTTTTCTTCTGAAAGCAAAAGAAGTAAAAGTCAAGCGTGAAAAAATCACCTTGTCGGTTGCAACTTTTTTTGGAATCGCCTTCAGTTTGGGAATACTTTTCAAGGTAATGCATTGGCCGGGAGCAAACATACTGGGTTTAGGTGCCTTGGCTATTTTAATTTTTCTCTTCCTGCCTATTTATTTCTTCGGAGGAATTAGAAATCCAGAAACTAAAACAAATACTACTATAACTTCTATTCTTATACTTGGTGCAGGAGCTTTGTTATTTATGATTGTGAATCTCAGACCAAGTCATCAGGTTGATTATTTACGGTATGTTGCAGTAGAACATCTCAACCAATCGTATACTGTAGCAACTGCACAAAACAATATCAGGTACGATCAACTTGTTGGTGATTCCTCCAAGTCACAAATGGATTTCACAACCTTAAAAAATTCCTGCAATGAATTGTGCAACAAAATTGAAGCGGAAAAAAAACAGGTCATTGATTTCATCAATGCAGGGCGCGATGAGAAACTGAGCAATGAACAAATCTTTTATGAATACTCCAACAACTATGATGTCCCTAACAATCTTTTGTTTGATAATATGGGAATACCTACTCCACAGTTGCTAGCAATCAAACAAGATATAACTAATTTTAAAAAACTATTAACAGAAAAGCACAACAAAACTTCTTTGTCAATTCTTGATACTTCTGATTCCAATATTTACGGCAATCCAGAACAAGGAAAAACAACATGGGAAAAAGCGAAATTTTTTCACGCTCCCTATGAATTAGTGTTGACAAACTTCACTCAATTGCAATTAGACATACGAATTATCGAAGCAAGTTGTCTTTAAGTTTGCATTAAAAATTAAAAAAGGCGATCTAAATTTCAGATCGCCTTTTCTAATAACTATTCACTATTAACTAATAACTCACTTAAATAATCCGTTCACCTCAGCATCAATTTTATTAATTATCTGTCCAAGATGCTCCGGATTTTCATGAAATTTATTTTCATCTACATCGATGATCATAATTTTTCCAGATTCGTAAGTAGAAATAAACGCTTCATAACGTTCATTCAAACGTTTGAGATAATCGATACGAATTGCATTTTCATAATCACGTCCGCGTTTTTGAATCTGTGCAACTAAGGTTGGAACAGATGCACGCAAATAAATAATAAGATCAGGTGGTTGCACTAAGGATTCCATCAATTTAAAAAGAGAAAAATAATTTTCAAAATCTCTCGTGGTCATCAATCCCATTGCATGAAGGTTGGGCGCAAAAATATGCGCATCTTCATAAATCGTTCTATCCTGAATAACGCTTCTACCAGAAGTGCGAATTTCACTTACTTGAGCAAATCGACTATTCAAAAAATAAATTTGTAGATTGAATGACCAACGTTGCATGTCTTCATAAAAATCGTTGAGATAAGGATTATCATCAGCGTCTTCATAATGAGCTTGCCAACCGTAATGCTTGGAGAGTAATGTGGTCAGAGTAGTTTTTCCGGAACCTATATTTCCGGCTATCGCAATATGCATAAGTGTGTGTTAACGTAAAATGAACCTTAAAAAAGGCTTATGTGTATTCTGCTAAAGTAGGAAAAAAGTTCTTTGGTTTCGGGTTTCTACTTTCGGGTTTTCCACAAAATAAAGGCTTGCGCTTTTCACTTTTTCATTGGAGAATTGTAGATTTTTCACTTCCGAACTCAAAACTCCGAATCCGAAACTCTGAACCTAAAACTATTATGTCATAATCTGGTCATCACCTGCAAGCTTTGTATCAATGGCATCACGCAAACCATTTCCAAGAAGCATAAATGCAAGTACAATAAACATGATGGCCACTCCTGGTAATACAGCCAGATATGCATCTCCGGTAAGGATATAACCTTTGTATTCACTGATCATCATTCCCCAGCTTGGTGTTGGCCTGCGAACACCAATTCCTAAATAACTTAAACCCGCCTCAATTAGAATTGCAGAAGCAAAATTATTAGCGGAAATAACAATAACAGGTCCCATAACATTAGGAAGAATGTGACGAATAATAATTCTCATGTTAGTAAAGCCCAATGCCCTACCCGCTTCCACAAATTCTTTTTCCCGAACACTTAAAATTTGACCTCGTACTACACGAGCAGTTTCTACCCACATGGTTAATCCAACAGCAATAAAAATTGGAAAGATTCCTTTTCCAAGTACAAGTGTAATAGCAATGACCAAGAGCAGTGTTGGAATGGACCAAACCACATTTATAAACCACATTATGATATCGTCAACCCATCCGCGAAAAAACCCGGAGATCGCACCCATCATTATTCCAATAAAAATAGAAATCACAACCGAGATAAGTCCGACAAAAAGTGAAATTCTTGTACCAATCATCAAGCGACTTAAGAGATCTCTTCCAAAATGATCCGTTCCTAATAGATATCGCTTTTCAATAATATTATCTAGTATTTCCTTTTGCAATTCGGTTGTAGACTTATGAATTTTTCTTGCTTCACCATAAGCATAGAAATCAATTGTACCATTGACAGTGTCATTTAAAATTGGGAAGGAAGGATTAATGGAATATAAAGCATCAGCTAAATTATAACGCCAAATTTTTCCTTGAACAGCACCTTCCGTATATTCTTCCCATGCAATATCGTTCTTAACAAACCAATAGGATTTGAAAGCATGGTATTCATAACGGTTGGTTTCTCCACCAAACATAACAGTGAAAAAATTTCCACCATCATCTTCTACATTTTTTTTAAGGCGAACTAGTTTGCATTTAAATCCTGGATGCTTAATGCCGATTTCATCAACGTGTGTATCCGCATCAGGACTTGAATCAGGAGTAATAGTATAGCCAAGAATTGCCACAAGCATTGCAACTACAATAATTCCAACACCAACAATGGCCAACTTATCTCTGCGCAGACGTTGCCATGCAAAGGAAGCCAGTGAATGAGAGTTGTTTTTATTTTTCTTTTGCATCAGTAGCGTTTGCCAATTAACGTTTCCATTTTCGACCTTTCCATGTGAAGGAACCTGACCATCTTGCCAATGTTACAACCAAGGATAATAAAGTGTGAAACACTTCACCTGTTGGAGCCAACATTAATAAGCGTGGTTCTCGGAAAAACGGAACGGTTAAAGATAACAACAAAACGTCAATCAACATCTTTAACAAAAAGGCCGAAAACAGCACCCTCAAAACCAATGGATCCCATATGGAAAACAGTGCTAATAAAGGCATTATAAAATTTGCCATAAAAACAAGGATTCCTACTAAACCTGCTAGCCTTGTTGCATAAGCCGCAAATTTGGAAATCCATCTGACCCTTTGTCTAATTGTCTCTGAGATGGTTTTGGCAGACTGCGTGATTACAATTGAACTTCTTTTATTGATAAAAGCCACTTGTCCTTTAGCCAAGGCATTTGCTTTCAAAAGCAACATCATATCATCACCACTAGTATATGGGTCATTTTTATAGCCACCTGAAACTTGAAAAAATTCCTTTTTATATGCCAAATTAGCCCCGCTACACATCATTGGAAATCCCATTTGAATGAATCCTGCAGAAACAATTTGCATTGAAAGCTGCTCTATCTGTAAAAGATCACGAAGCGAACTGAAACTTTTGCGGTAACTCACAGGCCCAGCAATTAAAGTTGCATTTGTTCTTTCAAATTCTTGAGCAAAATTTTGCAACCATTTTACTGGAAGCACACAATCGCCATCTGTCGTTACAATATATTTACCACTTGCTTGTTGAACTCCATTCGTAATTGCACTTTTTTTCCCATTAGCATCTTCGCCGTTACTCTTCAGGATTAAGTTGTCCATTGAGCCAACAAATTGGGCCACAATTTTCATTGTATCATCATTGGAATGATCATCCACAAGAATAATTTCAAAAAGTGATTTTGGATAATCAAGATTTCTTAGACTTTCAAGGCAGGCCGCAATGTGATCCTGTTCGTTTCTTACAGGAAGAATTATTGAAAAGAATAGGATTGTTGAATCATCCTTATTTTTAAATGATCTGGAAAAAAGAAAAGCAATTGCAGGAACCAATACCGCAAATGCATACAAAAATAAAAATGCAGCTGAAATAAAATAGAGCGGCGTAACCATTATTCTTTCCCCGCAAATTTTAATTTAAAAACAAATATTGTTCCCACCAATGAAGGAATGCCGACATTAATCAGCCACAAAAGTACCGCAACAATAAAACCGATTCGTTCATAGCCGGCAGTTGAAAAAATCAATGCCGCAATACTTCCCCGGACAAAAACCTCCGTAAAGGAGAAGGTGGGAATTAAAGTAACTACCAAATAGGAAACCATAATAAAACCCAATGTTTCCATGCAGAAAAATTCAGGCCGCAGAATATAAATTAAAAGCATGAATTGAAAAACATAAACTGCATAGCGCAACGCTGACAAAAAAAGTATTTTAAAAAAAATCTTTGTTGGAAAATTTCTCAATTGACTTGCTTTTTCTTTCCATTTTTTCGGAAGAATTCGCAAGGTTATTGGAAGCAAACAAAAAATTAATCCTGCCGAATAAATAAAAAGCATTTCGTTTCTACTAAGTCCCGCATTATCCTCCAACAAAAACATTCCTGTTATTCCTGCAAGAAAAGTGACCATTACCTGACAAAAACTGCATACGAATGAAAGAAATAACAAGGGTATACGATCAACTTCATTCTCCATAAAAATGCGGCCAGCAAATTCTCCAATTCTATTTGGGGTTGCAGTTCCAATTGTAACGCCAGCCAAAACTCCCTTCATCGCACTTTTAAAAGTTATTTTCACCTGTTGACTTGCGGCAAGTTTCCATTTATACCCTTCTATCATCCAGTTAAGAACCATAAGGAAAAGAACAGAAATAAAAGTTAAGGGTGAAGTTTTTATAGCAGTCAACAAATGCAATGGAAAACTCTCACTATCATCAGTGAATAAAAATCGTCGCGCGATGTAGCCAACCGCTAGCAAAACAATTGCTATCTTTAATGCAAGACCTAATTTTTTCCTGTACTTTTTTAGCACAGGTAAATGTAACAAAACGCCGTGCAGCTTTCTCCTTCTGACCCTCGCAAAAATAAAGACAAAGTAATACTCGGAATTGACCCCGGCACAAACATCATGGGATTTGGGGTAATAAGTATTGTGTCCAACAAAATGAAATTAGTTGATCTGGGAGTTATCCGTTTAGATAAAATCGAAGATCCTGCTAGTAAATTAAAAATGATATTTGATAAAACAGTTGAACTTGCAGAAAAACATTTGCCTGATGAATTTGCGATCGAAGCTCCTTTTTTTGGAAAGAATGTTCAATCCATGCTAAAGCTTGGAAGGGCACAGGGCGTTTCAATTGCCGCTGCGCTAAGTAGAGATATTCCAATATTCGAATACGCACCAAAGAAAATAAAAATGTCCATTACAGGAAATGGAAATGCAAGTAAAGACCAAGTAGCAGCAATGTTGCAACAACTTCTAACTATTAAATCGTTACCCAAATACCTTGATGCGACGGATGGATTGGCGGCTGCAGTTTGTCATTTTTTTCAAATGAACAACACTACAGGAACTGATAAAAAATATGGTAGTTGGAAAACTTTTCTTTCTGATAATCCGGAACGTCTAAAGAAAAAATAAATTCCGCTATTTTGAAAAGGCTTCCGCTATTCTAGTTCCAACTTCTTCTAGTTCCGCCTTTGAGATTTGCAATTTGGGCCTAGAAAAATTTATATCACCAATAGTATCCATCGGTACCAAATGAATATGTGCGTGAGGAACTTCTAGTCCTATCACAGCTACGCCGATTCGCTTACACTTTATAATTTTCTCTATTGCTTTTGCAACAGCTTTTGAAAAAACATGCAGCTCAATAAAAAGCTCATCCTCTAAATCAAAAATATAATCAACTTCTATTTTGGGAATTACTAATACATGTCCTTCAACAAGGGGATTTACATCCAAAAAAGCAAGGCAATTTTTTGTCTCAGCTATTTTATAACAAGGAATTTCCCCAGTAACGATTTTGGAAAATATAGTTGCCATTATCGGGAGATGTCAATAATTTCAAATTGCATCGCACCTGAAGGAACAGTAACATCAGCAATGTCACCGATTTTCTTGCCCAAAAGTCCTTTTGAAATTGGTGAATTGACAGATAAACGTGCTGTCTTTAAATCAGCTTCTGTTTCAGGAACCAGGGTATAGGTCATTTTCTGACCGGTTTTTACATTTTTGATGGTGACTTTACATAGAATCAAAACCTTATCGGTATCCATGTTTGTTTCGTCAACAATACGAGCATTATTCAGAAGCTCTTGCATCTTTGAAATCTTTGCCTCTAATAGCCCTTGAGCTTCCTTTGCAGCATCGTATTCAGCATTCTCCGATAAATCCCCTTTATCCCTGGCTTCAGCAATCTGACGAGAAATGCTAGGCCTTTCTTGGGTCTGAAGAATATGAAGCTCTTCTTTTAACTTTTTAAGTCCTTCCTCGGTAAAATAAGTTATTTGCGACATGGCGCTTTAGTTTAGGAATGTAATTAGAATAGAGAAGGAGAATCCCGTCGCCACAATGTGGGGACGGGACTCTCCTTTAATCAAAGGTAATAAAAAGGCCTTTCGGCGCAATAAGGATTAGAGGTTTATACGAGCTCCAAAGCTATGTACACCATTAAAAGGATTTGTAGCACGATAAGAATAATCTATTGCAAAAGTAGATCCTCTTTTTCCAAATGGAAGTTCTACTGAAGCTCCGAATGTTGGTCCAGTAAATGCACTTGTGGTTTCTTCTTTATTCGTAATTCCTTGCTCATAAACATAACCTCCACGAACCATAAACATCGACTTCCAAGCATATTCAACACCTACGCGAAACTCATCTTTTGAGAATGAATTTGAAGTAAAGTTGACAGCACCGGTGATGCGATGATTTTTCATTGAAAGGCTATCCTTAGAAATGAAGAAATCATAAGTACCGCCAATATTCAACAAAGTTGGTAAATCGAAATCAGCAGAACGTTGTGACAATGTCATTGCATAAGCACCCGATGGCGCAACACCCTTGAAAGTCAATCCATCACCTGTATAGCGCATACGCGGTCCGACATTTCGCAAAGAAATGCCAAATTTTATTTGCTCGAACTTCCCAGTAACGTATTGAATTCCTGCATCAAGCGCCACTCCACGGGCAGAAACATCAGCAATAGATTCAGAAATTGCCTTTACAACAATACCTCCATAAATGCTTTGCGAAAATCCCTTTGCAAAGGAAAGACCGATATTGGTATAAGTTGGGTGGAATGTTCCGATTCCTCCTTCTGGTAAATCAACTGTTGTAATGTCAATATCGCCAAAATCCATTGACATAACACCAAGTCCAATTGCACCAGTTTCACCTACTCGTTGGGTAAAACCAAATGAGTTGATTCCGATTCCAGTTCCACCAAGCCAATTGGTATGGCAAAACATCAATTCAGTATGTTGTGTAAACGCAGTACCACTAACGTTAAGATACATAGCTTCTAAACCATGTGCTCCGGCAGTATTCGCACCACCCCATCCAGAAGAACGTGCAAATGGATTGATGAGCAATTCGGTCGCACCAGCTTGACCGGCACGATCCTTATTTCCTGCTTTTACAACTCCAACGCTAGTGATCAAAAGACCAGCTGTTAAAATCGGAACGAGAACTTTATTTTTTGCTTTCATAATTTTACTTTCTGATGTATTAGAAAATTTCATGCGATCGTTTCGGATTAATAAGCGTCTAAGTCAATTGGACGAAGAACACCGAAGAATTTAAGGATCTTCTCACCTACATCTGGTACTTCAACATGTACAATGTAAAGTCCACTTGCAATTGGAATACCAGCCTGATTTTTCAAATCCCAATCCAAAGATGTAATCGGAGAATCTTTTGTCATTTTGCGAATCAAAATTCCGCTAACTGTATAGATTCTAATTGTACACTTCACTGGAAGGTTAGTGAACTTAACACGGTTTTCAATCTGATTCTTTTCATATGCAGAGTATGCATAATAAGGATTAGGAACGACGTTAATCAGATCAAGTGCATTTACAGCAGCTTCATTGTTGTTCGTTTCAGTTTTCAAATCAGAAGTGCTGAAAGAGTACAATGGACGGTTATTATTCTGAGGTGAAAAAACTGTATCAGAAGGAATCCATGGCTTATTAGGCAGAACCGGAGTAACACCAGATAAAGCGCGACGATATGGCTTAGCCAAACGAAGACGAACTTTTGCATCAGTTGGAAGTGGATTTGAATTATAATCAAAAGACCAATCTGCATAATTATCAGTCAACATTGGAATGCTCACCCACATCGCATCTCTGAATAATTCAGAACGTTCTGTTTGTACAACTGAAGAAGGCGATTGAGTCATAATCTTCATCATCATTGCACCCTGATCATAAGCAGGAACATCTTTAAGTTGTCCGCTTAATGCAGCAGTGGAATAAGGATTAGCATAACGCTCATTTCCATTATGTCCGAAAACATAGATGTAGTGCTGACCTCCAAACAATGGATCGTAGAATTGAGAACGCTCATTTGCAGTAGGATTCCACAACATATCACGACCATTTTCGCCAGTTAATGCTGAGTTTTCACCAAAAGCCATATTCATTCGTTCGCCAGTTTCAACGTTTACTGCGTATCCAGGGAACCAACTCATTCCTACTGTGCTAATCAAATCACCTTCTGCTGAATTGTAACCTGCATCACCAGCTTTTTTACCGTGTTTATCTACAGATGGAGATCGACGCAAACACATGGTAGAATCATTTAAATAATTCAGCGCGATGTTTGAACCCATTTCTAAAACAGGTACACGTGTCCATTTTGTTCTATCATTAGTAAATACAACATCTACGTTACTTACATAATCCATTTTGTTCTGAATCATTGTAGCATTTACCCAGTAAGCCGGACCAGTTTGGTAACAAATATTAGATAAAGTTGGATTCAACATCGCTGCTGTTAAGCGATAGGGTGCCCAAGTTCCACCAATTAATTTTTCATAATCACCTTCTGGATCAATAAATGTAGTACCCTGTTTATTATCATTCCAAGCAGAAGCACATGGATCAGCACCAGAACCAACGGTTGTACCCGCACGAATCCAATTTGTCTCACTGTGACTATCATCATCTTGTACTCCAGTCAACCAATTTTTAGAAACATCGGTGAATGTCATAGTAGATTCTAAATAACTGTTTTTATCAGGATTATTTCCATTACCCGGCATAGGTACCTGAGCAATTGTAACAGACAATCCAAGTTCAGGAATGATTTGTTCATTTTCAAAAACGTTAATCATGGTCGTGCTAGTATCCGAAGACCAAGAACGAACATCAGGAGAAATTTCTTTCAATACCCATCTTGCTGTTGATGGAATAGTAGAAAGTGCAGTTGCAGTATCAACGATCTGAAGTGTAAACTGACCATCTGGAACATTCAACGGATCAATAACCTTTACATTGATCGGTCCATGTCCATTTGTATATTGAGGATTGTCAACTCGCGCAGTATAAGACCATGCATTACTTGTCGGATCCGCCGCATTAAATACTACTGGTGGAGCAGCAACAATTGCATTTTCAGATGCATCAGTAAGATCAAGTACATTGTTACTGTTACCAGAACCTTCAAGACGTGTGATTTTTGGTCCACTACCATAAGTAGATAAATTGTTTGTTCCGTAAGCCTCAGGACTTGAAATATGTGGAATTCCTGAATAGATTTTCACATTTCTACGTCCAGCTAAATAAGGTTTTTTCTGTCCAATATTGGAAGCAACCAAAGGGTTAATCGTATCAAAAGACACATCAGCATAAGTGAGGTAATTATTATATGCATAAGAAATTGCCATATAATAATAGGTCTTATGATTTATTAAACGACGATCTCCTGTTGCAAAAGCATCTTCTGTGAAAGGTATCGAATGATAAATACCTGCATCATCTGCAGCAAGTGTCATATCAGTAGGAACGTCTGCGTTCAATGTTTGATCGAATTCGCGATTTACCAATGTTGTTACTCCGTTTCTAATATCGCAATGTGCAACCAAACGAGCTTTATCCAAATTGTACAAATCAGCGGTGGATACAGTAGCATCTTTCAACTGGAAAATCTGATAGCCTTCGAAATTAAAAGAAGTATCAATGTTTGCAAGTTGTGGAGAAAGCGATCCATATACGATACTTGGATCTCCAGCAGCATAACCTTCTAAGTAATTATTTGAGTTTGGCTTGTTAGTTAAATAAAGAATCAATTCTTTATCTAATTCCTGCATAGTAATGTCTGGTGCATCAGGACCGTCAAGTGTACGGAAACAATTATCAAAAAGTCTTTGTGCCTTGTCATCTGTTGTACGCATAAGTGCAACTGAAGCAGAAGGTCCACCGTTTGCAGCACGAGCCCAAACAGCACCAACAGTAATATAATTAACAGCACCAGGTTGAAGTGTGAATGGTCCTGCAGACTGCATCATACGACGGTCAAAAGGAGTATTGTTTACAGTTTCTTCACTCCAGTTACCGTAGAGAATTACACCACCAGTTCCAATTCCTAATGGATCCGATTGACCAGGGAACATATAATCACAAACTTGTGTTCCACCATATGCATTATTATCATAAGTAAATGGTGTGCCATCTTTCCAGAAACCGGATAAGTAGTTGTAATAATGTGTTGCATTTTCAGGATTACCTTGTACAGTAAAATCGTTGTTATAATAAACGAATTTTGACATGATGATTTCCTCACCAGGTTCATCTATCGTACCATCATGATCATTATCTACTCCATCGCTTGTATCAGCAATTGGTCCTTCAAAAAAGTCCATTCCAATTGCAGGAGGATTTGCACCATAAGTTCCAACAGTAGGAAGTGCTGAAGAACCGTCATTAGCATCACCATTATAGGTATAACCAAGTCCACGTTTTACATCACATCCAACATAGTCATCATCATATGCTCCAAGATCGGCATCTGTCCACTGTCCGAAATAGGTATTATTCATAGACACTGTAGAGCGATTGATAATTTTATAAGTGTAGAATGTCATGTTATTAATTTCGTCATTTGTTGAGAATGCGAAAGCTTGTGCATGAATTTCTAAACCAATTGCTGCAGCACCTGTTTCAGAGTGAATATTTCCTTTGTCATTAAACACCCACCATAAAACTTGGTCACCAAAAAGTTGAAATTTAGAACAACCTGAATTACCAGTTAAATCAAATCCTGGATAATCACCAGCTGACCAATTGTAATAACCATCTCCATCAGAATCGAAAAAGGGAGCTAAATAATGCCCTTGTCCAAGCGCAGAATTTCCATTACCAGGCCAATTCTGAATTACTAATGGCACCGAATAACCGGGAGCACCCTGTCCTTGTAAATAAAGAGAATAATCTTCCACCTCTTTTTTCGTAATCTTCCAATGTTTATCAAAAGAGTTACAAGTTGCAAGATCAACAGATACAGTTGTTGTATCCAAAGGACCAGGCCAGAAGTCATTTCCAGTTTGACGATAGGTCATTGCGGCAACTTTTAGCTGTCCACCAGCATCAAGTCCACCAATCCAAAGAGCTCCTGCGAAGATAGAATGAGCTTTTCCATCTTTAGGAACTTCATAGCGGGCTGTTGTAAGATCCCACCACATATCACCACCAGTCATGATGGTAGTACGTACGTTATTAATATCCAAATCAGTTTTTGCAGCTGCAGGAGTACATGAAGCTTGTAACTGATCTTGCGAATTACCACGGTTAGCCGAAGGATTGCTTTGGCGATGACCGTTTGCTCCGTTTTCCCTTGCGTTTGCTGAAAGAGCAAAAAGCATTAATGCTGCAAGTGGTAGAGCGATGATTTGACGCTTGATTTTCATTTTAATTCGATTTGTTTTTTACTATTTTCTTTTTCTGTATTGGAAAAAAAATCATGCGTTCCTTTAAAAGTCGAGCATTACACCAATGCGAATACGACGGGGAATACTATAGTTTGAAGGGTTGTTAATCTTCACATTGTATAAGTCACGGAAAGATTGGGGGTCATTCTGTGCATTAATCAAGGTTTGAGTTTCAGCTGCATTCAAGTAACCATCATCAGTTGCATTTCCTGTGTAACGGTAAACGTTCTGAATATTCTTTGTGTTTAAAACATTCAACACCTGAAGGTAAATATTGAGGTTAGCCATTTTAGCGTCTCCATCAGTTCCACCACCCCATTTCAAGTCAACATTTTTGTCAATACGAAGATCAACACGAACCTGCCATGGAAGACGTGAACCATTAATTGAACCTTCAAGATTTGCACGACTTGCAACGCCGAACTGACCATTAGGAGTCACGTTAGATTGCTGTGTGTAAGGCGTGCCAGAACCTGCACGGAACACCATATTAGCACCTACGTTATTAAACAGTTTAGTTGATTTTTTTCCAACTACTGGTCCATGGTAATTTGCCCCTGAACCGAAACGGTAATCTACGTTAGCAACAATTGCATGACGTTGATCGAAGTCTAAAGGAATAGTTGTACGAAGGTTTGGTTGACCAGCAGAAATAAGATTAGCAGCTTCACCTGAACCAGAACCAGTTCCATCAGCGAACTGAAGGGTGTAACTAGCTGTAAGCTGAACTCCATTTGTACGACGAAGGTCATAAGCAACAGTGAAACCTTTTGCTGTTCCAAAGTCAATATTACCGTAGGTGTTATAATTTGCTGGGTAAGCGTAATTAACAGCAATTACTTGAATCATATCTCGGAACTCACGATAGAAAGCAGAAAGTGTAATCGCTGCATTTTTACGTGCGCTTAAAGTTTGAGTAAATCCAAGTTCATAATCAGTTGTACGCTGTGGTTTCAGATCAGGATTGTTGTTGAAAGAACCTACACGATTGGCGATATAGTAATATTGGATTGGATCCAAACGATAACCATCTGTTGGACGCTGTGTTAAAACATCATAGTGAGCGAAGAAATTTGCTTCCTCTGAAATAGGGAATGCAAACGCAATACGCGGCATGAAGTTAAGTTGTGGCGAATAATCTTTGAAAGACTTTGTGCTGATTGTTGTTGCAGATGCATCCACTAAATAAGGTGTAATGCGACCTGTACCTGATTGTTGAGCAATCAAAGCTGGATCTGAAATTTCATTTCCTTGCGCATCATACCATGTATCGCCATTTCTATAACCAGTAATTACGTTCACAGGATTCGCATCCACATATACAACATAGTCATCACCCATATTAGAAGGATGCGAGAATGTACTTGGTAATTCTTTTACGGTTAATGCTTCGTAGAAAAGGTATTTGTCTTTCAATACTTTTTGGTTAGCATCGAAACGATCGACACGAAGTCCAACGTTGAATTTCAAATCTTTGAAGTCAAATTTATCTTGAATGTAACCAGCCATGTAAATCGGACGGAAAGCGCCGATAGAACGAGCAAGGTTATCATTTGCATCTTTCTTAGTGAAGAAATCGTCGAAAGAAGTATTTCCTTTTGTACGTTTTCCAGTATGGTCATAACCATGATAACTAACGATATTGTTTCCATCAAGAAGCATATCTTCTGCAGAGAACATATCTAATGTAAAGAAATCAGGACCATAAGCATCAACGTCTATCCAATCGGTATTATTAGCGGACATGCCTAATTTTTCGCGCATGCTCTTATCAAAATATTTTTGGTTAGCACCATCATAATAACGATCATAAAGGAAAACCTGATAATTACCTGCAGTTACAATTTGTGGGTTAGCAAGATCAAGCTGTGTAAGGTGATAGTTTGCAAGTTGACGCATACGATCCCAAAGATTTAAAGGAGATAATGCATAACCACGCTCATCACGTTGTTCAAACTCAAATCCCACCTGAATTGCATGATCTTTTATATCGGCAGAGAAGCTTGTTGAAACTCTGAATTGAGTTCTATCATCAATGCTGTATCCATTATATTGACGACCTGTATTATACCAAATTGAGTAAACGTTACCTGGACGATCACCATTTAAAAGACCAAGGTTATTTTGAACTGTGCTTCCGTTACCGTCCATGCTATAAACACCAGTTGCAGAATTATAAGTTCCAAGATTATTAAAAACGTAATTAGTATAATTTGATTCTAAAGGATTCGGTGAATCCACTAGATTTCCATTTGCATCAACATAATGAGGAGTATAAGTGATTGCAGAATCAGAATAAGCTGTTTGAACAATTCCGAATAAGGTATCATTACCAACTATAACTGTACCTGGCGCAAACGTGCGTGTTTTGTACTGGTTAAAAGTTCCGATATGTCCATAATCGAAATAATTCGCTTTATGTGTTTCATCTTCAGTTACATTATAAACTTTAGTATAACCTACTTGTAATGTATAGAAGGCATTCTTAATATTAGATGCAGCCTTTTCGCCTTCTGCACCTTGAGAACCGAAACGTTGAGTAAGTCGTGCATAAACCCTCCAAGTATTTGAAGTGGTTAATGGGTTATTAGATGGATTGAATAAAGCATATTCATATATGTATCCATGATTACGATTGTAATCGATAGATCCACCGAAAGTAATATTCAAATTTTCAGTTGGTTTAAAATCAATTTTAGCATTCAAACGAAGTGTACGAGAATCAACATTCTGACGTGATTTGATTTTTTCAAGATCTTCAATTCGAACGTATTCAGTATTACGAACAAAACCAGCTCCATTCGGTGCAGGGCTAAGTGGATTAATTTCTAATTCATGAAGTTTATCATCATTCAATTTATAAGTACCACCTGCAGAAGGATCAGGATCTTTTTCCATGGAGCCTTCTCCGGAAAGAATGAAACCAAGAACAGGACGTGAAGCACCAGTAGTATCTTTCTTAACCCAGATTGGTCCACCAACACTGAATCCAACGAAATTATAACCGTAATCATCCAGAATTTCAGAAGTGATCAACTCAACTCCACCAAAGTATTCACTTTGCGGTCCGCGAGTTGTGATATTTACAACACCACCTGTAGCATCTCCAAATTGAGCAGGAACACCACCTGTGATTACTGTTACTTGCTCAATAGATTGTTGCGGTAAATTAGCAGAACCAATTACACGCTGACCATCGATAAAATAAGCAGTACCGTCGCCACGTTGTCCGCGCATGTTAAGTTCTCCACCTTCATCGGCCTGATAAACTCCGGCAGTTGTAGCAGCTACAGAATTAATATTTTTTGAAGGCATTGCAAGAAACTCTTCACGAGTAACTGTTCCGCCCGATTTTGTATCAGGATCAATCAAAGGTTCTTTATAATCTACAATAACTGCTTCAGCCATTGTAACGCTGGTTGCAGAAAGTTCGATTTGAGATTCACCAGTGAGATAGGTTGTCTTAAGATCAGAAACAATAACCCCTTTGTATTCTACAGATTGATAACCTGTATATTGAATTTTCACAATATAAGAACCAGCATTAAGAGGTTTGATTTGGAATTCACCATCTAAATCGGTTTGAGCTCCGCCTGCAGTTACACCATTTAGAGAAACGGTAACAACGGCAAAAGGAACGCCTTCACGGGTAGCCTTATCAATAACTTTCCCTTTGATTCCGCCACCGCTCTGAGCAGTAGCAACTGTTACACCAGCTAATAAAATAGCAAGAACAAAGTAAATTTTTCGCAGCATAATGATTCTGTTTCGTGACGTGTGTAAATCGGGCAAAATTGGGTTGGTAAATATAGAAAGTTTTAGAACTTTTTCGCAAATTTAGTTTTAACATAAATTTACATGTCCAAACACAGCATTTAAGTGCTGATAATCAGCTAAAAAGAAATTAATCTTTCGAGATTTACCGAGTATTTTCAGAGTGTTAACCCGCTGCGGGGGGATGTTGCAGCGGAGGCGGTTTAGTATAAAATAATTTACCGCCCTACCGTCTCCAGAAAATTCATTGAATAAGTGAATTTCTGATCACGTTCATCAATTTTCAGAATTTCTGTAACTGATGTCGGGTTTTCGTTTTTACAATTTCACTTTCAGCTTAAAAACTGCTTAAAGATTAGTTGCAAACGAATAAAGAACGATGAGGATGTGCTACCATAAAGAAACGTTGGTAGACAAACAAATTTACATAAACTGTTAAGAAATGCAAATGAAAAAGTAGTCCAAATTGCATGCGGTTAAAGAAAAGGATTATTTGGTCGATCCAACCGGATAAGTGGTTAATGGAAAATTTTGTGCCACCAACGAACCAGAAAAAACTCACGTTTATGATCGTTATTTTTCTGGGCCTTTTTCTCGGCTTTTTTCATCCGTTTTCTAGTCTTTTTGGTGTTATATCGCTTATTATATTCCTTTTTATCGGCAGCAGCTGTCATTTCCGTTTTGCGATTTTTTTTCCAATCGCGTTTGGCTTTTTTACGATCAAGTCTACTATTGGGTGTTTTGGCTTCCGTATTGGATCCACCAGAAGTACCTCCAGTCTCACTTTGAGCCATCATAAACAAAGGCAACAATAGGAAAGCAACGGAAAGTAATGCAATACGTCTACTCAATAACTTAATCATCATTACAAATTTAAGCTTTTAATTCAAAAACATTGCCAAATGAATTTCCCTAACTTTGAATTATGCATCGCATAAAATTATTCTTAATCGTTCCATTAATTGTGCTGACTATTACCTGCAAAAAGGAACATCAATACGTTCCAAATGTGTACGTAAGTCTTACTATTTACGTGAACGATCAGCAGAATATTGCATTGCAAACAGTTGATGGATGGAAATATTTTTCCGGAGGAAATCGTGGTGTAGTTGTCTATAGAAAAGGGATAAATGAATTTGCTGCCTATGAACGCACCTGCCCCTATTTACCAGAGGAAGTAAATTCAATTGTAGATGTTGACACTACGAATAATATTATTTTGAAAGATATTAGCTGTACTTCTCAGTTTCTGTTGAGTGACGGAAGTCCTATTTCTGGACCTGCAGTAATTCCATTACGTCAGTTCCGATGTATTTTTGATGGGACAGTATTGCGAGTAACAAATTGACATAAAAAAAGGGACCTAAAATTTAGATCCCTTTTTTTTATTTTTCTTATAAAATTAGTAACGATACATATCGCTCTTAAAAGGACCGTCAACATTAACTCCAATATAAGCAGCTTGTTCGTTTGATAGCACATCCAAGTCAACTCCGATTTTTGCAAGGTGCAAACGTGCAACTTTTTCATCTAAATGTTTCGGAAGTGTATACACTTTGTTTTCGTAATTTTTTGAGTTCGCCCACAATTCTAATTGAGCTAAAGTTTGATTTGTGAATGAATTACTCATTACAAAAGATGGATGTCCTGTTGCACAACCTAGATTCACTAAACGACCTTCAGCAAGTACAATGATATCTTTTCCATCAACTGTGTACTTATCAACTTGCGGCTTAATCTCAATTTTTGATTTGCCATGTGTTTTATTTAACCAGGCCATATCAATCTCAGTATCAAAGTGACCGATGTTACAAACTACAGCATTATTTTTCATTGCTTTGAAATGACGATCCACAACAATGTCTTTATTACCAGTAGTTGTTACAATAATATCTGCGACTTTAACAGCATTATCCATTTTCATAACCTGATATCCATCCATTGCAGCTTGAAGTGCGCAAATTGGATCGATTTCAGTAACAATAACTCGAACATTTTGTGAACTCAATGATTGAGCTGATCCTTTTCCAACATCACCATATCCAGCAACAACAGCAACTTTACCTGCAAGCATCAAATCAGTAGCACGACGAATAGCGTCAACAAGTGACTCACGACAACCGTATTTATTATCAAATTTTGATTTGGTAACTGAATCATTCACATTGATAGCTGGCATTAATAGGGTACCATTTTTCACGCGATCCTGCAAACGCAAAACACCAGTAGTTGTTTCTTCAGAAAGTCCTCTGATTCCTTTTGCAAGTTCAGGATATTTATCAAAAACAAGATTAGTAAGATCACCACCATCATCAAGAATCATATTCAAAGGTTGACGATCATCACCAAACCATAATGTTTGTTCAATACACCAATCAAATTCTTCAGCATTCATTCCTTTCCACGCATAAACAGAAATTCCTGCTGCCGCAATTGCAGCTGCTGCATGATCCTGAGTAGAGAAAATGTTACAAGATGACCATGTTACTTCTGCACCTAATTCAACAAGTGTTTCGATTAAAACTGCAGTCTGAATTGTCATGTGAAGACAACCTGCAATACGAGCACCTTTTAATGGTTTTGATGCACCAAATTCTTTGCGCAGCGACATAAGTCCAGGCATTTCATCTTCAGCAAGTCTGATTTCTTTTCTGCCCCATTCTGCTAGGGAGATATCTTTTACTTTGTATTTCATTTGTTTTTCAGTGATTACGTTGCTCATGTTGGAAGTTTTAATGGTGCGCAAAATTAGTAAAAAGGACCTTTGGGAATTGCATTTCGATCATTAATTAAGAGTGACAATCAAATTAGACTGTATTTTAGCATTAAATTGAGGTAAATGCCAATTATTAACGTTCGGAACATACGTAAAGAAGCCTCTATCGGGATTTGGGAAATCACAGAAAATGAGATAGAACTTTTGACTGCCTATCCTGCAAATGAGCAAGAACTGCTTGAGCTAAATTCTTACACCCACGCTTTCAGACGATTACAGTTTTTAGCTTCCAGACTATTGTTGCATACACTACTTCCAGGTGCAAAAATTATCTATGATGCTAATGGGAAACCACATCCAAATAATGAAGAAACCAAAATTTCAATTTCGCATTCAGGAAATTTGATTGCGATTATGACTGATTCAACTTTATGCGGGATCGATATTGAAATGATACATCCGAAAATTGAAAGAATTGCTAGTAAATTTTTATCCGATGCAGAGTTAATTGAATGTGGCGAAGATTCAAAAATTGAGCGGCTACATATTTATTGGTGTATAAAAGAGGCTCTTTACAAAGTGCAAGGCAAAAAGAATGTTTCCCTCAAATCGGATATATTTGTTTCGAAATTTTCAAATTCAAGTTCTGGAAGTACAATTGCATCTATTCAACTTGATGGTCAAAAGTCAAGCAAAATGGTGAATTACGAAAAATATGGAGATTTTATATTGGCTTGGACAGAACAATAAATTGAATGAACGAACAGTATAATTTCATTCTGAACCAAAAGAAGCAAGGAAAAAAAGTTCTTGCAGTTTTGATTGACCCTGATAAAACCGAAAAATTAGCACAACTACTCAACCTTGCAAAACAAACACCTCCAGATTTTTTTCTATTAGGCGGAAGTTTGTCAGGTGCAAATAATTTAGCGGCTTGTATTTCGCAAATTCGATCCATTACAAAAATTCCAGTTTTACTTTTTCCTGGAAATGAATTTCAAATCAGTCCCACAGCGGATGCAATACTTTTGCTTTCACTCATTTCAGGAAGAAATCCGGAATTATTAATTGGAAAACATGTAAGTGCTTCAGGAATCATTCGAGACAGTAAACTTGAAATCATTCCAACAGGATATTTACTCATTGAAAGTGGAACTATCACAGCTGTCAATTACATCAGCAATACACAACCCATACCGCGTAATAAAAAATCAATTGCCGCACTTACTGCATTAGCAGGAGAACAATTAGGTTTAAAAATTATTTATCTCGAAGCAGGAAGCGGCGCACAACAACCTGTTCCATTAGAAATGATTTCTGCTGTTCGTCAAACCATTTCTATACCCTTATTTATAGGTGGTGGTTTAAGAACTGTAAAAGAAGTAGCTGAACGATGTGATGCTGGAGCAGATGTAATTGTAATTGGAAATGCATTAGAAGAAAATCCCGAATTACTTCCATTATTTATAAAAACAGTTCATTCATATTAACCCCATGAATATTATTGTAATGTCAGCTTCCAAATCAACCGAAAACGAAATTCGTTTGGTTACCGAACTTTTTGAACATGGATTAGAAATTTTTCATCTTCGAAAACCGAATATTTCCACTAGGGAAATGATGGCCTATTTGGATGCAGTTCCGAATCATTTCCATAATCGGATTGTGATTCATTCGCATCATTCGCTTGCAAAAAAATATAATCTACGAGGCATTCATATTACAAAACAACATCTTAAGAAAAAATATTTAACTGCTTTTCGCATTCGATTATTGAAAATTAAAAAGCCAGCACTCACCGTAAGCACATCGTATCACAAAATCAGCGGAGTTTATGAAAACAATGTTAAGTATGATTATATTTTACTTGGAACAATTTTCGATCAGGTCAGTGAAAAATTTAATGCCGGTTTTAGTGCCCATAGTCTTAAAGAAGCACTTGGAAAATCTTGTACTAATGTTGTTGCAAGAGGAGGAACACAAATTAGCAACATGCAATTATGCAGTGATCTTGGCTTTTCAGGAATGATTTTTTATAGTGGTATTTGGAAAAAAGAAAATCCTGTTGAAGAATTCTGCCAAATAATGGACACCCTTAAAAAGTCGAATTTAATCCATGCATAAATTAAATATTTAGGATGGATACAATTCTTAATGCAATCAAACTAACCTCATCAATTGAATGGATTGGAATCGTAACGGCCTTATTGTATGTAATATTAGCTGCAAAAGAAAATTCATGGTGCTGGCCTTTCGGAATTATAAGTGCAGCTCTCTATATTTATATTAATTTTTACGCAAAGCTCTATCTCGATTCATGGCTTAGTCTTTATTATTGCTTAATTGGTTTTTATGGCTGGTATTATTGGGCAAAACAAAACAAAACAAAAAATAATTCGAAGTCACTTCGCAAAATAAAAATTTCAGAATTCATTTATGCTGTACTTATAAGTCTGACAGGAACATTTTTACTTGGGAAGCTAAGTAAAACGTACACCGATTCGCCCCTACCCTACTTTGATGCTGCATTAACTTCTTTCAGCCTAGTTGCAACTTTTTTAACTACCCAAAAAATTCTTGAAAACTGGTTATTCTGGGTCTTAATAGATGCAGCTTATGTTTTAATTTATTTCAACAGACAATTACCTTTTACAGCTGTTCTGAATTTGATCTATACCTTCATCGCAGTTTACGGATATTTTAAATGGAGAAAGAAATTAAACGAATTTACCGTATAGCCATTCTTGGTTCTGAAAGCACAGGCAAAACTACCTTAGCCCGATCGCTTGCGTTGCGTTTTCAAACCCAATGGGTTCCTGAATATGCAAGAGAATACATGAGTATTCAAACCGATAGTTATACGATTGCAGATATTGTTGAGATTGCAAAACATCAACTGGAAGAAGAAAGCCAACTATCCATTCGTTCTAATAAATTGCTATTTGTAGACACAGAATTGATCACTTCAAAAATCTGGTGCGAAGATGTTTTTGGTTTTTGCCCCGATTGGATAGATGATCAAATTTTAAATCATACATATGATTTGTATTTGCTAACAGCAAATGATCTTCCTTGGATTGCTGATCCAGTTAGAGTAAACCCGCAGCGTCGTGATTATTTTCACAATCTATATTTAAAGGTTTTACAAGAAAATAAATTTCCATTTGAAGTTATTTCGGGCCGCTATGAATCCAGATTATTTTCCGCAATTAGTGCATTAAAAAAACATTTAGGAGAGTTTGAATAAAAAAAATGTTTTCTTTTTTTGACTCGAATAGCAAAAACTTTATCACGCATATTTAGTATCTTTGTATTGTCCATAAGGGGTGTTCTGATTTTGTCAGGACTGAGATTAAACCCTGCGGAGACGGCATAAAAAACCGTTAACCGCGCACCTGATCAAGGTAATTCTTGCGTAGGGAAACAGATTTGCACATAAGATGAAGGAATTCATCCATGCAAATCGCAAAGGAAATTAAAATGAAAAAAATTATTTATTACCTGGCACTTTGCTTCGTGATGCCTGCCATTTCATTTGCACAAAATGATTTTTCTGGAAAAGTAACCGATGGTACAACAGGCGAACCTTTGCCAGGTTGTATTGTTACACTTGTTGGAACATTTACTGGAACCGTTGCAGACCTAAATGGAAATTTTATCCTCAAAAATGTGGATCCGAATTCCTGTTTTGTATTTCATGCTGCAGGATTTCATATTGATACTGCATGTGCAGCAGGTGTAATGCCATTGAATTTGACAATTATTTTACAACGAGACAGCTTTTTATTGGAAGAAATTATTGTCAATGCAATTCGTGCGAATGAAAATTCTGCACTTGCCTATACAACACTTTCTAAAAAAGATTTAGAAAAAAATAATTTCGGGCAAGACCTACCTTATTTATTAGATCAGACACCTTCCGTTGTTACAAGTTCAGATGCGGGAACAGGTTTTGGCTACACTGGTATTCGTATTCGTGGGTCAGATAATACACGGGTGAATGTGACGATCAATGGAATTCCAGTAAATGATGCAGAGTCGCAAGGAACTTATTGGGTCGATCTTCCTGATGTTGTTTCATCAATTGATAATATTCAGATTCAACGTGGTGCAGGAACATCCACCAATGGTGCAGGAGCATTCGGTGGTTCTATTAATCTACAAACAGATGGAGTGCAACCAAAACCTTATGGAGAAATTATGTCCTCTGGTGGTTCTTTCAACACATTTAGAACTACCATGAAGGCTGGAACTGGATTGATGGAAAACGGTTTTGCATTCGACACACGATTATCAAGAATTAATTCTGAAGGATTTATTGATCGCGGAGCTTCTGATTTAAGTTCTTGGTATTTATCAGCAGCTTGGTTTGGAAAAAATGTTGCTGTAAAAGCGATCGCCTTTTCAGGACAGGAAAAAACATATCAGTGTTGGTATGGAATTCCTGAAGATTCTATCAAAACAGGGAACCGGACTTTTAATCCTGCTGGAATGTACACGGATTTAAATGGAAAAATACAGTACTATGATAATGAAACTGATAATTACAAACAGGATTATTATCAATTGCATTTTCTTTTTCACGGGAATGACCATTGGAATTTCAATGCTGCACTTCATGCAACAAGAGGCTTAGGCTATTATGAAGAATTTCGTCAAGGAGATGATCTCTTCAATTACGGACTTGACACTTCCATTGCTACAGATCTTGTAAGAAGATTGTGGTTGGACAATTGGTTTTACGGCATTACATACGGCGCACAATACGATAACCATAAAAAAACAACCTTGGTTATTGGAGGTGCTACAAATAATTATGAAGGTCAGCATTACGATCAGCTCATCTGGTCGCAATTCCTTCCATTGGGAACGCCGAGTGTTTACCAATACAATCAGAACTATGCACACAAATTTGACGCCAATCTATTTGCACGAATGAATTATCAGGCAACACAAAAATTAAATGTGTTCATTGATTTACAAATAAGAAATGTGTCTTATCATTTTACAGGTTTAGATACTTCAGGATTTACATCACCACAAGATGCGAGTCTGAATTTCTTTAATCCGAAAGCGGGATTTACTTTCCGCCCAAATGAAAAAAACACTTTGTATTATTCTTTCAGTTCAGCCAACAAAGAACCCAATCGAGATGATTATGTAAATTCAACAATAAACAGCCGCCCATCTGCTGAATCACTTTACGATAATGAACTCGGATGGAAATATGGAAAGAACAGAATGCAGTTTGCAACAAATTTCTATTATATGTATTACCAGAATCAATTGGTATTAACAGGGAAAGTAAATGATGTAGGATCCTATACGAGAGTAAATGTTCCCAAAAGTTATCGTGCAGGAATTGAATTTGAAACAAACATCAATCTATTGCATACTGAAAAGCATTCCATTGTTATTTCAGAAAACTTCACTTACAGTGTGAATAAAATCAAAACGTATCTCGAATATCTTGATGATTATGACAATGGTGGACAAGTTGTAAATATTTACAACAATACTGATATCGCATTTTCACCTTCCATCATTGAATCCACTTCGCTCACTTATATATGTAAAAAAGGTTTTTCGGCAAGTCTTACAAACAAAATTGTCGGGAAACAATTTCTGGATAACACTTCGCATAATTCAAGGATACTTGATTCCTATTCAGTGGCAGGTCTTCGATTGAGTTATTCATTTAAGCCGAAAACATTCAAAGAAATTACAGTTGCTGCTTTAGTCAATAATTTATTCGATCAGAAATATTCTTCTAACGGATATACGTACGGATATATTTATGGAGGTGAAACAGGATATTACAATAACTATTTCCCTCAGGCTGGTATTAATTTCTTGGGAATGGTGACGTTGAAATTCTAAATTTTGAGTTTTGAATTGAATTGAATTCGTATTAATTCAAAATCCAGAACTTAGAATTCAAAATTATTTTACTGGTTACAATGACAAGGCGCATCCATGTAAATAATTGTCTTAGGAAGTAATTTTCTTAACCGATCCTGTGCATCATAATTTATCAAGATCACTCGGAGGTCCATTACTTTTAAATTATCAGAAATGTCTTTTAATTCTTCTGGAAAAATGGAAATGCTGTTATTCCAGAGATCTAGGTATTTTAATTTTTTTAATTTACCAATTTGCGGAGGAAGCATGGTCAACTCATTATTATTAATTTCCAGAATGAAAATATTCTGCAAATCACCAAGTTCACGCGGCAATGCTTCAATTTTATTTTTTGAAAGATGGAGCACTTGTAGGTTTTTCAATTGACCTAATGTATCGGGAAATTCAGTGATTTGGTTTTTGCTTAAGTCTAAATATTGAAGATTGGGAAAACTCCATATTTCCTTTGGAAATTCCTTTAACTTCATTTTGCGCAAGGTCAACTTCGTAACTTTTTCTGGTGACTTCATTGCTTCTGCCAAATCTGTAAAACCGATCATGGTATCCAAAGTGGTGGAATCCAACAAAGGCAATAATTTGGAATTGCTGATACCCTCCTGTGCTTTGGAAACATTGCCCAAAAGGAACATAAATGAAACAAGACAAATTATTCGAAGGGAAAACTTCATTATATATCGGGGTTTACAATTCAAGAGAGAATTCGTTTAGTTAATTCCCTGTCTTTTATTAATTGATGTTTCAATGATTCGATGCCATCGAATTTTTTTTCTTCTCGAAGTCGTTTTACAAACTCCAAGGTAAGTGTTTCACCGTAAAGATCGTCATCAAAGTCAAGGATATTAACTTCAATAGTCCTAGCTTTTCCATCAACCGTAGGTCGCATTCCAATATTCAACATTCCTTTTAATTCCTTTTGCCCCCTTTTTACAAGCACAGCATAAACTCCGTCGGCAGGAATCAACTTATATGGATCTTTTAATTCAATATTGGCAGTTGGGAAATCAATAGACCTCCCAATCATCCTACCCTTAACGACTGTTCCGGAAATCATATAATTATATCCTAAAAATGAATTTGCAATCTCAATTTCGCCTTTTCCAAGAGCTTCTCTGATTTTCGTTGAACTGACCTTTGTGTTCTCAATTTCCTGGGCAGGGATTTCTTCTACTTCAAATCCATAAATCGGACCAAACTGTTTCAAATGTTTGAAGCTTCCTTCACGATTTTTTCCAAAATGATGATCATATCCAATAACCAATTTTTTTGTGTGAATAGTATCAACCAATATTGAACTGATAAATTCTTTTGAACTTAACATGGAGAATTCTCGGTTGAAAGGGTGAATGATAAGATGATCGATACCCGCTAGTTTCAATAATTCAGTTTTTTCTTCCGTAGTATTCAATAGCAAAGGTTTATAATCCGGGAATAGAACCATTCTAGGATGCGGAAAAAAAGTTAGTAATACTGTTTGCCCATTATTTCTGGCGGCAGTTTCCTTCAATCGCTTAATAATCTGCTGATGCCCTAGATGGACCCCGTCAAAAGTTCCCGTTGTAACTATTGCATTGTTTACCGGCAAAAAATCAGAAATGGAATTATAGACTTTCACAAGTCAAAGGTAACAACCTTAAAATATGACGGGTATCATGATAACTGAAAATAAGACTTAATTTGTTTTTTTAGCTGTCGAAAAGCATCTTTCATCCATTGGACTAGCCCTCTTGTCTATAGAGACCAACTTTTCCACATTTATCAACATCTGCGAACCAATTCCCGAAGAAACTTCCTATTTTTGCGCCAGATTTAAAAATACATTCAATACTCAATATGCAAAACGGAAAAATTGCCCAGGTAATCGGTCCAGTAATCGACGTAAGTTTCAGTGAACATGGCGGAAAATTGCCAAATATTCTTGATGCGCTTATCGTAACCCGTAAAGATGGAACTAAAATTATTCTTGAGTGCCAAAAGCACGTTGGAGAAGATACAGTTCGTACCGTTGCGATGGATTCTACCGACGGACTATCTCGTGGAATGGAAGTGGTTGCAACAGGATCTCCTATTCGAATGCCAATTGGCGAACAGATTCGTGGTCGTCTTTTCAACGTTGTTGGAGAAGCTATTGACGGAATTGGTGTTGTTGGAAAAGAAGGTGGATATTCAATTCACAGAGATCCACCACGCTTCGAAGATCTTTCTACTGCAAACGAAGTACTTTTCACTGGGATAAAAGTAATTGACCTTATTGAGCCTTATTCCAAAGGAGGAAAAATCGGTTTGTTCGGTGGTGCGGGAGTTGGAAAAACAGTATTGATCATGGAGTTGATCAATAATATTGCAAAAGGTTATTCAGGATTTTCAGTATTCGCGGGAGTTGGAGAACGTACACGTGAAGGAAATGACCTTCTTCGTGAAATGATCGAGTCAGGCGTAATTAAATATGGTGATGATTTCAAACATTCGATGGAAAAAGGCGGATGGGATCTTACCAAAGTTGATATGAAAGAATTGGCGAAGTCGCAGGCTACACTTGTTTTCGGACAAATGAATGAGCCTCCTGGAGCACGTGCACGTGTTGCACTTTCTGGATTGACACTTGCTGAATATTACCGTGATGGTGATGAAAAATCAGGTGGACGTGATATCCTTTTCTTCATTGACAATATTTTCCGTTTCACACAAGCAGGTTCTGAAGTTTCGGCTCTTTTAGGTCGTATGCCTTCTGCGGTAGGATATCAGCCAACACTTGCAACTGAAATGGGTGCGATGCAAGAGCGTATCACTTCAACAAAACGTGGTTCTATTACATCTGTACAAGCGGTTTATGTTCCTGCAGATGATTTGACAGATCCAGCGCCTGCTACAACATTCGCCCATTTGGATGCTACAACTGTATTGTCACGTAAAATCGCTGAGCTTGGAATTTATCCTGCTGTTGATCCATTGGATTCTACATCTCGAATTCTAACAGCATCGATTGTTGGTGAATTACATTACAATACTGCACAACGCGTAAAAGGAACTTTACAGCGTTACAAAGAACTTCAGGATATCATTGCGATTCTTGGAATGGATGAATTATCTGAAGAAGATAAATTGGTAGTATCTCGTGCACGTCGTGTACAACGTTTCCTTTCTCAGCCTTTCCATGTTGCAGAACAATTCACCGGACTTAAAGGTGTATTGGTTACCATTGATGAAACAATCAAAGGTTTCAACATGATTATGGATGGTGAAGTGGATCAGTATCCTGAAGCAGCTTTCAACCTCGTTGGCACTATAGAAGATGCAATCGAGAAAGGAAAGAAAATGCTAGCAGAATCAAATTAGTTTTAAGCGAATAAAAAATGTTTTTAGAAATAATCACTCCGGATAAAAAGCTTTTCAGTGGCGAAGTGAAATCGGTTGTATTACCGGGTTCTCAAGGAAGATTTGGTGTATTGAACAAACATGCTTCAATGATTTCTTCGCTTAAGAAAGGGAAGATTAAATTAGTCGATGATAAACAAGAGACACAAATTTTTGAAATCACAGGCGGAGTTGCAGAAGTACACAAGAATAAAATCATTGTACTAGCTGAATAAAATTATTTTAATTAAAAAAAAGCCCTTGACATTTTTGTCAGGGGCTTTTTTTTATCTGTGTTTTCTGAAATCATCTAATCTGCTCCATGGATGTTTTACAGAACATATTCCACCGTCACAATCCGATTGTATCCAGAATCGATACGTAATTCCAGTTTCAATTGTCCAACCTTCGTTAGTAGGACAAGCAGAAGCAAGAAATTTAAATCTTGAACTCATATATCCACCACGCAAATCATAGGTTGCTTTTTCATTCGAAGCAAAAGTCATTCCTCCACCTAAAGCATAATGATGTTTAAAACGTATCATACCGCCAGGCTGAAAAACAGTTTCTGTTGTATTTGCCATAAACGAAAGATCATGAAGAACATCCCAAAATTCATTAATTTTTTGAACATACCCACTCATAACGCTAAAGGTTTGTGGCAAACTAACGGCATAGGTAATTCCGTTTTCAGTGTTAATTGTTTTTGCAGGTGAACCCAAATGCAAAACTGAAAATCCAACATAAAATCCTTTCTGATTTGTAAGCATCATTCCAGCATCACCATCAAAAAGTTTAGTGGAGAATGAAGCAGCATCTATTCCTTGCATATGATAAAAAGATGCACGCATTCCAATTGCTGCTTTCCAATCTCCCATTTGTTTTGCATAGGCATAACGGATTCCAAATGCATTCGTTTTAACATGATCAGATTTCATTTGAGAATAAGACATATCCCAAGGACCATGAACGAAATTATCTTCATCATTTCCAAACGCATAATAAAAGCCAGAATTATTTTTAACACCTGGCATAAAACTAAACCCACTGGACATAAAAGGCGATCCTTTACAATAAGGACAAAGCGCTGCAGGATTATAAAATGAACGCTGGTTCAAGGCTAAACCAAAATGATTGTCGTGGCAAGCTGATAAAGTGCCAATGACGAAGATAAAAATGAAGGATAGGAGATATTTCATGGTAGTTAATTTCCTTTATAACGCGAGCCCTTGAAATAGATACAATCAATCGCTTAACTACTACTATTTGCAGTTTATTAAGCTTAATTTTAGGTAAAATATTGGTGGTGGAAACAAAATTCGATGTTGCTATTATTGGTGGTGGGCCGGGTGGATCTTCAGCAGCAACCTATCTTAGGATGGCTGGATATTCAGTTGTATTATTTGAAAAGGAAAAATTTCCACGCGATCATGTAGGTGAATCGCTTATTCCATTTTGTTACTATGGATTAAAGGAAATGGGAGTTTTAGAAGAAGTCCAGAAATTCGCAGCAAAAAAACCTGGAATACATTTCATAGACAGGGATGCAAAAAAACAATCTGTTTGGTGCTTCGATAAAGTAATCAGTGATGGTGGGAAGATGTCGATGCATACTTTGCGTGCACCTTTTGATAAAGCTTTACTTGATAATTCCAAAAAACTTGGCGCAATTGTTTACGAGGAACATCTTGTAAAAGAAGTTAATTTGGAAGATTCTGAAAATGTCCTCCTTCGCATATCAGATAAGGAGGGCAATGAAAAAATGTTTTCTTCACGCTTTTTGATTGATGCTAGTGGACAAGGTTCTTTTCTTGCAAAGAAATTAAATGATAAAAAGCCTTATAGCGGATTGGACCGTGTTGCATTTTTTACGCATTGGTTGGAAACAGATTATGACGATGCATTAAAAGGCGGACTCATAAAAATAATTTATCTCGGCGGTGCAAAGCAAGGCTGGCTTTGGGTTATTCCTGTTGGTCGGAATCACCTGAGCATTGGCGTAACCTTAAACAATGCTTACGTAAAAGAGCAGAAGAAAAAATATACTGGTGATGATTGGAAAGAGCAACTTTATAGAAACCAAATAAGTGAAGCTGTTCATCTCATTCCCATTTTAAAGAATGCTAAAATCGAACATGAAATAGTTGCCATGGGAGATTATTCCTATTCAATGGCAAAAAAATATGGCGACAACTTTGCAGTCGTTGGCGATTCAGCAGCGTTTTTGGATCCTATTTTTTCTAGTGGAATTTACGTTGCAATGGAAGTTGCAAAACGAGTAAGTAAAGCTCTTGACATTAAATTTAAAAATGGTGCGGTTGCAGGCAAAGAAGAATTTGAAAAACAATTCAAAGATATTAACGGAGGTTATGAATTAATTGAAAAATTTGTTCGATTGTTTTATGATCCAGAATTATTAAACTTCTCGCATGTTGACACGGAAGACGATGGCTATAATAAATTTCTTAATGCTTATGAAATCTTCCACTACCTTTTAGCAGGAGATTTCTTTTCCGACTATAGAAAATATATAGATTTCATTGACGATTTAAATAAAGAAAGGAGTTTCAATCGATTTATTCATTATGTAAAATCAAAGGCAGATGAATTTCCCACTTCTGCATTTTGTAAAAGCACTTTCGAAGAAGTATATGGCCATTTGCCGGCAGGAAATCAAATCGGACCTGGATTATTGTCACCCATGGAAACTTCAAAACAAAAATAATTTCCAATGAAGACCTTATTTATTTTTTGCTCGCTATTCATCACAGTCTGTTATACAAATTGCCGAGAAAATAGTAGCTCGCCAAATAATAATTTTGTAATTGCAGACACTGCTAAAGGTGAAGAAAAACAAATTACAAATTCAACGTTGCCTTTACAGGTTTCCTTTCCTTCAGCGGATGGCATAATTATTTCTGCCGATACTTATTTTCAAAATGATTCTTTTCCTTGGATTTTATTGTGCCATCAAGCCGGTTATAGCAGAGGTGAATACCGCGAAACTGCAGCAAAATTCAAGAAACTTGGATTTAATTGTCTTGCCATTGATCAACGTTCGGGAAACGAAGTAAATGGTGTAAAAAATGAAACGGCTGCCCGTGCAAAAGCGCAAGGCAAACCAACAGAATATCTTGATGCAGAACAAGACATTATTGCAGCAGTAAATTACATTTTCGAAACTTCCAAGAAACCTATTATTATACTTGGTAGCTCCTACTCCGCCGGATTAGTTTTAAAAATTGCAGTTGACAATCCAAAGATCAAGGCTATATTATCTTTTAGTCCAGGGGAATATTATGGGGACAAACTAAATCTTTCAAAAAGTATTTCAACACTTGACAAACCAGTTTTTATCACATCTGCTAAAACAGAAACTAAAGCTGCTAATGAAATTTTTGTATCAATTCACTCTGACAAAAAAACAATATTTATTCCAATGTCGCCAGGAGTACATGCTTCAAGTTGTTTATGGGAAAGTACAGATGATTATCGTGAATATTGGAAGGCTGTAAGTATTTTCCTGATGCGTTTAAAATAATTATTTCACGATAATAAACATTCCTGGAATCTGGCAAGTAGTTGCGGAATCTATTCCACCAAAAGCTTTCACAATAATATTGTGGAATAAAATGCGATCTCCTGATTGAAGTGCGTTAAGATCTTCTAATTGTTTTTTTGTGAAAGCAGGACCATCTGTGGTTGATTCTTTCCAATCACCATTTGTAAACAGCGACATACTGAATGTTGTAATTCTATAGGTCCCATTAAAATCCCAATCGTTCATTCTTGAAAAAACACCTAGCTCTTTTCGGATTTCGTCATGACTCATAACACCATCTAAACTATGGTTTCCGAAATAAAAAATTGGGCGATCAGGATATTTTATTCGAAAGGAATCAGTTGCAATTGTCTTTAACTCTTTTTCTGTTTTGATATTGACATTAATAAAAAACTTATTGTATCCCATTTCAGGATGAATCCAATATAAATTGGGTTTTGTCGAATCCTTTCTGATGGTACCATGCATTACTGCAATTGCCAATTCTTTTTGTTCCACTCCGGGTACAGAAATTGTTACAGGATTTTCAATATGAAGAAAAACAACTTTCATATTTGTCAATTGAATTTTCACTTCTGACTTTGTTTTATTTCCGAATGAAAAAGCCAGCGACAAAATAAGCCCGATTATTATAATAAGGCTAGAAATAATTTTCAGATTATTTTTCATTTTATTTATTGAATAATAATTTCTTCCTGCCATTTCATCCAAGGAATTATTTCTTTAAAAGTACAAACATCAGCGCTCTGTTTAATTTCAGGAATATCAGAACCCAAAGTATATTTTTCACTTTTGTAGACCATTCCATTCGGACAAAACCATTCCCATGAACTGGTTTTCTTTCCTTGAATATATTTCCCATGCATATTTTTACTTCCGTCCTCGTAATAAAAATCAATGTCACCCACTAATCCACCCTCATTTCCATAAAGAATTCTTGTTCTTAATTTTCCATCAGGGTAATATTCTACAATTGAATCTGCTGGTGAAATATGGTAATGAATTTCAACATTTGCTTTTGCAGAAATACCTTTCTCCCCCGGTTTTGCCTTTCGTTTTATAGACTCTGTTTTGATCCGATAACGCGTCATTGCTTTCAACTTTCCATCTTCATAAAAATAGCGCCATACACCTGAACGCATATTTTTAAAATAATTTCCCTTCCAAGACATTTGTCCAGATTCAAAATAAGTTGCCCAATAATCCGATTTCAATCCTTTATCAAAATATCCTTCTTCCGACAACTTTCCGTTCTTATAATATCGCAACCATTTATCATTTGACTTTCCATTTTTATAAAAACCTTTTGCTTTTAATTGTCCTCCAGGATAAAATTCAAAATAGGAACCATTGAGTTTTTCAATTCCTTTATTTACACTCTTCTTTTGTATCCAGACTGTACCCGTGTCTTTATTATCTGAGATCAGATGACATTTCATTTTGTTAATCACCGTGTCGCGCTGAGCGAACAAACCATAGGTCAGAAAAAGGAACGTAATAAGAAAATTTCTAATCATGAGGAACAATCTAAGTCTTCAAATATAGCCACAGATTTCGCTGATTTGCGCAGATTGTAGCGATAATCATTTCAGATAGATATCAACTTTGTTTAGTCAGGATCACTCTTTTGAATTTCAATGAGAGCTCTCCAAAATTGATTAGAAGACCGTATGGACAATTCGAAACTGCTAAGTAGTTTATTAATTGCTTGTAGTTCTCGTCAGCAATTCCTCGCTGCGCTTTTAATTCCAATATAATTTGATCTGCAATTATAAAATCAGCTATATAATAATGAGGCAGAATTTTTCCTTTGTAACTTACCTTAAATTTTCGCTCCTTTTCAAAAGGGATATTACGAAGATTCAATTCGTACGCCACAGCATCCTGATAAACTACCTCCAGAAATCCATGCCCCAAATACCTATGCACCTCCATGCATATTCCAATAATTTGCCCAGTCAATTCTTGCAAAGGATATTTTCCCTCTGGATATTTTGAATTTATTTCTTCTATTGCCATATTCCTTTTCTTATAAGATGATCCCTGTAACAATCTGCGCAAATCAGCGAAATCTGTGGCTACCCAGCCCAATTCTCTCTATCCAAACTTCTATACTGAATTGCTTCAGCTAAATGTTGTGATTCAATTCCCAGAGAGGCTTCTAAATCTGCTATCGTTCTTGCTACTTTTAAAATTCGATCATAGGCACGAGCAGATAATCCTAATCTTTCCATAGCTGTTTTTAATAATTGTTGTCCCGTTTCATCTATGCGACAAACATCGCGTAACAAGCTTGCATTCATCTGGGCATTCGAATAAATTCCTTCCATGCCTTCAAAACGTTTTAATTGAATCAAACGAGCTTTCACTACTCGCTCGCGCACAGCTGCACTCGATTCCGCAGGACGACGATCAGCGAGTTCACTGAAACCAACAGGTGTTACTTCAATGTGAATGTCAATTCGATCAAGCAAAGGACCTGATAAACGATTCAAATATTTCTGTACCCCACCTGGAGGACAAACACATTCTTTTTCAGGATGATTGTAATATCCGCAAGGACAAGGATTCATAGAAGTGACCAACATAAATCCTGCAGGATAAACGACAGTAAACTTTGCGCGTGAAATTGTTACAATACGATCTTCTAAAGGTTGACGCATTACTTCTAAAACAGAACGTTTATATTCTGGTAACTCATCCAAAAATAAAACACCATTGTGCGCTAATGAAATTTCCCCAGGTTGCGGATTACTTCCTCCGCCAACTAAGGCCACATCTGAAATTGTATGATGCGGGGCACGAAAAGGTCGCGTGGTAACTAGTCCTGCATTCTTGGAAGTTTTTCCTGCAACAGAATGAATTTTTGTAGTTTCTAATGCTTCATCCAAAGTCATTGGCGGAAGAATTCCTGAAAGCCGTTTTGCTAGCATTGTTTTTCCTGCGCCAGGTGGACCGACCATCAAAATATTATGTCCACCGGCCGCTGCTATTTCCAATGCTCGTTTAATATTTTCCTGCCCTTTTACATCAGAGAAATCCACATCAAAAGTATTTGGAGGTTTTGAAAACTCTGCTTCCAAATCAATTTTCACAGGAAGAAGTTCTGTATTTCCTTCGAAAAAACTGATTACTTCAGAAATATGTGCCATGCTATACACATTTATTCCATCTACAACTGCGGCCTCTTTTGCATTTTCAGCAGGAAGAATTACACCTTTGAATCCAGAATTTTTAGCATGAATTGCCATTGGTAATGATCCACGAACTGGCCGTAAAATTCCATCGAGCGAAAGTTCACCCATGATGACGTATTTGGAAATTTCTTCCGTTATTAATTGCCCTGACGCACATAAAATCCCCATCGCAATGGGCAAATCATATGAAGAACCTTCTTTGCGTATATCAGCAGGTGCTAGATTGACAGTGATTTTTTTTCCAGGAATTTTAAATCCATTATTTTTTAATGCTGCGTCAATTCGTTGTTGACTTTCTTTTACGGCACTGTCGGGCAAGCCTACAATGTGAAAATTAATTCCAGTGTCGATATTTACTTCGACGGTTACTGTAGTTGCGCTGATTCCATATACGGCACAGCCGTAAGTTTTCACTAATGACATAACTTTTCTTTTATAAATAAGACTTACTAAAAAACTAAAAACTCGATATGGTACTGAACGTGAAAAATATATTTTGAGGGCGCAAAGGAGGATGAATTTATTGAGAAAACCAAATTTGGCATGGAAATAATGTAAGACCAGACCTAATTATTTCATCCTTGGCCTACACTAATCACCTTATTCAAGGCGGACACGAATCACAGATTTTGTTATCTTTATAACCCGACCCTAAAACACACTTTCTCTCATGAAAAGAATTTACTCCGGACTTATCGCAATTTTTATTGCAACCGCAGCTTTTGCACAAACTACTACCACTACTACCTCTGCAAATTCAAATTGCTATACCCGATGGGAAGAAAAATTTGAAGAGCGTGGAGCTACTGAAGTTAAAGATGGAGTTTATGACGATGTCATTATTTCTGTACGCTCCGGACCATCTGCTCAATGCTATAACGGCAAAGTTGAAGTTAAGGATGGTAAAATCATTTCCATGTCGCGTAAATTGGCCGACGGATCTTTTGAAAATTTCAAACCAAAATTGAAATATGAAGTTCCTATGACCATCATCAATGGCATTTCTGTTACATTACTAACTATGGATGATGATTTGGTAAATGTAATTTTCCCAAAAACATTGAAGCCAAAAAAAGTAGGTTACACTTCGGCACCGGATCCTCCACAGGATTAATACTTTTTTAAAAATAAAATTCAGTAATTTTCTGAGAATGTAAAATCCCCGATTAGAAATTAATCGGGGATTTTTATTTTATTGAATTCGACTTCAGCCGCTGAGGAAAATCGACACGATAGCGCATCTCTCGCATTTTTCCATTAACTACAATTACCGAATCATCCAACAAAAACAGTTTCGTTGTGTCCGTTGGTAATGCATTTATTTTAGCAGGCAATATTCTCGTTTTGCTTCCATCATGATTCAAACAGAATAAATAGTTGTGCATGCATTCTTTCACATAGGAAGCCTGTTCATTTAATAAAATCTGACCTTCATTATCAAAATTAAAATAAAGTGTATCGGCAGTACTATGCGCATTGGTAAAAGCTTCTTTATCCTGATTGTAAATAATATCCAATTTACCAGTATAACCAGAATTGACTACAAAAACATAGACAGGTGGTTTATATGGATCCTTAATATTCACATACCACAAAACAGGAGCTAGTACGAAAGCAACTTGAATCGCTACATCCCACTCCCATTGAATTTTAAAAAGCGAAAGAATAACTCCAATTGCAAAATAAACTGCAGCACCAATAGGAAAATAATACCAATATTCTTCAACAGGTGCTTTCGCAAGCCAATTCCAAGCGTAAGCCAACATAAAAATGCCTAGCAGCGCATAAGAAACAATAGCAAGCGGATAACGATAGAATTTCACAGGGAAACTAGTCTTGAGTAATGAGTAATGGGTATTGAGTACATTTTATAGATTTCTTCCTCAGGGAATATTTGGGATTATTTGATTGTTACCGATTCTAAGTCCCAATACTAAATACCCAATACTCAATACTATTTCACTTCCTCTAACTCAAATTCATAAAATTCCATAATCTGATTCGCAAGCAATTTTTTGCAAGCTTCATCCACTTTTACCGATGCTGCTTCTTTTGTTGCTGCTTCTATTTCAAGTGTGATGTGTTTGCCAATGCGAACGTTTTGAATTTCCGCAAGACCAAGATTTTTCATGCTTCCTGTTACTGCTTTTCCTTGTGGATCAAGAAGTGCTTTTAAAGGCATTACGTCTATTTCTGCTTTGAATTTCATGGTAGTAATATGCTAATTTATGAATGTGCTGATTGGCTAATAAAATGCAGTGCAAATTTAAGGATTAGGAGTAGAGAAATTGCTTTGATTTATGAACATTTTACCCGCTATTCACTGCAAGTCCTCCTGCGTCCGGGCTTTTCGTTTCTATCGTGGCTATTTTAGAGAAAGCATAGAATTCCATGAAATTTTATTTGTTGACAATTAACCCAATAGAGACAAATAAAACCAATAAAAATCCCAAAACTTTTATTCAAATAACATCTGCGAAATCTGCGAAATCAGCGAGAAACTTTTTTTGCAGCAAGATTATTTCCCACCGACATCAAAATATACAACACAATACAAAGTGGAATTCCCACAAATTGCAAAGTCGCTAAAAGCACCACACACATTCCCAGAAAACTCCAGCGAATTTCATTTCCTTTCCATCCGAACGATTTGTCCGAAGGACTCCTGCCGGAAAATTTTAATGCGAAGAGTGGAATTTCTGATATGAGGAGGAAGGACATTACGATAGAAATTACAACTAAAGAATAAGGATGAACAAAAATTCTGAGATGTTCTTCCACTTCAAGAATCCACATTCCTTTTTTAAAACCAATCATCAATGGCAAAGAAGCAATTAAAATAGTATTCGCTGGCGTTGGAACTCCTATAAATGAATCTGTCTGCCTTGTGTCAATGTTAAATTTCGCAAGTCTTAATGCTGAAAATAATGGGATTATAAATGCGATAAAGGGCAAATAATGATTCTGAGCAGTGATTGTAAGACCTTTTTCTGATTTAGTCCACGTTAGTAACAATTCATACATAATTACACCCGGCACCACGCCAAACGTCACCATATCTGCCAATGAATCTAATTGCTTTCCAATCTCCGAATATTGCTTCAAGGCACGCGCCACAAATCCATCTAAAAAATCCAAAACTGCAGCAATTCCAACCAAATAGGCCGACCATATTAGATTCCCTTCAAATGCAAATACAATCGCCAAGCAACCGCAAAACAGATTTCCAAGGGTTATGATATTCGGGAGTGTGAAGAGTTTCATCTGGTAAAGGTAGTAAGTAGAAAGTAGCAGGTTGTAGGTAAAGCTAAATAAATCTTATGCCGACTACTTATTACCGACTACTTACTACCTATTTTTACCAACCCATGCTTTTCAACTCGCTCCATTTCATGATTTTTTTGCCGGTGGTATTCATCCTCCATTGGCTGATTCCTGTAGTTTGGAGAAGATATCTTTTACTAGCAGCCAGCTATTATTTCTATATGAGTTGGAATCCATGGTTCGGAATTCTCTTGGCAGGAACCACAATTATTGATTGGGCTGCAGCTTTAAAAATTCAGAATTCAAAACTCAAGATTGAAAAAACAAAAATTCAAATCCCAAATTCCAAACCTCAAATCAACAATCAACAATCAACATTTAACATTCCCGGAAAGGGATGGCTCCTTGTTAGTATTATTACAAACCTAGCTTGTCTTGCCGGATTTAAATATTTTGCTTTTGCTTATAACACCTTTTCCTTTACAGGTTCGCTCTTCGCAGGAAATCATCCGCATTATATAGAGGCAATTATCATTCCCATCGGCCTTTCCTTTTACACTTTTCATTCGATGGGTTATGTTATCGATGTCTATCGTGGAAAATTAAAAGCAGAAAATGATCTTGGAATATTTGCTGTATTCGTTTCATTTTTCCCTCAACTTGTTGCTGGACCCATTGCACGTTTTACAGATCTAGGTGTTCAGTTTCACGAGCGAAAATATCTCACCAAAGAAAATATCATTCTTGGAACTCGAATTGCGCTTTGGGGCTTTTTCAAAAAGATCGCCATCGCTGATCGTCTTTCTGATTATGTAAATCCACTTTTTAACCACCCTTTAAATTATAACGGACTATCACTTTTAATTGCAGGATTCTTTTTTGTTGTGCAAGTATATTGCGACTTTTCAGGTTACTCTGATATTGCTACTGGCGTTGCAAAATTCTTCGGTTACAATTTACAACTGAATTGGCGAAGACCTCTACTTTCAAAATCACTTATTGAATTCTGGCAACGAAATCACATCAGCATGACTACCTGGTTCCGCGATTATCTCTATATCGGACTTGGAGGAAATCGTGGGACCTACAAAAGATTTCTGTTGAATGTTTTTCTTGTTTTTTTAATAAGTGGATTATGGCATGGAGCAAGTTGGACGTTTGTCATATGGGGAGCAATGCATGGTGTTTTTTATTTAATTGAAATTCTAATAAAGAAAAATTCGAAAATCGAAAATCGAAAGTTTGGTTTTGTGGGGTGGATCTACTTAATCACTTTTCACACCATTTCTTTGATTGCTTTTCGTGCGAACAATTTCTCTGATTTAGGAATAATTTATTCTAAAATTTTCAGTTTTCATTGGAATTTAAATACGGCCTATCTCGATTTCAGAACCCTGAAAGATTTTTTTCCATTAGTGCTAGCCCTTTTTGGAATCGTGTTTCTCTTTCTGAAAGAGCTTAATGAAGAATATGGTTACATAAATAAAAATCCATATTATAAAAATTGGTTGCGGCCAATTTTCTACACACTACTTTTTGTATTGCTATTCACGATAGGAAATTTTAATGCAAATGAATTTATTTACTTCCATTTTTAAATAATTGAATTACCAATTTTAAAATGAAACGATCCTTGATATTTGTATGTTTTGCTATCGCACTGCTTTATGTTGTGCGGTCGATCGAGTATGCAGGTATCAAAAAAAATAAGCAGGGAGAATTTGCAAAACTGCGCCTGGCATTTGAGGACAAAAATAATTTTGATCTAGTGGTCATTGGTTCTTCTAGAGCAGAATGCGCATTTTACACACCAATGATTGATTCCTCCACTGGTCTTACATCATTCAATCTTGGAATGACTGGTGCCACCATGCCTTTTATCCGTTCAACACTTGAAGCTTATCTTGAAAATAGTACTTCTCCCAAATATGTAATTCTGAATCTCGATTTACATTCTTTTGCTGATAATCCAGATACGATTTATAGCTTCCCGCGCTACTTTGCTTTTCTGAATAACGAAAAATTATTCCAGGGATTAAAAGCACGGGACCATCGATTTACTTACTTCAAATATTTGCCATTTTACAGTATGCCTTTTTATTCTGCACGCTATTTCAGTTCATCCATTCGCGGCTGGATTGGAAAAGTTGGAAAATACGATCCTGATTATGTTCAAGGCTTCGCTCCTTATGTAAAAAATAACAAAATGGGTGATCTGGATACACTCTCCATCCCAATTTTTAACACTCCAGCACCAAAATACGAATGGGATGAAATAGCTAAAATCGATAGTATTTGCAAAAAGAATAATTCAAAACTAATCTTTGTTTTAGCGCCCATTTTTCATCGTTGGGAAGTAAATGTGGTCAATTATGGTCAGCTTAAGCAACAATTTCATAGTTATGCTGATCTTAATGCAATTCCATTCATTGATTTATCTGAAGATTCTATCCGTTTTAACAAAGAACTGTACTCGGATGGTCCACATCTTGATAAAGCGGGTGCAATGCTCTTTACTTCACATTTTATTCAAGACTTCAGGCAATATATTCGCCCCTGATTCGTTTTGGTGACGTCAATGAATTGCCTTAACTTTATAGGATACAATATGAAGCAGATTTTTTCCATTTTTACCCTCCTTGCACTTACCATTTCAGTTACTCCAACTGCAGCGCAAACTACTGCCCCAAAATATAGTAACGAATTTTTGGCGATTGGTGTGGGTGCAAGAGCATTAGGAATGTCCAATGCAAATGTTGCAGGTGTAAATGATGTGACTGCTGGTTATTGGAATCCAGCTGGGCTTCTTGGCATCCAAAGTAAAGCGCAAGTTGGATTAATGCATGCAGAATATTTTGCCTCCATTGCTAAGTACGATTATGGTGCAATAGCAGGACGAATCGATAGTATGAGTTCATTTGGCGTAAGCGTAATTCGTTTTGCAGTTGATGATATTCCAAACACCACACAATTGATTGATGCAGGTGGAAATTTAAACTACGATCGTATCACAACTTTTTCTGCACAGGATTATGCATTCATTTTTTCTTATGCGCGTAGATCTCCGATTGTCGGCTTGAATTATGGCGCAAACGTTAAAATAATTCGACGTAAAGTTGGAGATTTTGCAGGCGCATGGGGATTTGGAATTGATGCGGGTGCACAATACGATTGGAAAGGTTGGAAATTCGGAGCTGTGGTAAGAGATGTAACTTCCACTTTTAATGCTTGGAGTTTTAATCTTACTCAGGAAATGCAGGATGTATTTATTGCCACAGGAAATACAATTCCAGATAATTCACTTGAGCTTACACTTCCAAGATTAATCTTGGGCGGAACAAAAAAAGTTCCAATAGGCAAATCAAATAAATTTACGCTTGCAGGTGAATTAGACTTGATCAACACTTTCGATTCTCAAAGAAATGTTTTGATCAAGACAAATGTCTGGAGTCTTGAACCTGTATTTGGAATTGAGGCCGGTTTTAAAGAAATGGTTTTTCTACGTGGAGGACTTGGTAACATCCAAAAAGCGAAAGATGTTTTCGGCAAAGATGTAACTACCATTCAACCCAATCTTGGAATCGGCATAAAAATTAAATCATTAACAATTGATTATGCCTTGACAGATGTTGGCGATCAGTCCGTAGCATTATATTCGAATATTTTTTCTTTAAAGTTTGACATTAACCCAAAACCCAAGCAGTAAACGTTAGTAAACGGTGGCAATCCGTTAATGTTTTCTGCAAAGTATTTTACCCAACTGCATGAAACGACTTTACTTTTTATTCGTTGTTTCTTTTTTTATTTCAATTTCCGTTTCTGCTCAAACTTTCGGAAATGAATGGATAAACTATTCTCAAAAATATCTTAAAATTAAAATCGCAACCGATGGTATTTATCGGATTGATTCTACGGTCTTATCAAATTCACTAAATACCATTGGTGTTTCTTTAAGTTCTATTGATCCACATAATTTTCAGATTTTTCATGAAGCAACGGAAGAATATATCTGGATTAGTGGTGAAGCTGATGGCGTTTTTAATAATGGCGACGTCATTGAATTCTATGGAAAGCATAACGATGGGAAAAAAGATTCCGTTCTTTATACCAATGGAAATATTTTGCTTAATCCCTATTACAGTTTATATTCCGATACAGCCATTTATTTTCTGACATGGAATACTTCAAATACAAATCACAGATTTACTGTGTCAAATGATACTACATTTTCCAGTTATGTACCTGCCCCCTATTTTACAGACAAAGAAACCAATGTTGGTCAAGACAATTATTTTTCTGGTGTTCAAAATGCGTTAGGTATTACTGATCCTGCTTTTATTTCATCAGAAGGTTTTTATGCAAATCCAGTTTATTACGGACAGAGTAATCCTTATAATGTTTATAGTGGGGCTGCCTATACAAGTGGACCGAATGCAAACTTCAGTTTACGCGTCGCTACATTATCCGATGATTGGAATTTAGTAAATGACAATTCCGTTAGAATTCAATTGCCTGGAATTGACTCTACCTATATTTATGACGGCTTTCAGGTTAGTGATTATAATTATAGTGTATCACCTGCCATACTAGGGCCAATTGCAAGCACAACCATTATATCAAGTATAAATCCTGGAAACGCATCTGTTGCATCTGGCATGGTTGGTTATGCATTTATTCATTTGGAATATCCGCACACTTTTTTTATGGAGGGTCGGACCTTTTTCAAAGGTTATCTTCCTGATGATTTAAGTGGTCCTACGAAATCCTATTTAAAAATGACTGGCATTTCCGGAAGTGGCAATGTTCACATTTTCGATTTCTTTAATCACGAAAGAATTGACGCAATAAATACGGGAGCAGATCAACGCGCACTTATTTTGAATGGAAACGGCACAGAAAAAATGTTTGTCATGGTGGATGAAATAGCAGTTCGTCCCGTTTTAAGCATGACTTCAGCTGGGACAAATGGAACATTTAATGATTATAGTTCAACTCCAGTAGATTCTGCTTTTGTAATTGTTGCACATAAATCACTTATGAATGTTGCGCAACAATACAAGACTTATAGAAGTTCAGTTGCAGGCGGCTCGAGAAATGTTGTCCTTGCAAATGTGGCTGAACTTTATGATCAATTTTCATATGGCATATCTCAGGATCCTTTAGCAATCAGAAATTTTTGTGATTTCATGATTCAAACTTATCCTACTCCACCATCTCATTTATTTTTAATTGGGAAATCATATGAGAATGGTTTTTCCAGAGGACATACTCCTGCTAATAATTTAGTTCCATCCTTTGGTTATCCGCCTTGTGATAATTCTATTACTGCAGGATTAAATGGAACTTTATGGGAACCCGCAATTCCAACTGGAAGAATTGCAGCGCGTGATTCTGCACAGGCGCAATGGTACCTCAATAAAGTAATTGGTTATGAAAGTCAGACTCCAGCTGAATGGATGAAATATGTTTTGCATTTTGGGGGAGGAACTTCGATTGGAGAACAGCAACAATATACAGGTTATCTAAATCATTATAAAAACATAATTGAAGACACATCATTCGGAGGAATTGTCCAAACTTATTTAAAAACTTCTTCTGCTCCAATTCAAATAAATCAATCAGACTCACTCAGAGATCGTATAGAAGCTGGTGTTTCTATGATGACATTTTTTGGACATGCATCTGGAACAGGATTTGATCAGAGCATTGATGATCCTTACACTTACAATAATTTAAATCGGTATCCATTTTTATTGGCCAATTCCTGTTATGCAGGAGATATTCATTCTTCTGGAATCAGTTCCAGTGAAGCGTTTACTTTAATTGATCAGAAAGGAACGATTGGATATCTTGCTTCCGTTGGATTAGGTTTACCTCCTTTTCTTGATTTATATTCCACAAACATTTATAAATCAATAGGACAAACTTTATATGGAAAAAGTATCGGTGAGTGTATTAAATGGACCGTCGCACAAACCGAAAATCAAGCACCACAAGATTTGCTTTTAAAGACAACTTTGATGGAGATGACACTTGAAGGCGACCCTTCAGTGGTTATTAATTCATTTGCAAAACCTGATTATCAAATTACAAATGCAGATGTTTGGTTTGATCAAACAACACAACCCGACAGCATTAAGATTTTTGCCAAAATCACAAATCTCGGAAGAGCCATTCAAGACACTTTTATTGTTCAATTACTCCGCACCTTTCCAAATGGAACACACGATACTTTATTCCAACAAATTCCTGCTCCAAAATTTCGAGATACTATTTCTTTCAAAATTCCCGTGAATCAACAAATCGGAATTGGATTAAATCAAATTCGTATTACAATTGATTATTTTAATCAGATTTATGAATTAAATGAAAATAACAACAGCACCACTCCTGATATTGATTTATTAATCCATGGAAGTGCAATCGTCCCTGTTTATCCCTATGAATTTGCAGTAATTCCAACGGATACGATCACCTTAAAAGCTTCTACTGTTAATCCTCTTGAACCTATCAAAACTTATCGTTTTGAAATGGACACAACTGATCTTTTTAATAGTGCCTTTAAACAATCATACGTAGTTACTGCTCCAGGCGGCGTAATTTCCTGGCATCCAAATTTAATGAACACGGATAGTATGGTTTATTTCTGGAGAGTTAGTCCGGATTCCTTGACAAATGCTGATGCATTTATTTGGAGACAAAGTTCATTTCAATACATTACGAATGAAGTTGGTTGGGGACAGGATCATATTTTTCAATTTACAAATGATAATTACGAATTTGTAAAACTTGATCGAAATGCTCGTCATTTTAATTTTTCTAATGATGTAAGAAACCTTAGTGTTAAGAGCGGAATTTATGGTAATACGGTTCCTTGGAATGAAGTATGGTATCGAATAGATGGATCACTACAGCACATTTTTACTTGCGTATTTAATTGTGGTGGCGGAGGCGTTTCAATTGCTGTTATTAATCCGGTTACAGGTTTGCCTTGGACTTTTACAAATCCTACACAAGGAGTTGGTCCTGCTGGAAATTGTGTATGTTATGCAAATCAAGAAGATGCCGCATTTGATTTTGCTGATGACACACCTGCGGGAAGAGATTCCATCAGAAATTTTTTAAATGCTATTCCTTCCGGATTTAAAGTTTTGGTTTACAGTCAATATTTTCATAACGCACAATTGTATGATCCTTCTTTAATTGCTGCTTTTAATTCTATTGGAAGTTCTTCAATTGCAACAACGGCTGACACCACTGCTTATATAATTTGGGGAAGGAAAAATGGATTACCAGGAAATGCGACTGAAATATTAGGGACAAATGTATCCTCTGTTATAACGTTGATGGATACGATCAATACCAATTGGAATGTTGGTCATATTGCTTCGCCATTAATTGGACCTGCATCTTCCTGGGGATCTTTTCATTGGAAACAACATGCAAACGAATTACCTGATCGTGATTCTGTGGCAGTTGTATTATATGGCATAACTGCAAATGGAATTGAAGATTCGCTTACAACATTTCCTGAAGATTCAACAGACATAAATTCCTTATTACCCTATGTAAATGCTGCTAATTATCCTTACATCCGATTAGTGGCTAGAATGAAAGATGATACTTCAAGAACTCCACCACAAATGGACCGTTGGCATGTATTGTATACGCCTGTTCCGGATGTGGCAATAAATCCTCCACTTGCATTTTCGTTTCATAACGATACGCTTCAAGAAGGAGACGAGGCAAAACTTATTGTAGCAGTTCAAAATTTGACACCTTGGTCATTGACAGATTCATTACTCCTCACCTATTGGCTAATTGACAAAAACAGAATACGACATAATCTTCCTCAAAAATTGCGTGCGCCTTCATTTACAGGATTCCAATGGTTCCGAGATACTTTATTGGTAAATACACTTGGATATTCAGGCTCCAATGAATTGTGGATGGAAGTAAATCCTATTGGAAATGTAAATTCACAATTAGAACAATATCATTTCAACAATGTCATGATGGTTCCTTTCAACGTTGGAGTTGATCGGATAAATCCATTGTTAGATGTTACTTTCGATGGTGTCCATATTATGGACAAAGATATCGTGTCAGGTAAACCAGGAATTTTAGTTACGCTTAAAGATGAAAATCAATTTTTAGCTTTGAATGATACCAATGACTTTCAGGTTTTTCTTCGCTCACCTTCACAACAGACGTCCCAACTCATTCCGTTTGATGGAAGTATTTTACTTTTTATTCCAGCTGTACTTCCGCACAATTCCTGTAAGATTCTTTTTAATCCAAGCTGCATTGAAGATGGAATTTACGAATTGATTGTACAAGCAAAAGATCGTTCGAATAATCAATCAGGACTAATCGATTACAAAATAAATTTTGAGGTTATTAATCATGCTACCATTACAAATGTTTTAAATTATCCAAATCCGTTTACCACTTCAACTCAATTTGTTTTCACACTTACAGGCAATCAGGTTCCAGATTTGTTTACCATTCAAATTATGACCATTACCGGAAAAGTAGTTCGTGAAATTGACAAGAATGAACTTGGTGATTTGCATATTGGTAGAAATATAACTTCTTATGCTTGGGATGGGAAAGATGAATTCGGAGACCAATTAGCAAATGGAGTTTATCTTTACAGAATTATTACCAGAATAAATGGAGAATTAATTGATCAAAGGGAAAGCGGCGCAGATTCATACATTAATCATGGTTGGGGTAAAATGTACCTTATGAAATAATTTTCATCGGCATTAAACCTTGTTTATTAAACCGCGTCAAACTGATATAACTTACCCATCAACTTATGAAAACCACACGCCTCCTTTTAATTATAATGCTTTTACTGGGAATGGGAATTTCAGAAAATGCATTTGCCCAGCGAGCACCTAGAACGCCCAGACAAAAAGCAGCAGCAAGAAAAGCCGATAAGGTTCATGCGCGCAGAGTTATTCGTCGCACTGCCCATGTTATTCTTATGGCACAGACAAAAGTAAAAGAAAATAAAAATTACACCGGTGACCTTGCACGTGCTATAGCACATCAGCGTTTGGCACGCAAACTTTATTTTCAAGGGAAATTTCTAAAGGCAATGCATCAATCACGTCGTGCAAGATATTTTGCTATACAGGCTATTCAGGCAAATAAAGGAACTGAAACCGCAGATATGAAGCTCGATCCGGAAGATGAAGGCGTCATGAATGATACACCTGCAAGCGATGCAGACCTCGACAAGGAACTTAATGCTGATAGTCCGGGATACTCTCAAAAAGATCAGGATTTTGTCGATGCCGCTTTAAGTGATATTGATCTTTCAGATGTAGAATAATTAGAATATCCGTATAAGGAAATTGGTGTGCTTTTTAAGGCACACCTTTTTTATGAATAATTCGCAAAAAAACAACTTCTGATAAGGACAACTGACGCTCCTCTACCTATCTTTGAACTGCATGCGTTTAAAGTTATTTCTCCTTTGTTTTTTAAGTGCGCTAATCTTGATAGCAGCTTGGCCTACGTGGGGATTTACACCACTTTTATTCTTTGCCTTTATTCCGCTGTTTTACATTCAACATATTATTTCTAATGACAATCGTCTACGTGCAAGACATCTGTTTTTTTACGGCATCCTTACTTTTTTAATTTGGAATAGCTTTACCACTTGGTGGATTTGGTATGCATCTGAAAGTGGTGCTGTGATGGCTATTATAACAAATAGCATTTTGATGACCTTTGTTTTTCTTATCTTCCATAAAGTAAAAAGAGCACTTCCTGAAAGACTTGGAACTTTTGTAATTATTCCACTCTGGATTTCATTTGAATTACTGCATCATGCCTGGGATATTTCATGGCCGTGGCTTACACTTGGAAATGCTTTTGCCGGATCCTATAAATTAATTCAATGGTATGAGATAACAGGAACATTCGGGGGAAGCTTCTGGGTGCTTATCGTAAATGTTTTACTGTTTGAAATTTTTAAACATAGAAATACATTATTACGCTCCGCTAAAATTCGATTTTATTACATTGTTGCTTTGTTTGGAATTTTATTCATTCCAATAGTCTGTTCATTGATACGATATCATACTTTGGATTTAAATGCAAATAAATCAAATGCTATAAATGTTGTGGTAGTACAACCCAATGTAGATCCCTATAAAAAATTTGAAATTGACTTTCGTGAGTCGACAGAAAAAATGCTTTTATTAGCAGCATCTAAAATTGATTCTACTACGGATTATGTTGTATTTCCAGAAACTTCATTAGTAGAAAGTATTTGGGAAACAGATATGCAATATACCTGGACGATTGCTCGACTCAGAACATTTTTAAAAAATTATCCGAAGTTGAAAATTGTTTCTGGTGCTAATACCGGATATGAATACAAACCCGGTGAAAAAAGATCGGCTACGGCACGAAAATTCCAACATGATGAAATGTATTTCGAAGCATACAATACTGCCTTACAAGTTGATTGTACAAAATACATTCCCGTTTATCATAAATCGAAACTTGTACCTGGTGTTGAGAAAATGCCTTTCCCAAGTGTGCTTGGCTTTTTAGAAGATTATGCGATTGATCTGGGAGGAACTTCAGGAAGTTTAGGAATGCAAGATGACAGAACTGTTTTTGTTTCGAAACTTGGTCGAGGTAAAATTGCACCTGTAATTTGTTATGAATCTATTTATGGAAATTACGTAGGCCAATATATTCGCAATGGAGCAGAGTTTATTTTTATCATTACCAATGATGGTTGGTGGGGCGATACACCTGGTTATAAACAACATTTAGACTATGCAAGATTGCGTGCTATTGAAACTAGAAAAAGTATTGCACGATCGGCCAATACCGGAATTTCCTGTTTTATAAATCAACGTGGTGATATTGAACAACCACAGGCTTGGGACACTGATGTAGCAATTAAACAGACCTTAATTTCAAACGAAGGAATGACATTTTATACAAAACATGGTGATTTAATTGCCTGGTTAATGGTATTCCTGAGTTTTGCTTCAATTCTTTACTCTCTGTTTAAATTTTTCAAGAGAAAATTCACAAAGAATATTTCCGCGTGAAAAAATATTTTTATTTCGGACTATTCGGATTATTTATAACCGAAATACTAAAGGCTTATTTATTAGTCCCATTGCCTAAAAGTCAAGAGCTAAATAGTCTTTCGCTGGTTTACTTTTTACATGACAAACGATGGATTTTTAGAATTGTATTTCCGTTCATCATGTTATTCGGCGTAAAAGAAGTTTTTCAAAAGAGGATCTGGATTCCATTAGTATCAACCTTGATTGTTGTATTTGCCATCTATTTTTCTGAATCAAAATTACGAGCAGATAAAATGTTTTTTGAAGCAACGCAACTTACATTTAAATCAAGAAACGCAAACAGAGTTGATGAAAGAAGTTTAGTTATTTCTGTTTCGAATAATGGCATTGCTAAAGCCTATCCTTTACAATTTTTAGAATTTCATCATCAGGTAAATGATTCGGTTGGGAATAAGGCATTGATCATTACTTATTGTTCGGTTTGTAGAAGTGGAATGGTATTTGAACCTTATGTAGATGGCAGAAAAGAAAAATTTCGCCTAGTTGGAATGAATCATTTTAATTCGATGTACGAAGATCATTCAACAGGGAGTTGGTGGATTCAGGAAAATGGCGAATGTGTGGCGGGACCACTAAAAGGAACTTTACTTCCGGAATTTCCTTCAAGACAATTAACTATTAAAAAATTCTTTGAGTTATTTCCCCATGGTTTAGTGCTTCAAGGAGACAATTTCTTTCGATCTGAATACGATACAGCACGTACTTATGAAACAGGAAAAATTAAAACCGGAATTGAAAGAACCGATTCTGTTTCATGGAAAGAGAAATCTTGGGTCATTGGTGTTGAGGCGTACGGATATGTTCGTACCTATGATTGGCTTCAATTGAAAAATGAAAAAGCTATGGTAGATCCATTGGGTAAAAAATCAATATTTCTTGTAATGTCTATTGATCAACAAAGTTTTCTAGTTGCAAGTTGTGGCAGTTTTTTAAATCCACAAATCGAAAATAAAAATGACACGATCTCTTTAACCGAAAATGGCATTACAAAACGATATGACTTTTCTGGTAATGCAATTTCAGATTCCACCAAAAATTTATATGTATTTCCCGCAAAACAAGAGTTCCTGCATAGTTGGGAAAACTTTCATCCTACTGCAACAAGATTTCATGGAAAGCATTAAGTAAGAATAATAATACTAATTGGTTTATTCCTACCAATTAAACTTATTATTCCTCCACTTACCAAAGGAGGTCGCGAAAAACGTGGAATTGGTACTTTATTTGCAATAGTTGAAGTCAGATCAGACCTACAAATATGATACAAGCCTTACATTCCCGAATATCTTTCTTCCTTTTGTTTTTCTCCTTGTTTTTGTTGAACAATTACGGTTCCCTCTCCGCCCAAAATCTTGTTGAAAATCCAAGTTTTGAATATTACACTTATCCCGCAATCAGAACATGGCCAGGCGCAACGGAACCAGGACAATCCATTTTGCCGGGTTGGGTAACACCTACAAGAGGTACTGCAGATTTTTATAATTCTAACTTATCCGTTTGTGATGGCTATTCAATTGCGAAAGCAAGAACAGGTGAAGGTCGCTGTGCAATGATACTTGGTTTGGGAACTCAAAATGTAGGTGCCCAGAATTACAAAGAATATGTTCAGGGAACATTTATGAAACCACTGGAAGCAGGAAAAAAATATTGTGTGAAATTTTATGTTGCACTTGACCATGCTTCTCCTTATACAACAACAGGACTCGGAGCTTACATTTCAAATGATCCTATTCGTTCGCAATACAAAGAGCCATTACCGGAAATTCCTCAAATCATTTCTCATCAGTTAATTACTTATGAAGATGGTTGGACTGCCATTAGCGGCACTTACATTGCAAAAGGAGGAGAAAAATATATTACAATAGGAAGTTACACTGATACTTCCGTAGTTTATTTAAGCGATTTGGGAAAAACTCCAGAAAAATCTATTTCAAGTGGACATATCATGCGTTCAGCATACTTCTACATTGATGATGTAAGTGTACAACTGGACGATGGTAAAATGTGCGATTGCACCATAAAGCATGTTGATGATCGTCCAGGAGATTATTATTTATTCTTGCTCGACATTTCAGGTTCTATGGATAAATCAGGAAAGTTGGATCTGATGAAAGATCAAATTGTAAAATTCACACAAAGTCTTAACGAAAATAATCGCATTGCAGTAATGGCATTTTCTGACAATGCAAAGTTTATACTTCCCTATATGGGACCTATTGATTCTGTACAAATTGATTCAACTATTTATCATCTCAAAGCGCATGGTGTTACCAATGGAAATCTTGCACTTCAGCGCGTCAGTGAAGTGGTCGATTCTATGCATCTACCGCAACGTACACACGTGATAATTGCAACAGATGGAATATTTAATCTGACGGAAAAAACCAAAAATTATGTTGACTCGCTTTTGAATATCAACAACACAAGTTTTTGTGTTTTACAATTTGGAAATGTTACAAATGATGATCTGGAAGAAATGACGGTAAGAACGCCTGGAGGTTCCTATAATTATGCAACGAAGCGTACGATTCCAAAATTATTGGAGCAACAATTACCCACTAAAATGCCCGATCCAAGTACAGTATTTTATACTGAAATGACCACTGTGGTTGGGACCCAGATTATCGAGGATATTTTGAAGGACATTACCAGGTGAATTATTTTGTGATACAGTGAAATTCAAAAGATTGCTTACTTTTGTTGGCAATGAAAACGGGAATTTTATTAATTAATTTAGGCACACCTGATAGCCCCGGCACTTCGGATGTAAGAAAATATCTTCGTGAATTTTTAATGGACAAAAGGGTGATTGATATCAATTCTGTTTCCCGTTGGTTTTTGATCAATACCATTATTGCTCCTCTAAGAGCTCCAAAATCTGCCAAACTTTATAAGGAAATCTGGACGGACCAAGGTTCTCCCTTGCTTTTCCACGGAATTAATCTAAAGAAAAAACTTCAGGCTAAATTGGGCGACAAGTATGTTGTTGCCTTTGGTATGCGTTATCAAAGTCCTTCATTAAATTCTGCACTTGAAGAATTGCGAAGCGCTAAGGTGAAAAAAATAATTGCCTTACCAATGTATCCGCAATATGCATCTTCTTCTACAGGATCAACCGTTGCTGCTTTAATGGAAGCTTTAAAAGATTGGGAAGTTACTCCCGAACTAAAAGTGATTACAAAGTTTCATGAAAGAGAAGATTATCTTAATGCAGTAATGGCAACTGCAAAACAGTTCAACGTGAAATCATATGATCACGTTCTATTCAGTTTTCACGGATTACCTGAGCGACATATTTTAAAATCGGATGCGCATTATGGTAATGGAAAATGTGAATTTGGAAAATGTTGTGAAGTAGCACACGAAGGAAATCAATATTGTTATAGAGCAAATTGTGTTCAGACTGCCATGGCAATAGCTTCTCGATTAAATATTGCAAAAGAAAATTATACAATTTCATTTCAATCCAGATTGGGCCGTGACCCTTGGATAAAACCTTATTCTGATTTCGAAATTATTCGTTTAGGAAAAGAAGGGAAAAAGAAAATTTTAGCTTTCTCACTTGCATTTGTCGCTGATTGTCTTGAGACTCTCTATGAAATCGGAACAGAATACAATGAATTATTTCGTGAGAACGGAGGAGAACAAATTCAGCTTGTTCCAAGCTTAAATGCAAATGAAGAATGGGTGGATGCGGTTGCGAATATAGTTACCGAATAGTTTTTTCTCGCATTACTTTTCTATCTACAAAAACAAATTCATCCAAGGGACGAAATGTTCTTGTTGAAATCACTGCTTCAGGTAAAATACGGACGGTAGTTTCTGGAGAGATTTTTAAAATCACATCTTTTTCTTTTTCTCTTTTAGATTGAATAACCAAACGCAGGCTATCCATAAAAGAAACAGAGAATGGCGAAGCAATGTTTTTTTCGATTCTAATTTGGTAAGTTCCAACAGGAGCACAACCAGTATAATTCGACGCTATTTTCGAACCGAAAATAATAATGGTCGGTATAGAAAAAACGCAAACGCAGAGCACTGCTATTCGCTGAGGTATTTGGGTCATTGGGGGTAAAGTTTGCGATTATAAATATAAGAATCGCCATCCTTTTTATCAAGAGAAAATAGACGAGTATTCACAAAGTATCGACAGAAACATCCTTGATTAATGGCAATACAGAATTGGGGGAAATAAGTACAAAAGCCAACGGAATAATTCACAAAACAAGAAAGCAAAAATCCCCGAAGATTTTAAACTTCGGGGATCATCTAAATTCCTTTTAAAACTAATTCTGCTAATCTCTTTGAACAAAAAGTTTCTTGGTATAGCTTGAACCATTAGAACCTTCGATCGTCAACATATAAATTCCTGAATTAAGGAATGAAGTATTAATTTCAAATCTATTTGCACCTTCTTGTGAATTTTGATGCTGGGATGAAACATTTTTTCCCTGAACATCAAAGAGATTAATCAGGTAATCGCCAGCTGCGTTTAATTCCATATTTATAAATATGGTGTTTCCTGAAACATATGAATCAATTACATTACTGCTTTCACAAGGCATTACAGAAATGATATTTGATTTAAATACATTTCCATTTAAATCCGTTTGATCGATTCTATAATAGGCTACTTTATTAATAGGATTACCATCTGTTAAAGAATAGCTATGCAACTGTGAAGTAGAACCAGAACCATTAACAGTTCCAACTTCTTGAAAGTTTCCGTCTCCTTCACTTCTCACAATTGTAAAAAAGTCATTATTATTTTCAGAAGCGGTTTGCCAATTCAATTCAACATTGTTTCCCGTACAAACAGCACTGAAGTTGATGAGTTCAACAGGCAATGGAGCAGTAACAGAAGAAAGTACAACAGGAGTTAATGTTGCAGCTCCAAAAGGAATGGACGCTGCAGCGGAAGTCCCCACGCCAGCGCCAACAATTGGTGCTGAACCAATAGCTGCATTGTTTGTCAGCCAGCTACCTGCCCAATATTGTGTTCCTACGTTTCCTGTATTATACGGAACAGATAGCGTATTTTCCAATGTTCCAAAATAATTCAATTGCAAACTTGCAGTTGCCGCAGCACTCCAAGTAAATTCCCACCAACGATCTACAACTGCCTGCACAGAACCATCAGCTGCAAGAGTGGGATCGTACATTTGAGTTACTGAAGCAGGACGAGGATTGTTATTCGTTAATAATGTTCTTCTAGTTGACAATTGTACGTAATCTGCAGCTCCAGGCATTGCTGAAGTGATATTCATCACAGCATCCAATTTATTTCCACCAGTACCAAAAGGAATTGTACGTATCCCTGCTGAGGTTCCAATTACCCATTTTACAATACTAAGGTTAAGTGCAACATTTGTTTCACTTACGATATAACCATTTGCAGTTGCCGTAATTGCACCTGCAGCAGGATTCGTAACTGTTGTTGTCAAACTATTGAGAATAAATTCGCCATCTGTTAAGGTCCAAACATTACTTACGGTTGCAGCGGTATTTTGTGTCACGCCAATTCCTACTGCGGCAGTATTATTTATGGTCAGATTATAAAAGGTAGTATTACTTGTACCTCCAAGGCTTTGAGCTCCTGTTCCATTAAATGATACAGTATTCACACCTACAGGACTACCATTGGTGAAAGTTGCGTTGTTTGTATAATTTCCGAGCAAAGTATACACTTGGTTGGCAATTGCATTATTTGCTGACGCATTAAAAGTTGCAGCCGTTTGAATTAAAGTGTTTCCACTTATTGTCATGTTACTTGCTAAATAGGGCCCATGTATAGAACCACCTTGCACAGTATAATTACCAGCAACATTAAAAGGAGCATAAGTATATTTCCATCCTGCTCCACCATTTGCATCTACAATTAGATTGCCATAAGTACATGGATATATTCCTTGCCATCCCACAGAGTTATACCAAACTGTACTAGATGCGTTCAATGTATACGTCGTAAATTTATTAATGATCGTATTACCGTTAAACGGGTTCATTAAATTTGGGCATCCTGTTTTGAATAATGCATTTGCGCCCATAGTGAAAGTTCCACCACCTGACACATATCTATCCATAATACAGGAATAACCAACGAAACCACTATCAGGCACAATCACAGTTGTGTTTGGCGCAAATGTAATATTGCCATCATAAGAATCGAAATAAACTCCGTTTCCTACAATTGTCAGAGTTGGAGTGTTAGTAGTTCCAAATGTTATATTTTCACCTTTAAATTGATAAGCTCCACCTATACATTTTAAATTTAAACTTTGAGCACCAACCGCATCAAAAATCATATGAGGCTCGAATGCTCCAACTGTTCTTCCGTGAGTTCCAACACCCACATAACCTCGAAAAGTTATTGTACCTGGATTTGCAGTCTGTCCTGCAGTAAGAAAATTACCAGTTGTAATAAAAGTCGTACCTGCACCACCTGCTCCAATATAACATGCTCCATTGCAAATTAAATTTCCACCCGTGTTTATATTTACGTAGCAAAGATCATATGTCACCGGATTTGAAATATTCACTGCATTAAAAATAGTTGTACCGTTAACTGTCAGTGTAAAACCTAGCAGATTTAAATTATCTCTTACTCCACCTGCGCTACTTGCCCGAAACGTAAGATTGTTCACAGTTATGTTGGCACTAAGCGTTATTGTAATATTAGCAGTTCCTGTATAATCCAAATCATCAGTTGCTAAAATCGGACCGCCTCCCGACCAGTTACCGCCGTTATTAAAATCCAAGTTAACGGCACCAGTCCATGTACGAACAGCATACGCACTTTGTGTATTAACAAATAGAAACACAATTAATGCGAAGAAAAGTTTTGGTAAAAAAATTCTATTCATTGTATTTAATATTAATGTGGTGTATTTGTTGAAGCCGACATGTAGGGATCAGTAGAATTTTTTGTTCCAGGATTATTATCCGGATGTTGATTTCCAACTGAAGATTGCGTTGGTCTATGCAAACTTTGTGTTGTTGCATCCGGCCCACCCATTCGTTGACCATAAGAAGTTATGGCGCGATTTACAATTTTTATGTTTCCACATTTTTGTAAGTAAGCAGTGCTATATACTACAGGTTGCGGAATTGTTTGCTGGGTTTGTGCTACAACTAAAAATGTTGCTAACAAAAACGAAGCAAGGAAAATTGCTTTTTTCATCGTTTGAAGAATTAATAAAAATTGAATAGGATCCTCTAAATTGCTAAGGCTAATTTACAACGAATAAGCCTGTTAGCTTAAAATTACATATAAACCTCAGCCAAAAAGAAGGGCTTTTTCCAATTTAGTATTAATTAAGACTTATGTACATGAAAAAGGCTCCCCTTTTGAGAGAGCCTTGCAATAAAAAAAACATTAATTCAGGCCTAAAACCAATTTACGGGAGAAGAATTCTCCATGTGATCCAACGATATTTATCAAATAAATCCCTTCAGCAAAACGAACATCATTTAAATTAAAATGATTCAATCCTTCATTAGTAGCAATTTCATTTTTGCTGATTAACCTACCTCTAGCATCAAATATGGAAATCTGATAGGAGGATGATTGTGCATTATTTATACTAATATCAATTCCTTGCCCTGATGAAAACGCATTGATAAAATCTGTGTTACTACCACATTGCTCGCCAACAATAATTTGTGAGGTGGAATGCTGCCCGTTAAAATCGGTTTGGCGCAAACGGTAATAAGCATTTCCAGTCACAGCTTGTGGATCTGCAAAAGTATAATTGTGCTGTTGTGAAGTTGTTCCATTTCCCTGCACAGTTCCGATATCACGGAAAGTTAATCCGTCATCACTTCTTTCAATTGTGAAATAATCATTGTTGCTTTCAGAAGCAGTTGTCCAAGAAAGCAACTCTTGTCCCTTATTACATTCTGAGGTGAAACTCGTTAACTCAATCGGAAGCGGCGCACCCAATGAAGAAAGGATCATCGGCTGATAAGTTGCGGCAAGAAAAGGAATACCAGCTGCAGTAACTGCGCCGACTCCAGCAAGAACAGCGGGTGCAGAACCGATACAAGCATTATTCGGAACCCAAGCACCTAACCAATATTGTGCACCAATATTTCCAGTATTGTAAGGAACGAACAATGTATTTTCAGCGCCACGATAAGAGAAAGTAATCGTCGCAGTTGATGCAGCGGAATAAGTGAATTCCCACCAGCGATCGATAACAGCTTGAGCAGAACCATCAGCTAACAAAGTAGGATCATACATCTGTGTTACAGTAGCTGCCCATGGTGTGTTAAGATTTACTGCGGTTGGACGAGTTGCGGCAACAAAATAAGAAGTCGACAGCGGCAAAGCGGCGGTTGTATTTACTGTCAAAGGAATCTGAATTCCCCCTGCAGTTCCGAAAGGAATAATACGGGCTCCTGTATTTGTTCCGATAAACCATCGTACCTGACTTGGATTTAAAGAAACGTTTGTTTCACTCTGAATATATCCTGTTGTGTTCGTGATTGCACCTGCTGCAGGATTAAAAACCCAAAGATCAAATGAATTCAAATCTAAAGGACGAGTTCCTAAACTCAAAACTCCATTGGGAACTCCGCCAAATCCACCAACACGTGTTTGAACTAATAAAGTTTTCGTATTACTTCCTAAAAGATTGACATTATAAAAGTGGGTGAAATTTGTTCCACCAATTGTTTGTGCAGCACCTGAGAAATTCACATTCGATCCGTCAAAACTAAAACCAACATTCGCGGAATTATTAATCCAGTTTCCAAGGAGGGTTACTGTTGGTCCGAAAACCAGTGGATCAATTAAACCTCCGGCTTGACTTTTATAATTTCCAGCGGCACTATCAATATAAATATTGGAAGCGGCACCGTTCATTACAATGTGTGCACCATTATTCAAAATTCCCTGAGCACTAAAGGCAAGAGGAAATGAAATCAATAAGGAAAGAAAAAAAATCTTTTTCATCTGCGATGAATTTATTGATTAATGTTTTGGCGCTTGAATTGGCATATGATCACTATAAACTCCTTCAGCAATTTTTATTTTTCCTGCATGTGGGCCACCCAAAACAACATCACCAATCATAGTGAAATTGGCAGGATCATAAGAATAAACTTCCCAATCTGCTGGCCAACGGTACATGGTTTCATGATTACCAGAATTTGCAGCTTTAGCTTGTGGAACATCATTCAGTTTAACGCCTGCAGGTCCGGGAGCTTGTGAAAATCTTCCTTCGCCATAATTCGTTTTTGGTTTTGCTACAATTTGATAATCAATTTCTCCTGAACTTGTTCCTCCACGTAATTCAACAATATCAAATCCATTTACAGTTTTATTTATTACTGCCACGCCATTACATTCAACAATATTTACTTGCGTAATAATTTTCAATGGATTTTGTTCATCTACAACTATTACATCTAATAAGATTGGATCCAAATCAACATGTGCTTTACCATTTACAAGTTTAACAGAACCATAATCTATATACCAATACTCAGGTGATTCTGGACAAGTTAAAGTTACTCTACCATGCTCTTTCGTTGGAATTATTTCTGCTACAACACCTGCGCCAGTAATTTTACTGTTCGATACATTTTCTGCTACATAGGAAAAATTTGCTCCAGCAGAAAAATATCCTCCCGTACGAATCCCTCCTGCTGTACCGTTATAAGTTCCCATTACACCCATTCCGTCTTGTGTACCTCCAACAGCAGTGCCTTGCACACCAACAGTATATCCAGGGTTTCCAAAACCTGCGGTTCTATTATTATATCCTCGCACCGCCGATTGAAATCCGCCCAAACCGCCATTGGTAATATTCAATTGTCCATAAAGTGAAGGAGGATTAAATGCTGCGCCCGTATTATCAACACCATAATATCCAGCAATCCAAATATCAGAGTAACTAATGGCGGCAGCATATGAAGCAGGATTCATTGTTCGTGAAACAAGTGAAGGACTGTTTCCTGCTGCAGATTCATCGGCAAAAACTAATGCACTAGGTAATGAACCAAAACCACCAAGAGGAATATTATTAAAATAGGCTAAGTGACCAGAACCTTGTCCAGCAATAGTACCTGAAACTGCAGTATTTCCCGCTGCTGCTGTAGCTACTGCTTGCAAGCGAGCAGTAGGAGTAGTTGTATTAATTCCTACCCAACCATTCGAACTCAAAACACGCATCCTCTCTGTATTGGCAGTGCGAAAAACAAGATCGTTTCCGTCTGTTGTTCCTAAAAAATTCGTTGCTGCAGAAGTTCCTGCATTTCCTAATATAGCCCAATTACCACCTACCCCACCAAATTGAACCCATATCAGCCCATTGAAATACCAAAAACTATTGGTCGTAGTGTCATAAACATAAAGTCCAGTTGCTGGTGCAACAATCGCCGTCCTTTGTGCAGTTGTCATTCGTGGCACCAACATACCAGTGGTTGTTGAACTTACATCCAACATTGCAGAGGCAGCAGGAACTGCTCCGGTTCCATTGATTGCCACATTCTGTGCGGAAAGATTATTTACACTTAAAAGGCTTAGGGAAATAAAGCCTAGTACAGGGAGTAGTTTTGATTTCATTGCGATTTATTTTAGTCTACCTAATGTTATTTCACTTCGTTTGCCCGAAGCATTTAATTGATCTATTAAATTATTTAAAACACATTACTAGTATCTTAAAAGCTACAATTCCATATTGAAAAAAACATTCAAATGAAATTCCTACAATTGTAATATTGAATTTTTTTATCCATTACTACTACCAGTATTCTCCAATGTGGGGTTTGGCATCGGTCAACTTAGTTAGCTAAAGTTAAATGATATAATTCTTAAAAGCTAATCTTTTAGCCTTTTAATTATCAATATAATTCGCCTTTTTACAAACAATCCGCAATAAATCGAAGATCTAGGTGAAATTTAGAAAAATGGGTCTGTTTTCAAAATGTTAAACAGGTCATTTTCCACTCTTAAAGACTAATTTCGCACCGTGAAATCCATGGTAGCAAAAGATCATTTACTTAAAAAATTACCAGCTGGATTAAATCAATTATTCAGCACTTCAGTAATTGGAATGCTGTTGGAAGATCATTCTGAGGAAGCAGGAGATTTTGAATGGATGGCCGGCTTTGAAGCGGATGATTTTATAGAATCTAAATGCACCGAAGCTTCTTTTGAAAACTTAAAATTATTTCTCAAAAAAAAACATTTAATCTTCGGCCACTTCTCGTACGATTTGAAAAACGAAATTGAAAATCTTTCTTCAGGTCACTCCTCAGGAATCAGTTTCCCTGATACGTTTTTTTTCAAACCGAAATTCAGCATTTCTTCAAAGGCTGGAAAAGTTAATGTTATTACTAAAAATGATTTGCTTTTTGAAAGATTCATAACTAAAACAATACCAGAAGAAGTAAATTATTCCAAAGAGGCTACTTTTCAAATGAAGGAAAGAACTTCAAAAGAACTTTATGTGGAAAATATTGAAAAAATAAAATCACACATTCATCGCGGTGATATTTATGAAATGAATTATTGCATTGAGTTTTTTGCAGAAAAAGTGCAAATTAATCCAATTGCATTATATGAAAAGCTAATTGCATTAACACAAGCACCTTTTTCGGTCTTATATAAATATCATGACCAATGGTTAATTTGTGCAAGTCCTGAACGATTTTTAAAAAAGTCGGGAGATAAATTAATTTCTCAACCGATCAAAGGAACGCGACCTAGAGGAAATTCTGAAGCCGAGGATTTGCTTCTGATAAAAGAATTGGAAAACGATCCGAAAGAAAAAAGTGAAAATGTTATGATTGTAGATTTAGTTAGAAACGACTTATCTAAATCTGCAAAAAAAGGAAGTGTTAAAGTTGAAGAATTATTTGGCATTTATTCTTTCAAAAATGTTCACCAAATGATTTCTACTATCTCTGCAGAACTAAGTCCTGAAATTCATCCTGTAGACGCAATCAAAAATGCTTTCCCAATGGGATCGATGACAGGTGCACCAAAAATTCGCGCGATGGAATTAGCTGAAGAAATTGAGCAAATGAAACGCGGATTATATTCGGGTGCAGTTGGTTATTTTACTCCGGAAATGAATTTCGACTTTAACGTAATAATCAGAAGTATTCAATACAACGAAAAAACAGGATACCTTTCCATCATGGTTGGAAGTGCTATTACTACAAATTCCGATGCTGAAAAAGAATACGAAGAATGTCTTGTCAAAGCAAAGACATTATTTCAGGCATTAGGATTAAAACCAAAGGAGTAACAAAACAAATGCTGACACAAGAACTTTTTCAAAAATTCCTTACTTCAAAATGCAATTTTAATGACGGGGATACTGTGCTCGTTGGCGTAAGCGGCGGACTGGATTCTATTGTTCTTTGCGATTTGCTTAGTAAGTTAAAAATAGATTTTGCCATTGCACATATTAATTATGGACTACGTGGAAATGAATCGGATGAGGATGAAATTTTCGTTTCAAATTATGCAAAGCAATTAAATGTCCCCATTTATTATTTAAAATGTTCAGAAAATACATTTAAAGCAACTGGAGAAAATTCAATTCAGGCTTCTGCCAGAAAAATCAGGTATGATTTCTTCGACGAATCTTGCAAAATGCATGGTTACAAATTAATTGCTACCGCACATCATACAGATGATTCTATTGAAACGGCATTACTGAATTTCGCGAGAGGAACAGGGTTAAAAGGTTTAATAGGAATTTCTGCTTTTAGAAATAATTTAATTAGACCACTTCTATTTGCGACACGAGAAGAAATTCTTGCTTATGCAGAAACGCTTCAATTGTTGTGGAGAGAAGATAGCAGCAATGCATCTGACAAATACACACGTAATCGATTTCGTCACCATCTTCTTCCATGGCTTTTATCTGAAATTCCTCAAGGCTACGAGGGTTTCAAAACGAGTTTTAAACGTTTGGACGATTCCGAAAAATTAATTGATGCTGCGTTGAAACATTGGGAAGATTCTTGTTGCAAACGCATTGACGAAAAAGAAACACAAATTTCAATTAAGGACCTTAAAAAATTCGAACAACCTGAAATTTATTTGCGCTTTTTCCTTCGTAAAAATGGTTTTCCAGAATTTTCCGAAGATTCAATTCAAAACCTTTTATATGGAAATGCCGGGATAGAATTTTTATCCGACACCAAAAAACTTCTAAGGGATCGTAGTATTATATTTCTTCTAAAAAAAGAAAATGAAATAAAGCCCTTGTCAAAAAGTCCATTTGCCTTTTCTGTGGAGTCAAATCCAAAAGAAATTACGAATGATAATTGGTCCGCAATTGTTGACTCATCCATTCTTACTGCTCCTCTTGTGGCACGTATTTGGAAAGGTGGAGATAAATTAATTCCTTTTGGGATGCAAGGGCATAAACTTGTAAGTGACATACTCAATGAATTAAAAATACCTGCGCATCATAAGAACAAAGCTGTAATTATTGTTTCAGGTGAAGAAATAGTTTGGATACCCGGTTATAGAATCGCAGACAAATATAAAATTACAGGTGCTACAAAAACGGCGTTGCGTTTAACTTTCAACAAGGAAAATTATGGAGAATAAACTTCCATTCTTTGAAGAAAAACAATATCACGGATTAAATCGCCATTCAATTATTCGTAGACTTTTATTAGCTGTATTTTGTTTTGTGGCTTATTACTGGTCGCAAAATCCCAAACCTGTAAATCTTGAACTTTTCAGAATAGGCGAATATCCAGGAAGAGATGACTCAGGGCAATTATTTTTTTTATTGGGTTTGGTAATTTTATTTTTGTCTGCCCTACTCCTATTTATTTTACATATGAAAACGACTGTTAAGGAAGGTGCTGTTTTTATCGATGGAATTCTTTCAGCAAGAAAGGTAAGAGTTGACTTAAAAGGAATTGCATCAGCAAAAAAAGTTCAGTTTCGTCCTTCTTTTTTCAATCGACCAATTTATAATTTACACAGTAAAGGAAGGGTGCGATTTTATACCCACGGAAACGAAGCTATTGAAATGACGACACGTGATGGTTTGATTTATCGAATCGGTACGCAGCGACCTGACGAATTGCTTTTAGTACTAAATGAATTTATAGGCAAAAAGTAATTTCAACTTAAGTAGAGGCAATACGATAATATTAATCCTTGATTCCTATTTCAGTTATCTTTGTAACCGTGCAAAAAACAACAAAAGGATATACACCACGATGGATCGTTTTATTAATCGATCTTGGAATTGTTTTTGCAGGAATTTCAATTGCTTATTTATTACGATTTGATTTTGCAATTCCACACTCTGAAATTATTGCATTTCCAATTGTCTTTTCATTCATTATTGGAATAAGACTCTTAAGTTTTATTATTGCAAAAATTCCTTGGGCAATCGTTCGCTATATGAGCCAACGTGACGCCGTCCGAATATTACTGACCATTACATTGGGTACTCTTATCTTCCTTGCCATTAATCAAATTTCACACAAATTTATCAATGAAAAATATGTAATCCCTCACTCCATAATATTTATTGAATTTCTTGCAACCACATTTGGAATGATAAGCAGTCGTCTACTATATAAGGCCTTGTATATGGAAATTAAAAATCCATCTCGAGAAAAAAGCAGCGTTATTATTTTCGGTGCTGGTGATTCAGGATTAATTACCAAAAGAACTTTGGATAGGGATGCCGGAACAAAATATCGCGTGTTAGCTTTTATTGATGACGATAGTAGCAAATACGGAAGGAAATTAGAAGGAACTACCATCATGGGGCCTGATAAATTGCCAGAACTATTAAAAAATAATGATGTAGCTCAAGTGATTCTTTCTATTCAAAAAATATCTGCTGTAAGAAGACAGGAAATAATTGAATTGTGTCTTGCTAGCAACACTCGCGTTTTAACAGTGCCTCCCGTGCAAAGTTGGATAAACGGGGAATTGAGTTTTAAACAAATTCGTAAAGTTCGAATCGAAGAATTGCTAGAACGTGATCCGATCAAATTAAATGAAGATAATATCCGCAATCAATTAAAAGGTAAAACAATATTAGTGACTGGCGCTGCAGGTTCAATTGGTAGCGAATTAGTAAGGCAGATTTTAAAATTCGAACCTGGGAAAATCATTGTCCTAGACAATGCAGAATCACCATTACATGATTTACAATTAGAATTATCCGACACCCAAAAAGGTTTAAAATTTGAAGTTGTCATCGGTGATGTAAGAAGCAAAGAAAGAATGGAAAATGTTTTTCGTTCCTTCCATCCGCAAATAGTTTTTCATGCTGCAGCTTATAAGCATGTACCAATGATGGAGAACAATCCCTCAGAATCCATTCTTACTAATGTGTTGGGAACAAAAATCATTGCTGATTTATCTGTTCAATATAAAATTGAAAAATTTGTAATGGTTTCTACAGACAAAGCAGTAAATCCAACAAATGTGATGGGTGCTTCTAAACGCATTGCAGAAATTTATATTCAGGCTTTAAATAATGAGAATAAACAAACTAAATTCATTACTACACGCTTTGGAAATGTATTGGGTTCTGTAGGCTCTGTTATTCCGCGCTTTCGCCAGCAAATAGAAAATGGTGGTCCCGTCACGATTACACATCCTGATATTACGCGATTCTTTATGACTATCCCCGAGGCCTGTCGTCTTGTTTTAGAAGCTGGTTGTATGGGAAATGGTGGGGAGATATTAATTTTTGATATGGGGAAATCAGTTAAAATAATTGATCTCGCAAAAAAAATGATTCAACTTTCGGGATTGACTTTAGGAAGAGATATTGAAATCGTTACTACTGGTTTACGTCCAGGCGAAAAACTATATGAAGAGTTATTGAACGATTCAGAAAATACACTTCCAACCCACCATGAAAAAATAATGATTGCAAAGGTTCATAATTATGATTTCAAGGAGGTCAGTACTGATCTGGATGAACTTGTTTCTTTATTTAATTCGCAGGACAATATGGAAATTGTAAAGAAAATGAAGGAGATAGTTCCTGAATATAAGAGTAACAATTCTGTATTTGAGAAGTTGGATAAATAAGATTTAAATTCCATTTTAATATTTTTTTTGTGAAACATAAATCATCCATTCAAGTAAGATTCAAAGACATTGATGCATTAGGCCATGTCAACAATGCAAATCATCTTACTTATTTTGAGTTGGCAAGAATAAGTTATTTTGAAGATGTAATTGGAGAAGAAATCGATTGGAATAGAGACGGAATGATCCTCGCAAGAATCACAATTGATTATAAGCAACCCATCCTTTTACACGACAAGGTTTTTGTTTATACCTGGATGATTAAAACCGGAACGACGAGTTTCGAATTAGAATATAAAATCATAAAGGAAGAAAAGGATGGAAGTGAAACCACTCTTTCTATAGGAACTTCTGTCATTGTTTGTTACAACTACGCAGAAAAAAAATCAATCAAAATTCCGGAATCTTGGATTGAGAAAATGAAAAAAGAAATTTAGTTGTAAAATCAATTCGTTATTCTAGCCCAGATTGAAGTTTTGCCTAAGCCTTGAACGGCAAGGTAAAAATGCATTTCCAAATTATTTTTGTCAATCATTCGGCAACTCAATTCATATGTATTCCCTGTCTTTGGGTCGTAAATAGTTCCTTGCATCCATTGCATCTCTTTGTCATTAAAGACTAGATCTTTTATTACTAATAAATGCATCAACGGTCGAGATCTTAAGGATTGATCTTTATTATAAATATCTAATTGTGGTTTTCCTGTCAATGGGTCATTAGGAACTTTTAACCAAGATACCATCCCATAAAATTTACCATAAGAAGAATAAATTTTTATATGCGCGTCTTGGGTTTCTAATTGCCATTCTCCGGCTATGTCGTTTGCTTTCCATTCCGTTGAAACGAAAAAGAATGCAAAAAACAATAAAAATCCAACTCTTAACATACTTGAAAATATAAATTACAAAACACCATTAAGGAACAGACATATTTTACTCAGCGAAAAAAATTTCGAAAATTGAAATTCCAGTTAGTTATTTTGGTAACAGTCGATTCCAAATAAATGTTTTTCCAAGACTGGAGAAGATTAGATAAAAATGCATTTGTAAGGTATTTTTATCTACCATTTTTATGCTAAGATCATATGTAGAACCTGATTTCGGATTATAAATTGTGCCACCATCCCATTCCGAATTATCAACATCAAATTTTAGGGATTGAAGCACTAACATATGCATGACTGGTTTTGTCCTTAATGTTGGCTCTTTATTAAGTTTATCAAGTTGAGGTTTTTTAGTAGTGGAATCAAGTGGTTCTTTTAACCATACTACTTCACCATAATATTTTCCATACGCGGAATATATTTTTATGTGTGCATCTTTATCTGAATTAATCCAGACTCCAGAAATATCGTTTCCAATCCAACTTGATGATTTAGATCCGATAATAAGAAAAGCAAAAATAAGTATCCTGTACATCTTCAGAAATATTAGTTAAAGGATACGCTATTAATAATTAAATAAAAATAAAATACTATGGAATAACGCGAGTCCAGATGTCCGTTCTACCAAGAAGCGATATTCCCATGTAGCCACGCAACTCCATATTATTTTTATCCTGTAGGGTGCAGGTTAAGCTATAATCTTTTCCTGATTTTGGATCGTAAACGTTTCCATCACCCCATTCCTGATCGCCTGCATCGAATTCCAGATCTTTAAGAATAATTAAATTCATAACTGGTTTCGTTTTTAATTTATCATCTGGATTGTGTTTATCCAATTTAGGCTTTCCAGTCTCAGGATCGTTCGGAACTTTTAACCATACAATTTGGCCATAGTATTTGCCAGCTGCAGCAAAGATCTTAATATGGGCATCTTTATCTTTATTAAGCCAAATTCCAGTAATATCATTTGCGACCCAAGTTGTTGAGCTAAGACAAGTTACCGTCAAAAAAAGGAAGATTAGTCGTATCATAGTGGATGTAGGTTTATGCTAATTTAGATATTTTAGATATTCTTTCGATAAGTATTTATCCGTGAATTTTTTCTTCGTTGCCATATTTAGCAATTACGGTAGCTTCATAGGCAAGAAACTCGTTCCATCTTTTATCTACATCAACTCCAATGCCAAGTTCCCTCGCAAAGGTGATAAATATGGTATAATGGTCCGCTTCTGAAATCATAAGTTCACGATAAAATCCGGAAAGTTTAGGGTCTTTGATATTTTCAGACAATACTCTGAATCTTTCACAACTTCTGGCCTCAATCATTGCAGCTAATAAGAGTCGATCGACCAAAACTTCTACTCGCTCACGGTATGGAACTTTTATAAAAGCCATTAATTCATTTACGTAATGATCTTTCCGTTCCCGTCCGAGAACTCCTCCTCTTGCACGGATCAATTCATGCACCTGATGAAAATGATCCAATTCTTCACGGGCGATAACAATCATTTTTTCTACCAGCTCAGGATATTCTGGATGATTGACAATAATTGAAATTGCGTTAGTCGCAGCCTTCTGTTCGCAAAAAGCATGATCGGTGAGAATTTCATCGATGTTACTTTCTACAATATTTACCCAACGTGGATCAGTGGATAATTTTAGTCCTAGCATTTATTTAAATTTTGAGTTTTGAATTTATCAATGATTTTAGTTGCAATAGTTTCTGATGAATTCAACAATCAGCATTCATACTTATTTTTCTACTTCTACAAATCTTCTTATTAATGGCCCGCTGGTCAGACTTGTAACAAAAGCCATAATAACAAGCGCAACAAAAATAGGTTGTGTTATAAGATTAGCATCCAGAGCAAGTCGTCCAAGGATAATTTCCATAGCACCTCTTGCGCTCAATCCAAAAGCTACGGCTAGCGCGTTTCTCTTTTTTAATCCGCCTAACATTGCGCCTCCAGTGGCTCCAATAACTTTTCCTACATATGCAAGCACTAAAATAATCAAGACAATTTTCAAATCGAAATTGTCAATAAAGTTTACTTCCAATCCTATAGAAACAAAAAATAAGGGTGCAAAAAAATTCGTAACAAACTGATGGATAATATCACGAGCCTGTTCACGTAACTGAACTGAATCACCTATGGCAATTCCAGCAATGAATGCTCCCAAAATTGCGTGAATATTGATGCTTTGCGTAAATGCCGCACACAATAAACATAAACCCAAACTCATAGCAAGAACACCACCTGGCCAAGAAAGTTTTGTTTGAATCCATGGTAATGCCCGATCAATAATTCGTCGTCCAATAAATAACATAAACGCACCAAATAAAATAATATACATAATAGTGTATCCTACGCTCAAATGATTCGAAGTTTGACCACTCATACTGAGAATGAACGAGAAAAATAGCCAGCCCACCAAATCATTAAACATCGCAGATGCAATAACGATCATTCCGAAATTAGTCTTGAATAAATTCAAATCCATTAAAATTCTTGCAATAACAGGAAGTGCAGAAATAGACAATGCAGTACCAAGGAAAAGTGAAAATACCAAACGGTGATGTTCATCCATTTCCATTCCGAATAAATCAGGAAAATACCAAGCAATTCCGAAACCAGTAAAAAAAGGAATAATCATACTTCCTAATCCTGTTGTGATAGCAGTTTTTCCCTGACGTAACACAATTGAAAGTTGAACCTCCATTCCCGCAACAAAAAGAAGCATGATAACAGATAAACTAAAAATTCCGTCTAGCGCTAATGCAACATGTGAATTTGTTTTCAGTGGAAAAAGATATTCGTAAGCCTGAGGATAAATTTTACCAAGCAAGGTAGGTCCGAGACATATTCCAACGAGCAATTCGCCCATTACCATTGGAAGCTTCAGTTTTTTTCCCAATTCAGAAACGATCCGAGCAAGAATTAGCATCGTGCTGATGGCCAGCAGCAGAATTACTAAATCATTATTGGAAAGTTTTTCGATCATCAAGAAATACGAGAATGCACCATTAAAACGTTACAAGGAAGATCTTCAAGAATATATTCCATATCATGCGTGAAAATCCGATCTATAATTCCATATTTTAAATCCGGTGAATTTATCACCAACAAATCCGATTTTTTAGTTTCTGCATATTGTCGAATTGCAAAACCGGGTTTCCCTTTTATAATTTTCTCCGCAATTTCTATCCCTTCCCTTTCGCTAACATTAATTACAATGTCATGCACTTTATTTAATTCTTCTTCGGTAAATTCTTTTCTCATTTTTGAAGCTTCGCCTGCTGTACTTTCACTCGTCATACTCATTGCAAGTACAGGTTGTTCTGTTTCTGTAGCTACAGTAATTTGTTTTGAATTTAAATGTTTACCAAAATATACCGAGGTGTTAATGGTATGAATCGTTTTAGGATTTTCCACTCCATTGACAACAATCTTTTTAAATCGAGTTCCTTCTCTTTTCGGTTGTGATAATAAGAGCACTGAACATTTTGCCTTTCTTGAAATCTTTCGTGCAACCGAACCAAGATAATAGCGAAGCATATTTTCTTTTTGCATCGCACCAACTACAAGAAGATCCACAATATTAAGTTTACATAATTCGAGGAGAGTTGTAACTGGATTTCCTTCGTGCCAGATCACTTTAGTTTTCTTTTCGTCAATTCCAAGTTTACGAAATGCCTCATCGAGTTTCGCTTCTTTCGATCTGGTCCGCTCACCAATGTGCATTAATAAAAGCTGTGCACCAAATGATTCAGAAAGCACTTTAGCTTCTCCTAAGATAGCTTCAAGTCTTGGTGAAAAAGCAACAGCAACTCCTATCGTCTCAAACGGATAAGAAGCTCTGCGCTTCAGTTTATTATAATCCATTTCCATTTTTTTCAATTCAATACCAAAAGTAGGTAATTGCTTGAATACTTTTTCAGTCCTATTTAACCTCTAATTTCAAGCAAACGAACTAATTACTGCAGTTTTACCCATTAAATACGATTTATTGATCCATTTTTCACAATTAAGGTTCAAAATGTAACTTCAGATACGCACAAAATTTTAATTTTCCCAAATCCGATAACACCTCTTGCTCCGTATATTTGTACCCATGGCAATACTTATATTTTTTCTGTGTCACTGGTTTCTTTCCCTGTTTTGCCAGACATTTTTCCTTCATCGATATGCTTCTCACAAGATGTTTTCGATGTCACCGTTTTGGGAAAAATTTTTTTACCTGCTCACCTTCCTTACACAAGGTTCCTCGTTTTTAAATCCTCGCGCTTATGCAATTATGCATCGAATGCATCATACCTATAGCGACACAGAAAAAGATCCACATTCTCCCTATTTTATGAAGGATGTTTGGGGATTGATGATGAAAACAAAAAGAATTTACCACGATTTTGTTTATTACAAAACTGAACCTGAAGAAGCATTCAAAGGTCCTTACCCTGCTTGGCCATTGGTAGATAAAATTTCTGATAGTTGGACAGTTCGCATTTCATTTGGTGTTTTGTATTTTCTTTTTTATGTTTTCTTCGCTACACATTGGTGGATGTTTTTATTACTTCCAATTCATTTTTTGATTGGACCGATTCAAGGTGCAATAGTAAATTGGTGTGGGCACAAATACGGTTATTCAAATTTTGACAATCACGATCATTCTAAAAATTCATTTCCAATTGAGATTTTTCTAATGGGTGAATTATTTCAAAACAATCATCACAAAAGTCCGAACAATCCGAACTTTGCGAGAAAATGGTTTGAATTTGATCCAACTTATCCTGTTATGAAATTTTTAAATTTCGTTGGTATAATTCATTTAAGAAAACAATAACTTAGCATCTCCTTCCTAAACACCCTTACATGAATCCATTCGTAGAAATACCCTTAGTTTCATTTGCTGCCTGTTCTTTCATCATGATCATTATTTGGATCTGGGCTTATAAAATTAAAAATGCAGGTGTAGTAGATATTTTCTGGGCCTTCAATTTCACAGTCATTGCAGCTGTTATTTATTTCATGGGTGATGGATTTGATCAGCGCAAAGAGGTGGTATGTCTACTTGCAGCAATTTGGAGTCTTCGACTTGGAATTTATTTATTAATTCGTGTTGGATCTCATTTAGAAGTAGAAGAAGGTCGTTATGCTCAACTTAGAAAAGAATGGGCCCCGAATTCTAATCGTACTTTCTTTATTTTTTTCCAAGCGCAGGCGATGTCTAATATATTTCTCGCGATTCCATTTTTTATAATTGCTCAAAATAAAACACCAGAACTTTCCATGTTCGAAATGATTGGTGCAGGAATGTGGTTCGTCTGTATTATAGGTGAAGCTATTTCAGATTTTCAATTACAACGCTTCAGAAAAAAACAAGTGAATAAAGGAAAAGTCTGTCAGGATGGATTATGGAATTATTCCCGTCACCCGAATTACTTTTTTCAATTTATGATTTGGGTATCTGTTTTTATTTTCTCTTTGGCAACACCATATGGTTGGATTTCCATTGTATGTCCGATGACCATATTTTATCTCATCTGGAAAGTAACTGGTATTCCAATGACAGAAGAACAATCACTTCGATCAAGAGGTGATTTATTCCGGGAATACCAACGTACAACAAGTGTATTTGTTCCTTGGTTTAAGAAGAAATAAGCATGAGAAAAAATTTTCAGCTATTCGTACTTCTTGTTACTATTGCTAATTCCCAATTGAACGCACAATCTGTAAAGGGATTATATGTTGATGGGTTTATAAATATTCTGGGCAATACGCAGAGCGAAGATAGTCTGTTGAATTACGCCCAATCGAATGGATTTAATTATCTGGCATTGTACGATCTTCATTTGGTAGATGCGCAATATAATATGACCAATGTTTCGACTATTACTCCATTGGCTAATTTCATTCAACGCGCTAAAACTCAATTCAACATTTTAAAAGTTGGTGCGGTCGCTGAAAATTTCTGGTTTTTTCAAAATCGTGTGCGTGTTTATAATAATGCACATTCGAATCCTGATCAGAAATTTGATGTTTACAATCTTGAATTTGAATTCTGGAATACTTCAACAACTGGACCATCAGGATATTATTGCACTACTTATCTGCAGCCCGCAGGATTGACATGTGATACCGCCGGTGGATTTTCATTTTACAAAAACGAATTAAGAAAAATCGATTCTGTTGCAACACTTGATAATTTATTGTCTGAAACATATGTAGGTTGGCCCAATGCAGGGCAAGCACATCAGATTGCAGGGCTGTGTGATCGGATTTTACTTCATTCCTATGTAGCTACTGATGCTACAGATTACAGTTATACTTCAACCAGACTTTCCTATTTTGCAGGAGCACCTTCCGCACCGGTTGACATCATCGTAATCTTTTCCTCTGAATCAATTTTCATGGGGCCTTGGCTTACTTCCAATCCTGAAACGCAGGCCTTTTCCACCTACTTAGCAGCATTTCAAAACGAACCTTCTACTTGGGTCAGTGGCATTAACCTGTTGGGCTATCAATGGTTTGATTACTCGAATATGAATTACACATTACCACTTGGAACTTCGGAATCAATTGGTGTAAAAAACATAAGACTTTTTCAGCACAATGATCAGATAGAAATAATACTCCCTGATGGTGGAATGCTAACTGAAATCGCAATTTATAATTCGAATGGTCAATTGATACAAAAACTACCGAACGAAATAATTTCATCCAATAAATTTTCTATCAACACCTGTGGATTTACTGATGGAATTTATTTTATTAATTGCAATTATAAAAACTCGAATTCAATTGCTACGAAATTCCTGATTCAACGATAGTTTTTGCTTTAATCAAAATAGCATTCTTGTTATTCACGTATTATGAATATTGATTCCCTCTTAGAAAAAAATCTTCTCCCCGATTCTGCTATTCGTGCAGGAATTCGACGTCTATTGAAGGAGCGATTAAAAGAAGAAAAAAAAGCAACTCCGGATGCGCAGCAGGAACATTTCAATGCACTTCTTGAGCAATGTCGTAATAGTCCAATTGCAATTGAAACAAAGGCTGCGAATGAACAACATTATGAAGTTCCAACCGAATTTTATAAATATTGTCTTGGACCGAATTTGAAATACAGTAGTGGATTTTATAAAGATGGAGTATATTCTTTGGAGCAGGCTGAAAAGGATATGCTTGCTATTACCTGTGAACGAGCAGAATTAAAAGACGGAATGGAAATTCTGGAATTAGGTTGTGGCTGGGGTTCCCTCACACTTTGGATGGGGAAACATTTTCCAAATGCAAAAATAACAGCAGTCTCCAATTCAAAAACACAAAAAGAATATATCGATGAAACTGCAAAAGAACGTGGATTAAATAATATTGAAATTATCACTGCGGACATGAATGTTTTTGACACGCAGAAAAAATTCGATCGTGTGGTTTCTGTAGAAATGTTCGAACATATGCGCAATCATGGGATTTTGCTCAAAAAGATTTCGGGTTGGATGAAGGAAGATGCTGCACTATTCATCCATATTTTCACACACAAAGATTTTTTATACTTTTTTGAAGTAAAAGATAATTCAGATTGGATGTCAAAATATTTTTTCACCGGAGGAATGATGCCATCCGACCATTATCTTTATTATTGGAATGAAGATTTGAAGGTGAAGAAACATTGGAGAGTGAGTGGCGAACACTATTCCAAAACCTCGGAAGCTTGGTTGGAAAATATGGATAAAAACAAGTCCGCTATCATGCCATTATTTGAAAAAACATATGGCAAAGAAAATGCAATAAAGTGGTGGGTATATTGGAGAGTATTTTATTTAGCATGTGCGGAATTATGGGGATACGAAAATGGTGAAGAGTGGTTTGTGAGTCATTATCTATTAAAAAAATAAATAATATGACCATTTCTGAAGCTCAATCAACAATAGACAGTTGGATCAAAACACATGGCGTTCGTTATTTTAATGAACTCACCAATACAGCAATCTTAATGGAAGAAGTTGGCGAAGTGGCGCGTATTATGTCGAGAAAATACGGCGAACAATCCTTTAAAGAATCTGATAAAGAAATCAAACTAGAGGATGAACTTGCAGATGTGTTGTTCGTCCTTATTTGTATTGCAAATCAAACTGGCGTAGATCTTACAGATGCAATGAAAAAAAACCTTGAGAAAAAAACAAATCGCGACCATGATCGTCATCAAGGAAATGAGAAATTGAAATAGTAAATTACAAAGTACTGAAAGCTTAAAATTTCAATATACAAATATTCTTTTAGATTTAGTTTTAGCAATAAACCATACTACATTTGAATTAATTGCCAAAAAATATGAAAATCACTTTTACCAAAAAAATCATTCTCATACTTTTTTCCGTACTATCGATTTCCAACTTTCTTTCGGCAGTAACTATTAGTGGATCTATAAAAGACAAAAAAAACAAACCACTTCCTTTTGCAAATATTTTTATCAAGAATAGTTATGATGGTGCGTCTTCAGATGCAAATGGAAATTATTCCTTCACAACGGATGAAACAGGAACCATAATTATTATTTGTACTCAACTAGGATTTACACAACAAGAAAAGTCAATTGTCATCAATGGCGATATGAAAGTTGATTTTTATATGGAACCATTGGAAAATGAATTAGATGTGGTTGTGATTTCTGCTGGAACGATCGAAGCAAGCGATGAAAAAAAGACGACTGTTTTAAAACCTCTTGACATCGTAACCACTGCAGGTTCTGCAGGGGATATTTATGGAGCCGTACAAACATTGCCAGGTTCTTCAAAAGTTGGAGAGCAGGAAGGATTATTTGTCAGGGGTGGAACTGGCGCGGAAACAAAAACAATCATTGATGGAATGAATGTCAATAATCCATTTTTTTCTTCTGTTCCTGATGTTGCATCAAGAGGAAGATTTTCCCCTTTTTTATTTAAAGGAACAGCCTTTAGTACTGGAGGATATTCTGCGCAATATGGCCAGGCACTTTCTTCAGCGCTTATTCTAGAAACACAAGACATGCCCGACAAATCAAGTTCTACATTGGCATTGTCGTCTGTAGGAATCGGCGGCGGACATAATCATCTCTGGGACAAAAAGGGTTTTTCTGCCGGCTTCGATGCGAATTATACAAACCTTGCTCCCTACTTCAAGTTGGTGCCTCAGTTGCAGAATTATACCCGACTACCTCAATTCTTTGGTGGATCAGGAAATTTCAGAAAGAAATTCGGCGACAATGGCATTCTGAAATTTTACGGCTATTACAATTATGGAGATCTAGCCTTAACACGACCAGACATTGATAGCACAAACGGTTATTCATCAAGCTTTAGTTTGAAAAATTCTGATGCCTATACCAATTTATCCTATAGAAATTATTTCAAAGAAGTTTATCGTTTGGACGTAGCAACGTCTTGGGGTTATGATGTAAACAATATTCATGTGAATTCCGATACGATCAAAACAACAAGCTCTTTAAGTCAGGGAAGAATCATGCTGACTAGATATTTTATGAAACGCAATCAGTTACGTGTTGGAACAGAATATCAATATTTGAATGATGAAAGCCAATTTGATAATTTCAAAAATAGTTTGTTCGATAATTATATTTCAGCATTTCTTGAAACGGATGTTTTTCTGGGGCCAAAGTTTGTAGGCCGTGTTGGAGGAAGAGTAGAAAATAGTTCATTATTAGCTAAAACGAATGTTGCACCTCGAGTTTCATTAGCAAGGAAGACAGGAAAATATTCTCAATTGAGTTTAGCATATGGTGATTTTTATCAGAAACCTGTAAATGACATTTTATATCGCTCCACTTCTATTGGATACGAAAAAGCAACTCATTATATACTTAGTTTTCAACACGTGGATGATAGCATAACTTTACGAATCGAAACGTATTTTAAGCAATACGATCAACTGGTAAAAACAATTCCAATCATTGATAATAGCGGCAATGGTTATGCAAAAGGTTTTGACGTTTTCTTCAGAGATAAAAAAACATTTAAAAATGTTGACTATTGGATTTCCTATACTTACCTCGATACCAAAAGAAATTACAGAGATTATCCATCATCAGTAATGCCAAGCTTTGCAAGCACACATAATGCATCTGTAGTCATTAAAAAATTCTTTCCGAAAATTATGACATCGGTTGGTTTGACGTATAATTATTCCAGCGGACGACCCTATTACAATCCCAATAATCCAAATTTCCTAGCGGATAAAACATATGATTACCACTCGATCAGTATGAATGCAAGTTATCTGACAAATATATTCGGAGCATTTACTGTTCTTGTAATTTCGGTAACCAACGTTCCTGGATTTGAGCAGGTTTATGGATATAGGTATTCATATGATGGCATGCGCCGCGAAGCAATTATACCTCCAGCGAAAAGATCAATTTTTATTGGCTGTTTTATGAGTTTCGGTACCGATCGATCCAAGGATGTAATTAACAATAACAATTAAATTCCATTTAATTATATAAACCATCAAAGTTAAAATCATGAAAAACAAAATTCTCATTTCAGTTTTTATTCTTATTTCTGGAATTTTAGCTGCTCAGATTGATACTACGTCAAAGTTTTATATTGGGATGTCAAAGCAAGTCGCTATCCTTGATACGGCTTTTACTCCAGCAACGATGCAGAAATCTTACAATTCCTTTGAGCGTATTGCCAATGCAGAAAAAGGGGAATGGCTTCCTGACTATTATTTGGCTTATTGTCTGGTAATGCAGGCTTATCAAGTTGAAACTTCTCAAATAGATGGAATGTGTGATCGTGCCAATGCATTACTTAATCGCGCAGATTCTCTAAAAGGAGATGCATCAGAAATATTTGTCATGCGTGCAATGGTTTGTTCTGCAAAACTAATGGTAGATCCAAGAACACGTGCGGCTAAATATGGAAAAATGGCAAGTACATTTTTGGATTCGGCTGAAGTACATAATCCGAATAATCCAAGAATAGAATCAAACAGAGGACAAGCAATGTATTATACTCCTCCAATGTTTGGTGGTGGAAAAAATAAAGCTAAACCACATTTAGAAACTTCCATTGCAAAGTTTGAAACATTCAAACCTTCAAGTCCTATTGCGCCACATTGGGGAAGATTTCGTACACAACAATTGCTGGATGATTGCAGTAAAAAATAATGGAAAAGATTAAGGAACTAGAACCTATTTCTCGTATTCAAACTATTCCAAAGGTGAACTCAGTTCTCTTTTCAATAAGATAAACGAAATCAACTGCAGGGTATTTAACTGTACTGATTCAGAAGTTGAAAGATACTAGCTATATTGATGTAGAAATAATATTTCGTAATAATTGCCCACTTACTATTTGCAGAATCACACTAAATGGCGTGAAAGCTTTCGAAGAATATGTCGAACCGCTTCAGGCTTATATCGGAAAAAGTAATTGATCGAAAATCAGATTTACAATGAAGATACTCATATCATTTTATTTTTTTCTTTACGCAACATTTACGTTTGCACAAATTGATTTGAGCAGAACTAAAATCACCCTTCGCGAAGAAAATCTGCAAGGGAAAGTAAAACAAATAACACAACAACAATATTTAGTAAAAGTTGTTTCTGGTGATACAATAATCAAAAAAGAGTCTTCTTACCCTGATGGAAATCTGATCCAATCGTATAATCAGGATGGAAATAAAACAACTGAAAGTCATTTCTATAAATTAGTCGATTCAACCTGCCCCAGTATTTATTTTACGTATGACAAAAATAAAAACCTAACAGAATTGAAAATGAATATATCCGTCAATTTATTTTCAAGGACCTTACTCAAATACAATCATCAAAATAAATTAATTGAAAGAGACGAATATGTAGAAAACAATATACTTTACAGAAAGTACACTTACAAATATGACCAGCATGGAAATCGGGTGGAAGAAGTTTTATTTAATCCTAATGGAGACGAAAATTATAAAATACAGCAAGTTTTCGATTCCATAGGCAATAAAACAGGGGCAAAACAAACTAACACAAAAGGGCAAATAGAAGATAATTTTTCCTTCGCTTATTTTTCGAACGGTTTACAATCCGAATCCATTTCATACAATGAAGACAGCAGTATATTTTATGATAGTCATCTTGAATATGATCAGTCTGGAAATCTTTTGAAAGAAAGTACAATGATGCCGAGTGATGATAGTTCTATAACGGTTACAAGTTATACGTATGATGCTTACTCAAACCCCACCAATACAACCTGGCACAATAGTGATGGAAGCGTTTCCAGTTCTTTCAGCTATGTTTACGAATATGACGCTAAAGGAAACTGGATAAAAAAAACATTTTTTATATTCGAAAAAATCACAACAATCCAAACAAGAGAAATTAGCTACTATTAAATACGGCTTAGTAAGCGAATAAACAATTATCTTTAATTTATCAATGGAAATAGTTGATTTCATAGTTGTCGGTTCAGGATGTACAGGTGCAATTGCGGCCCAAACTTTAGTAGAGGCAGGCGAAAATGTACTTATGATTGACGGCGGAATTACAGACGACCATTACGCTAAACTTCAGCCTAAAAAAAACTTCACTGATTTAAGAAGGACAGATGAAAATCAAAATCGTTATCTTTTAGGTGATACGTTTGAAAGTATTCCGGATGATGAATTCGGTACCGGCGCACAACTTACTCCTGCGAGACAATATCTTATTAAAAACGTATCGAAATTTCTTCCTCTCGAAGGAGAACATTTTAGTCCGATGGAAAGTCTTGCTTTAGGCGGACTCGGTGGTGGATGGGGACTAGGTTGTTGTGTATTTTCTTCGAATGAATTGAAATTAGCAGGCCTTACTATAGATAAAATGAATGCTGCTTATCAAACAATCGCCAATCGTATTGGAATAAATTCCGAAAATGATGATGCCAGAAAATTTACTGCAGCACATATTCAGAATACAGATACACCTCCCCCACTCGATCCGACAGCAGAAGTACTTCTTAAAAAATACAATTCTAAAAAATCCAAAATAAATTTAAATGGATTTTTTCTTGGTCGCCCTGCTCTTGCATTATTGACAGAAGAAAAAAATGGAAGAAAACCAATGGCTTTGCGCGACATGGACTTTTATGATGACAAAGAGCAAGCAGCCTATCGACCCGCAATTACAGTGGAAGAATTAAAGAAAAAATCCAACTTTAAATATGAAGGAGGATGGATGGTAATTTCTTTTATTGAAATGGAAAATATTGTTCAAATTACTGCTCTTAATATTTCAACGAATGAAAAGAAAATATTTTCATGTAAACAATTAATATTGGCTCCAGGCGTTTTGGGAACTGCAAGAATTGTTTTACGCTCCCTAAAAACAAAAACGGAAACTAAATTGCCATTTCTTTGCAATCCTTATACTTATGTTCCTTGTATCGTCCCATCCCGTCTTGGAAAACAAATGCCAGAGGCAAATTCAGGATTTGCGCAACTTTCACTTTTTCATGATGCAAACGGAGAACAAACAGATGTAGCAATGGCTTCCATTTACACTTATCGTTCATTAATGCTATTTCGATTACTAAGAGAAACGCCTCTCAATTTTCGGGATGGCAGAATTTTTATGCAACATCTTCTTCCTGCTATGGTCATTGTGGGAATTCATCATCCTGAAAAATATTCTTCTGAGCAATTTATTTCCCTTGAAGCAGACGAAAGTTCACCAACTGGTGATCATTTAAAAGTGATTTATAAAAAGCTAAATCAACGCGAAGAAATTAATCAACGCGAAAAGAAATATATTTCAATCTTGCGGAAGTTAGGCGCATATGCCATAAAAAAAGTAAAACCTGAAAATGGTGCAAGTATTCATTATGCAGGAACGCTTCCATTTTCGGAAGTTGAAAAAGAATTTACTTTATCGTCAGCAGGAAAATTACACGGCGCTAAAAACATTTATGTCGCTGATGGATCTGGATTTAAATTTTTACCGGCAAAGGGCCTTACTCTTTCTTTAATGGCAAATGCACATCTTGTGGCTGAAAACGCGGCAAAAGAATTCCATACCTGAGTTTTAAGTTTGAAAATCTAATAACTGACTGAGTAGCAGTAAAACATTTCAGAATTTACGATTTCAAATTACCCAATTATTAACCTGCAATTGGCAATTGGTATTCCCATTCACTACCTTAGCTTCGTGAATGAAAAAAGACCTACCGTAGTTTTAACAGGTGCAAGCGGATTTATTGGAAAACATCTCGCCGAACATTTTCTTACAAAAGAATGGAACGTTATTGCCATTGTAAGAAATGCTCCTGAAGTTCACATAAAAAACATTCTTTATTTCAAACACGACTTATCAAAATCAGAACCTGTATGTTTGCCGGATGATATTGATGTTTTTATTCACGCTGGATACATTAAGCAAGAGCCTGGAATAAATGCTTTTGAATTGAATAAGCAAAGTAGTTCTCAGATTTTAAATACACTAGCTTCAAAAAACGCAAAACAAAAAATATTTCTCTCTAGTCTTTCTGCAGATAAAAATGCTTTGTCCGTTTATGGAAAGCAAAAAGCTGCAATTGAAGATCTTTTTTTGGAAGAGAATGGGACAGTAATAAGAGCAGGATTGGTTTTAGGAAATGGTGGCTTATTCAATGCTATGCGATCCTATCTAAAAGTAAAAAACACTATACCACTTTTCGGAAATGGCAAACAGCCCCTACAAACTGTTTTTATCGATGATCTTATTCGTGCTATTGAAATTATTGTGACGAACAGCAGAAAAGGAACATTTGTTGTTGCTACTGAAGAGCCTGTTCCCTATCAAGAGTTTTATTCCACACTTGCAGAAACTCTGGGAACAAAACCAAGATTTATTAAAATACCTTATTGGTTTGCAGCTTTTGGAATTACGATGGCAAAAGCACTAGGAAAAATAGTTCCAGTGACCAAAGACAATTTACTTGGCTTGAAACAAATGAAAAAAATTGATTCCGCCAACGATCTTAATAAATTAGGATTGAAACTTAGAGATTACAAAGAAAGTTTAAAGCTGCTGAAGTGAGAAGTAAGAGCAGTGTTTGAATAATTGATTTATCTTTCTATCACAAATACCGCTATTCGATCGATCATTCCGAGTAATCTTGTAGAAATAAGCCTACTGATTTAAGTGGATGCCGACATGTACAAATCCACTTTTCAATAGTTTTAAAATCTTTACCCAAAACTTTCCTATGGTGGATTTGTAATTATTGATGATTACATTGCAATCCATTATTGTAAACAAGCTGTGGATGACTATCGAAGGGAGCTTAACATTAGCGATTCAATCATTGAGATTGAGGCAATTTATTGGAGAAAAGACAAATGACTTCTAGATTAAAAAATATTCTCGAAAAACTTCAATCCAATCAATGGATTCTCCTAGGACTTTTACTTATTATTTCCCTCTTAATTTCAATTCAGCACCTTAACCAAGGTGTAAATGATTTCTGGGGTGGGCATCACACCTACTATAACAATTTTGTCATTTTTAAACAATCATTTTCCCATTTACATGACAACAAAAACTTGTACGAATTCTATTTTAACGAATATGCAGACCTATATAAGTACAGTCCGACATTTGCGCTATTTATGGGTGCATTTTATTATTTGCCAGACGGTCTTGGGTTATTTCTTTGGAATTCATTAAACATTTTCGTTTTGTATTTTGCAATTTATTCTTTGAAATCACTTGAACCCACAAAGAAATCGATTTTAGTATTTTTTCTGCTATTTGAATTAATACTTTCCACTCATAACTCACAATGCAATGCCTTATTAGCAGGATTGACAATCATTACATTTAATTTGCTTGAAAAAGGTAAAAACACGCAAGCAACTTTTTTTATTGTCTTAGGTACATTTATAAAACTCTATTCCATCGTCGGCTGTTTGTTACTGCTGATGTATCCAAACAAACTGAAGTCAATAGTGTCAACATTTGCGTGGTTATTCCTGTTCTTTGTACTTCCATTAATTCTAATTGACTTTCCTTCTCTAATTTGGCAATATAAAAATTGGTATGCTCTATTAAAGACCGACCAAAGTGAGTCAATCGGCATGAGTGCCTATAAATTTACACAATTGATTTTGCCAATGAATTTCTTCAAATTACCTACATTACTATTAGGAGTATTTCTTCTTTTCACACCGCTCCTAAAATTTAAGACATTTGGGTATGGCAAGTTTAGACTTCATTTCCTAATCTTAATTCTAATTTGGATAGTTGTTTTCAACTACAAAGCAGAATCACCCAGCTATATCATAGCGATTACTGGAGTAGGAATTTGGTTTTGGGTTTCAAACAAATCAAAACTAAACTCAATTTTATTTTTATTAACCTTCTTTTTTACTTCGATCTGGTTTACAGACATCATTCCAAATTCGTTCAAAAATAATTTTATCGATTTAACATATATCAAGCCCTTATTTCCAATTTTAGTGCTGCTAAAAGTGTACGTTGAATTAATGCTAATGAAAAACGATATTAGGAATGATGACCAAAACCCAGTTTTGGCCGAAAGCGAATAACAAAAGTCAAGCCTAAGTTTTGCAGATCTACTCTCAATTCCAACGGCACAAATCAATTCACCTAAGTCCCAATTTCTCTCCCTCACTCAATTCTTTCCACTCCCCTTTTTTTAGATTTCCCAATTCAAGATTTGCAATACGAACACGAATCAATTCTTCTACTTCAAATCCAAGTTTATAACACATTCTCCTGATCTGTCTATTTAATCCTTGCGTGAGAATAATCCGGAAACATTTCTCATTCACCAGACTTACCTTAGAGCGCTTGGTTTTTTTTCCCATGATCACAATGCCTTCCTCCATGCGCGCTACAAAATCTGCATCAATCATTTTATCAACAGAAACCAAATATTCTTTTTCCTTTTCACTTTCTGTCCATGCAATTTCCTTGAAAATTCTCCCATCATCCGTCATCAACAATAAACCTTCCGATTCTTTATCCAAACGACCCACAGGAAAAAGTTTCTTAGCGTAATGAAACACGGTCAATAAATTATTCTCGATCTCGAGATTCAAAGTGCATTCAATACCTCTCGGTTTATAAAATCGCACATATGAAAACTGGATTTTCTCACGGATAATTTTTCCATCAACACTTATTTCTTCGAAGGATTCAATTTTTGTGGCAGGAGATGCCGCCTTTCCTCCAACACGAACTTTTCCATTTCCAATTAATAGATCAGCTTCTTCATTAGAGATTTTGAAGTGCTTGGCAAGAATTGTACGAAGTCTTGTGGATTGTGCCAATAGAATTTTAGTAGTTCAAATTATTTGGACGCGAGTACAAAAGTTGCATCACATTGATATTCCTCATAGCAAATGCAGCTTCGCAATAACTCAAATAATAATTCCACTTTCTTTGAAATGAAATATCAAAACCAATCTTTTCTATATCTTCTTTCACCCGATGAAAATTGTCGCGCCAAGTCGCCAAAGTTTTTGCATAATGTTGTCCCAAATCTTTCATATCGATCAAGGTCAGATCACCGGTATTATTAATCGCTTTGTTCATTGCTCCAACAGAAGGCAACAGGGAACCAGGGAAAATATGCTTTTGAATCCAATCAACGCCTCTTCTTAATTCTTCAAATCTTGAATCCGGACATGTTATTACTTGCAAGGCAACTAGTCCATCTTCTTTTAATAAACGATGTACCTGGCGAAAGTAATTATCATAAAATTTCGCTCCTACTGCTTCTAACATTTCAATACTAACAATACGATCATATTGCCCTTCAATAATTCGATAATCTTCTAAAACGATTTTTATTTTATCGGCTAATCCTGCAGCTTTTACTTTTTCTGTGGCAAGTTTTTGTTGTTCTTCAGAAATAGTAATACTGGTAACATGACAGCCATAATTAGAAGCCATATGAATCGCATTTCCGCCCCAACCAGAACCGATTTCTAAAACATGATGCTCCGGTTTTAATCGCATCATTCGACTTAGTCGATCATATTTTGCAGTTTGCGCTTCCTCTAAAGTCATTTCCGGCACTTTGAAATAAGCACTGGAATAAGTCATACTAGGATCCAACCAAAGAGAAAAAAACTGATTACTCAAATCATAATGTTCCGATATATTTTTTTTCGCTTTTGAAACGGTGTTTGAACGGCGATTATGATAAGCCTTATTAAATAATTTCAACATTCCAAGAACTGCAGTTTTTGCATCTGAACCTGAAACATTTGGTGCATTATTAATATTCAAAAGAAACCATTTAATCACATTTGTAATCGATGATGTTTCCCAAATACCATCGGTATATGCTTCGCCAAATCCAACATCACCATACAAAACGCAACGACGAAAAAAATCACTATCGTTAATTGACATATCAGCAATTATTCCGCCAGAACCATTCCCTAATGAAACAGTTTGTCCCCCTGGAAGCGAAACATTCAAACGTCCTTTATCCATTTTAGAGAGCATTTCTAAAACCAAACGTTCATAAAAGGAAGGAGAATGGGTAAGTGCAAGTGTCGACATCAATAGCAATTTAAAAAATATACGCTAAAAGTACTAAAGTGGATGCTCCCGATCGTTCATAAATTGCAAAAACACACCAAAATGAACCGAATCAGGCCATTATAAATTGTCTTTTCCTTATGGAAAACTAGAAAATGAAGCATCTTTATGAAAACGCTATAAATACCATGAAAAAATTACTCCTTATTCCTTCCTTCCTAGGATTACTAATGCTCTTCAGTTTTACCGAAAGTTCCAAATCACAACCGGAATGGTACACAGGGGAAAGTAAAAAAGATCCCAAACTGACAAAAAATGAATCGTCTTTTCATATCCACTTTAGTACTTCTGCAGGGGAGCTTACAAATGATAAAATTGTGTTATCCATAAATGGCAATGTTGACACCTTAGAAGTGAATAATACTGGTGAAATTAATTTGAAATTAAAGCCGGGAAAATATCAATTTCAATTTTTTTACAACAACAACTTCTTTGAAATAAAAACGGATTCTATAATTATCAAAGGCGGATATAGCACGCCACTTTTTATCAATTTTATGTCTGCGATTACTCCTGTCATTGCCGACAAGCCTGTTATTTATGTTTATCCTCAGGATACGATGCAAATAAATATTAATCTTGATCTAAAAGGAGAAATTGGTTTTACCTATCCTCTTTACGATTTAGGCTGGAATTTCACAGCTTATCCTGATGGAAAAATTAAAATGAACAATAAAGAATACAGTTATTTATTTTGGGATGGAACAACAGCCATTGATAATAATGAAGTGGATTGGAGCGAAGGTTTTATAGTAGAAAAAGATAGTCTCGTTTCATTTTTTGAAACCAATTTGAAATTGATGGGATTGAATGCTAAAGAAATCGACGATTATATTACTTATTGGTGCCCTCGTATGATCGTTAATGAAAAAAACTATATTCATTTTATGTTCAATGAAGATTACAATGAATATGCAACATTGGACGTGACTCCAGCTCCTGATAAAATGTTTCGCGTATTTATGCTCTGGACTAAATCAGAAGGAACACAGAACACTAACGTAAATCCACAAGCAATTGAAGGATTTAATCGAGAAGGCTTTACCATTGTTGAATGGGGCGGTGCAGAAATGCCAAAATTGCCTGTCAATTTTGATGCTCAAGCCGTTAATTAAGATTTATGCTTTCGCATTAAGTCGCGCTGCAATTCAGGAAGTTCACTTTTTCTGTAAAAACGAATCTTCTTTAACCAAAGGAGGAATGCATGCCAATGAATTAGAAAAATTATCTGAAGGGTAATGAAAGGAAATCTGAAGAAATAACCGATCAATCTTCCAGATGTAAGTTCCTTTTTTTTACCGGTCAAAGTGCTCACAAAAAAACGAAGATCATCTTTATAATCATCGATCCTGATGTTCAATTTTTCAGTTGGAACATCCAATTGAAAATCAAATTCTGCATCATGTTCGATATAAGGGGAAACATAAAAGTACTTTTTTGTTCGAAGGTGAAATGAATTTCCATTAAGGCATTCTTTGCCTAGTAAAAATAGCTTCATTTCTTTAAATGTATTCTGAACTTCGGCAACTACACAAATTGGTTGACCTTTTTCATCAAAACAATAATAAAATGAAACAGGATTAAAAACATAACCCAACAAACGCAAATTTGTAATCAAAAGCACACGAAAAGGAATTTCAATTCCCTGTTTACCCAAATATTCATTTATTTTTTTTCTCACACTTATCTCCTGTCCCAACTGTCCTCCCTCCTCAAAAATCGGGTGATCTTTATCGTAAAAGGAAAACAGATTAAACTTATTTCTACTTACAAAAGAAACTTTTTTAAAATCCAAATCAATTGTATCGAGGTCAAGGCAAAATAGAAAAACATTATAATGAAACCGATGCTTCTTTGGAGAAGTACGATTGTGCATAATTTTCGCTCTATATAAAGCAGAACTCATAACACCTCCCGCTTAAGTATAGACGTGCAAAGTTGCACAGAAGACAACAGTGCATCTTCATGAAAACCATATCGGAAATAAGAACCACAGAAATAAACCGGTCCCGTTTCATTCAGCTTTGCTAATTCTTTTTGAGCATTAATTGCAGGCACATCAAAAAGTGGATGCGTATATTCAATTTCTCGAATAATTTTTTTAGGATCAATATTTCCATTTGAATTAATAGAAACAAAATAATTTCTTTTATCAGAACATCCTTGCAAACAATTCATCCAATAAATTGTAGAAGGCATTTCAACATCCCCGTTTTTTACAATTCTATAATTCCAAGACGACCAAACGCCTTTTGTTTTTGGCATTACAGCTTCGTCCGTATGCACAATCGCTTTATTCGGCTGGTAGTGAAAGCAGGACAGAATACGATTTTCGTTAGGAGATTTCTCTTCAAGCAAGGCATAAGTTTCATCTGCATGGCAGGCGAAAATAACTTTGTCAAATTTCCTTTCTTGTCCGTCTTTTGACTTTACAACTACTCCATCATCTTCCCGCCGAACTCCAACAACTGCACTATTCACCAATATTTTTTCTTTAAATGGCGCAATAATTTTATCTCGATATTGTCTACTTCCGCCCGTCACGGTCCACCATTGATGTTGTGTATCCAATCCCAAAAATCCGTGATTGTAAAAAAAACGAATTAATGTCAATGCTGGGAAATCCAACATTTTTTCAGGAGGCGTTGACCAAACAGCTCCGCTCATTGGAATTAAATATTTCTGTAAAAAATCATTACCAAGATTATTTTCCTCACAGAATTCTTTAACCGAAAGTTCTTGTGAATTTTCAATTTTCAAATTGGCATTTTCAATAATTTCAATTGCCTTTTTATTAAAGCGGGTAATCTGCATCAGCATGCGAATAAATTTTGGGGAGAAAATATTCTTACGTTGAGCAAACAATCCTTTCAAACCCGATCCACAATATTCTAAACCAGTGGGAACGTGTTGAACACTAAAAGACATTTCCGTCTTTTTCGTTTCCACTTTTAATTCTGCAAATAATTTCACGAGGTAAGGATAGGTCTCATGATTAAAAACCATAAAGCCTGTATCAAAATGAACTTGCTTTCCATTTTCATCTACAGAAATGGTATTCGTATGACCGCCCACATAATCCGCCTGCTCAAAAACAGTCAGTTCATATTCTTTATGTAGAAAATATCCACAACTCATTCCTGCAATTCCGGTTCCAATGATTGCTAGTTTTTGCACGCTAATCTTAATTCAAATATTTAAAGTGGAAAGTTCGCTAAAATTCAGAGGAATATACGACAAGTATCAAAAAATAGATTGGCATTTGACTAGTAACTTTACTCTTTCAATTTACTATCCATCCAAATTGTTACTGGTCCATCGTTGATCAATTCCACTTTCATATCCGCACCGAATGTTCCAGTACTAATTTTTTTTCCTAGGTCCATTTCAATATGTTGGATAAAACTTTCATAAAGCGGAATGGCAATGTCTGGTTTTGCAGCTTTAAGATAAGAAGGTCGATTTCCTTTTTTGGTTGAAGCATGTAACGTAAACTGAGAGATCAAAAGAATTTCACCATCAATATCCTTCAAAGACAAATTCATAACTCCTTCAGAATCTGGAAAAATTCTGAGTTGAATAATTTTCAAAGAAAGCCAGGAAATATCTTCTGAAGTGTCAGTATCCTCAATCCCAATGAGCACAAGTAAACCTACACCAATAGAAGATTTTATTGTTCCTTCAATAGTTACTGAAGCTTTTGAAACGCGCTGAATTAATACTCTCATTTTTCAAATTTAGAAACTGTAATCTTAGCGTTTGAAACTAGAAACCAATCACCCTATTTATTCATGTTCCTTTTTCAATTCTTCACCATTCAGAATCTGTAGATAACATTCGTAACGAGTTAAAGCAATTTTACTATGCTCTACGGCATCTTTTACAGCACATCCCGGTTCTTTATCATGCACACATCCATCATATTTACATTTACCAAGAAGCCTTCTCATTTCAGGAAAGTAATGCGACAATTCCTGTTTTTCTAAATCAACAATTCCGAATTCTTTAATTCCGGGAGTATCAATAATAAATCCTCCATTGTTCATTTGATGCATTTCTGCAAATGTGGTGGTATGTTTTCCTTTGCTATGAGCCTTGGAAATAATACCGGTTTTCAATGCCAGATTCGGTTCCAATGCATTTATTAAAGTGCTTTTTCCGACACCTGAATGACCAGCTATTAAATTTGTTTTGGCAGCCATTTTATCACGTAATTCAGCCACCTGTTCTTCATTTGTTGCAGAAATAAAATAACATGTATAGCCAAGATTTTCATACAAGCTCATTAGTGCTTTTACGTATTCTACATATTCTTCATCCAACAAATCTTTCTTATTAAAAATTACAGATGCTGGAATTCCATAGGCCTCCGCCGTCACTAAAAAACGATCAATAAAACCTGTTGAAGTTCTTGGCTGAACTAAAGTAGCCATTACATAAGCATGGTCAATATTTGCCGCTATAATATGGGTCTGCTTTGAAAGATTTGTGGAACGACGAATGATATAATTTTTTCTATCCTCAAGCACTGCAATCATTCCAACTCCTTCAACAGGATCCATTTCAATTTCCACATTATCTCCTACGGCAATTGGATTTGTATTTTTGAGATTCAAGCCTTTTATCCTGAACTGCCCTTTTAGACGGCATTCCATTCGCTCACCATTATCACGTAAAACCGTGTACCAGCTACCAGTTGATTTAAGTACAATTCCTTTGAAAAGTGACATCTTGGTAAAGGTAGTTGGTATTGCCTAGTGAGTATTGGGTAATGGGGAAAAACTTTCTTCTTAAAGCCTACTTTCTAATTTTATGAGTTTCCATGATAATATTCATTACCCAATACTTTTTTCATTCATTAACAGAACGTTCTCTTCTAATTACGTAATTTCGTCATGAACCTAACGTTATAGATACGTGTCAATTAAAGTAGAATATATTTCGAAAGTATACGGCGAACAATTTGCAGTAGACAATATTTCTTTGGAAGTAAAAACAGGAGAAATTGTAGGATTTCTCGGTCCTAATGGAGCCGGTAAATCTACTTTAATGAAAATCCTTACTTGTTTCATTCCACCTACTTCAGGAAAAGCATGGGTGAATGGATTTGATGTGATGGAAGAATCATTGGATGTTCGAAAAAGCGTTGGTTACCTTCCTGAACACAATCCACTTTATCTGGATATGTATGTAAAGGAATATTTAGAATTTATTGCCGGTTTACATAAAATGACCAACGTGAAAAAGCGAGTGGATGAAATGGTCGATATCACCGGACTTGAAGTGGAGCAACATAAACGAATTGGTGCATTGTCGAAAGGTTATCGCCAACGTGTTGGACTTGCACAGGCATTGATACACGATCCTGAAGTTTTAATTCTTGATGAACCAACAACTGGTTTGGATCCAAATCAATTAGGGGAAATTCGTGAGTTGATTAAAAAAGTAGGAAAATCAAAAACGGTAATGCTTTCCACGCACATCATGCAGGAAGTAGAAATACTTTGTGATCGTGTTATTATTATCAATAAAGGAAAAATTGTAACCGATCAACAAACTACTACACTTCAAAAAGGCGATGAACATCGTATGTTGATTCAGGTAGAATTTGATAAACCTACTGAGGAGAAGAAGTTGAAAGCACTAAAGGGAGTTGAAAGTGTGAAAAATGTGAAGGGAAATACTTGGAAATTAGTCACCAAGCCTGATATGGATATTCGACCTGGACTATTTAATTTCGCAGTTGAAAATGGACTTTCTATTTTAGAAATGCAACGAGAAGAAAAGAAGTTGGAAGATGTATTTAAGGAGCTGACGAAATAAATTACCACATTTCCAATTACCAATTACCAATTACCGATAATTGTGCTTCTGATTATTGGTAAATTATTTCACATTTTTTTTATTCGTAAACTATAATAGGAATCTAACTTTTCCAGCGAATAAGAATTCATTGTATTGTGACCTTGCTTATAATTTTCGATCATTGGAACGGCGGTGACCATGTATGAACTTCCTTCTTTAAAAAAATCTTTCCCGAATTTTTCCGGACATTCTACAAAAATTAAAACATCCTTGTGATGCGAACCATTTTCATACCAGGTTAGTTCAAATTTGAACGCAACATTTATGGCAATTATTCCACAATTTGCAACCTGTGGAACTTCTATCAATTTCATAAAGGAAAAAAGTGTATCGCCGAAAAATTTTTTCGCGGGATCAGGAACAGAAATAGTTACACTATCCTGCTTAGTGTCGACGACAGAAATTGATGGTCCTGTTTGAACTAAATTATTAAGACCAATTCTTTTGACATGAATAAAACAATAAATAGTATCAATTCCGCCACTTAATGCAGGCGGAATAATGAAAAATGCCTTCGCACCTTTTCGTAAGTTTCTAAGTGATTCAGTTATTCCCGGAACTATTTTTGAATCATTCATATCTACAACAGAACCTTCGTGTCGAAGCAATTTTATTGAATTCTTCGGCTTTCCATTTGAATCATAAAAGAAAAGGTCAAAACTTACCCAATATGCATCACTAATAGAATCACCTTTCCCGTATTTCACAATTCTGAATTGTAATCCCGAAGTCGATTTTTTGAAATTTGCATCTTTCCACTTAGGAGCTTGCTTAGCGACTAGTGAAAATGAAAGGAGAAATAAGGCAAATACCAACAACGATCGCATAGCCTTCAAAGTTCGTAAATTATTAACCAATTTACCCTGTTCGACGAACCTCCAAATTGTGAAAAATCGTACTTTAGCGCACCAATTTAAAACAAACCTATAATGTCATATCTCTTTACCTCAGAATCCGTTTCAGAAGGTCATCCCGATAAAGTGGCTGATCAGATTTCAGATGCGTTAATCGACCATTTTCTTGCTTACGATCCTTCTTCAAAAGTTGCTTGTGAAACGCTTGTTACTACAGGACAAGTATTCTTAGCAGGTGAGGTGAAATCAAAAGCCTATTTAGATGTTCAGGAAATTGCACGTGAAGTAGTTCGTAAAATCGGCTATACAAAAGCTGAATATATGTTCGAAGCAAATTCATGTAGCGTTCTTTCCGCTATTCATGAACAATCCGCTGATATCAATCAAGGGGTTGAACGTAAAAATCCGGAAGAACAAGGTGCCGGTGATCAAGGAATGATGTTTGGCTATGCAAGTCGTGATACCGACAATTATATGCCATTGCCTCTAGAACTTTCTCACATGTTGCTTGAAGAGTTAGCAGCTATTCGTCGTGAAGGAAAACAAATGAAATATCTTCGCCCTGATTCTAAAAGTCAGGTAACTATTGAATACAGCGATAACAATGTGCCACAAGGAATCAATGCAATTGTTATTTCTACACAGCATGATGATTTTGCTGCTGAAAAGGCGATGCAGGATCGTATTCGTAAAGATGTCATAGGAATTCTTGTTCCAAGGGTAAAGAAAAAATTACCAAAACGCATTCAGGCTTTATTCAATAACAAAATTATTTATCACGTAAATCCAACCGGTAAATTTGTAATTGGTGGACCCCATGGTGATACTGGATTAACCGGAAGAAAAATCATCGTTGACACTTACGGTGGAAAAGGTGCTCACGGTGGCGGAGCATTCTCTGGAAAAGATCCTTCTAAAGTTGACCGTTCTGCAGCATATGCAGCACGTCATATTGCAAAACACCTTGTTGCGTCTGGAATCTGTTCAGAGGCTCTTGTTCAAGTAGCTTATGCAATCGGAGTAGCTCAACCGGTAGGTTTGTATGTTAATACATATGGCACATCAAAACTGGATATTGCTGATGGTGAATTGGCAAAGAAAATCGGCGCAATGCCTGAATTTGATATGCGTCCTTACTTTATTGAAAAACGATTCAAACTTCGTACACCAATCTATAGCGAAACTGCTTCCTATGGTCACATGGGTCGTAAAACCAAAGTTGTAGAAAAAGTGTTCAATAAGGGAAAAGCAAATGAGAAAAAAGTGAAAGTGAAACTTTTCCCATGGGAAGAACTAAATGCAGTAAATGCTTTGAAAAAAGCATTTGCCATTAAATAGATTCAGAATTTCTATTCTTAAAACAGCGCTGCAAATCCAGCGCTGTTTTTTTTTGCAAATTCTATTTTATTAAAAGCGTTTTAACTATTTTTCTACCTATGAAAATTCGATATTTATCAATCCCTTTTCTTGCATGTGTTTTATTCATTTCCTGCAGAATGCAGCAAAAAAAGAAACAGGGAGATTCAGGCACGATGCCGCCAAAAGAAACCCTTACTATTGACTTTTTTCCTTCTTGGGGTGGTTCATCAGAAGCACTTTTGGAACGAAAAAATGGAAAAGACAACCTCTACTCTACTTATCATGAAAAAGTGAATGGCAATGACACCATCATTAGCAGAATAACATTTGTAAATGCAAGTTCAGCAGATTCAATTTATTCATTGGCGGAAAAGGTGATTTGGAATGCGGACGCTAATCACGGAACTGCCGAAGGCCGTGTTGGTTTAAAATTTAATATGGAACTGAAAAAAGGGCGTACAACAAAGTCTGTGGGCTGGGAAAACCTTCAAAACGCAAATGAACTTCCTGCAGATATCATTTCAGTAATTCAAATTGTAAATCGACTAGCACCGGAAGACTTTAAACTTTATTGATTTTATCTTTTTCCTCGATTAAAATTTGAACAAAAAAAAGAGTGACCAATTGGTCACTCTTTTTTTGAATAAATATTTAATTACTCCTTAATTACCAATGTACGTTTCAAACCTTCTGCGGTTTGAACTACAATGAAATAACTTCCTGAACTTAAATCTGCTAATGAAACTTCGTTTGTGTTAGATGCTGTTTTCATCAATTCACCAGTGATAGAATAAACATAAATAGTGTTTACAGTTGACGAGGTCTCAATGGTTACTTTATCACTTGTTGGGTTTGGATAAACAAGCATTGTTGACACTTTATCGCTTACGTCAGATGTTTCTGCTTCAGCATTTGGATTCATCATTCGAACAGGGTTTGGACCAAAAGAAATTGCACATGGAGTGCTTGCAGGCCCATAAACATTCGAAACACCGTTATTATAAAGTACTTCAACAGTCCATGTATCGATCTGATTGTTCACCAAACCAACAACAGTATTAAAATAAATATAGTTAGATGCTTGAGCTCTTTGTCCAATCTGGATGCTATTATTATAGAATGTGAAACGGTATCCGATTCCACCTGCTACGGTTGGAGCAACTGAATAACCATTTGTAATAGTATAATTATGACCACAAGGTACTGTTGTAACCGGTGCATTGAAAGTAATAAGACAATTCAAATTACTTTCAGGTCCAAAGGCATTACCACCAGCCGCAAGCGGATATTCACAAGCAACGGTCCATTTATAAGTATTGCCATATGCCAAACCGACTACTGTATTGAAATAAATGTAGTTCGAAGCTTGAATACGAGTTGCAATTAATGCATTTGTGCTGCTATTATAGAATGAGAATTTGTAGTTTCCTGTTCCACCTGGAGCAGCAACCGCAGAATATCCACCCATATTATTGAAGGCAACTCCACAAGGAACAGTAGAGAAAGGTATACCTAAAGTAATATTGCAATTAGCACTACTTTCAACGCCGAATCCAGAACCCATATTTACGGAAACTGTCCATTTATAAGTTGTATTGTAAAACAACCCTGCAACATTATTCAATGTAAGAGTTCTGGAAGCCTGACTGTATTGAGCAACCTGAGCACTTGTGTTGATATCATAGAAAGTAAAACGGTATGCGGTTGCACCAACTACGTTAGTAGCAGAAACAGTTTGAATCTTTCTGTTGTAGGTCATTCCGCAAGGAACAGTTGAAGGAGATGATGGACAAACGTTTACAGTAATAAGAGCTGAAGTCTGACTTGTACAACCTGTAGGTCCTGTTCCAGTTACAGTGTAAGTAGTAGTTGCTGCTGGAGTAAAAGCTACACCATTTGTAATTCCACCCGTCCAGCTATATGAAGTTGCTCCGCTTGCAGTTAACGTTGCCTGATTTCCTGAACAAACAATTCCATTACTCGGATTTGAAACAACTGAAAGTGTCGGAGGAACTCCTACTGAAGTAACAGTCACAGTGTTTGAATTTGAACAACCACTAGCATCTGTTACAGTGCAAGTATAGGTACCAGCTGCAAGCGCAGATGCAGTTGAACTTGATCCACCAGATGGTGCCCAAGAATAAGTGTATCCCGGAGTTCCACCAGATGCAACAACACTTGCAGTTCCATCAGGATTTGAACAATTTGCATTTGTACTTGACATTGCAAGACCAATTGCAGCAGGCTCTGTGATTACGTATGTTTCTGTTAGCACACATGAATGAGCATCTGTAACTGTACAAGTGTATGAACCAGCAGCAAGGTTACTAGCTGTTGAACCGTTTCCTCCACTCGGAGCCCATGAATAAGAATAAGTTAATGTTCCCCCACTCACTGACATACTAGCAGAACCTGTTGTTCCACCATTACAAGTGTTGTCAAGTTGAGTTGGAGAATTAAATAAAGGATTCGGTTGTGCGATCAAAATACCAGGTGTAGTAAGAATACATCCATTAGCATCTGTAATAGTACAAGTATAACTTCCAGCAACTAATGAAGAGGCTGTCGCAGCATTTCCTCCAAGTGGAGACCATGAAAATGAATAAGGCAATGTACCTCCAGCAGGATTTACAGTTGCACTGCCATCATTTCCACCAAAGCAATTTACATTGACATGTGAACCAGTAACTGAAAGTGCAACTGGTTGTGTAATCGTTACGGTTTGTGTAGTTGTTTGTGAACAAGCATTTGTCACAGTACAGGTATAAGTACCAGGTGCAAGTCCAGATGCAGTTGCAGCAGAACCACCTGAAGGAGCCCAAGAATAAGTAAAAGGGGCGCTTCCAGAAGCAGCTACTGTAGCTGATCCATTGTTATTTCCAAAACAAGTAACGTTCGTAGAAGAAGCAAGTGTTGCAAAAACGCCAACTGCACTAGGCAAAATCCAATTTGAAGTAGCACCTGTTAAAGCAAAATTTACAAGTGTACCATTGTTAACTGGTACATTGATATCTACAAGCGTAGTTAAGCCTGTGTTTGTACCACCTGCAACACCATTATTAAAATTATAATAAACTTTAAGTCCTGCTTCATTTCCAACCAGCTGACAATTCATGCTTGCAGCAATTTGTGCTTGCGTACGAACGTTAGTCCAAATTCTTACCTCATCCATGTTACCACCAAAAAGTGAATTTGTTATATTATAACTTCCTAAAGTAACAGTACCACCATTTATGTATGCAGGAACAGCTGAATTTGAAGCAACCTGCACACCATTTTTATATAATATCATGGTTGTAGTTGCAGCATTATAAGTAACAGCCACATGATACCAAGTATTAACAAGAAGCGGAGTTGCATCCATTACAGCAGTCCAGTTACCATTATGGCCTGCACTAAGTCTATTACCATTTGCAGTACCTGCCATGAGTGCATTTTGACCTGAAGTAGTACTTCCAGAAATAATATTATTATTTAAGGACATGTTGGTAATTTTTATCCAGGCTTCTTTAGTATAACTAGCTGTTAAGACATTTCCAACTGTTACATAATCGTTTGTTCCATCAAAAGATAAACAAGCGCCTGTCTGAGCATTCATGGATGTGCCTAAACACAGAATGCCAAGGAATAAGAAAAAATTTTTCATGATAATTTGGGTGAAGTGGGGGTAATAAAATTTAAGTATTATAACGAGTGCAAATTACACCTAATTCTTGGACAAATACGAGCGATTATGCTCTATTTCAAGGTTAATTTTTGCCATACAATCATTTTGCGATTTATACCAAAAACCGAAATAAATTCAATCAGAATCAATAAAAAATCAAACAGTTTTTCTTCAATTAATTCATCTATTCTTCATACACAACTGTCCAATAAAAGAAAGTGACCCATAAATGAGCCACTATCTACGTTAAACACGAATATCTGAATTCCTCTCTATTCTTTAATAACCACAGAACGCTTCATCCCTTTTGAAGTGTTTACCATGATAAAGTAGGTTCCTGGACTTAAATCTCCTAAAGAAACCTGATTTGTATTATCAACAGTTTTCATTAGTTGCCCAGAAACCGAGTAAACATAGATTGTACTAATTGATTCCTCAGTTTGAACAGTAATCAAATCATTTGTCGGATTTGGATAAACAGACAAAGTGGGATCATCTGATTTATCAGAATTTATGGCATCCTGATTTATCAAATCAGGGTTCATCATTCTAACAGGACTTGGACCAAAGGTTATGATACATGCTGCACTAGCCGGTCCATAAACATTGGACACTCCATTAAAATACAACACTTCAACTGTCCAGGTATCAATTGTATTATTTACAATTCCTACCACTTGGTTAAAGTAAATATAATTTGAAGTTTGTGATCGCTGTGCTGTCTGGATTGAATTATGATAGAATGTAAATCGATATCCTAATGCTCCACTAACAGTTGGGGCAACAGTATAACCGGTTGAAATTGTATAATTATGTCCACAAGGAACTGTTGTTTGGGGTGCATTGAAAGTAATGTTACAATTCATATTACTTTCTGGTCCATATGTACTTCCTCCGCTTGCTAATGCATACTCACAGGCAACTGTCCACTTGTAAGTATTGCCATAAGCTAAAGCCGGAACCTGATTGAAATAAATATAAGTCGACATCTGTGTACGAGTAGTAATTAATGCATTCGTTACACTATTATAGAACGAGAATTTATAGTTACCTGTTCCTCCAGGAGCAATCACGGTTGAATAGCCACCTAGGTTATTATAGGAAACTCCGCAAGGAACAGTAGTACTTGGAATACCAAGAGTAATAGTACAATTGATATTACTTTCAGGTCCAAAACCACTTCCAACATCAACCGCTACGCTCCACTTATAGGTTGTATTATAATATAAGTTCGGAACCGAAGACAATTGAAGAGTTCTTGAAGCTTGTGAATATTGGGTCAGCAGGACATTTGTTATATTATTATAGAAAGAGAATCTGTAGCTGATAGCAGATGCAACATTTGCGGCAGAAACAGATTGTGTTTTCTTTGTAAATACCAATCCACAAGGAACTGTCGTGGTAATCAAAGAGCAATTGTTAACTGTAATAGTTGATTGCGCTGTATTTTGACAACCATTTAAACTTGTTCCTGTTACTGTATAGGTAGTTGTTGCTGCCGGTGTAAAGGCGATTCCATTTGTAATACCACCAGTCCAAGAGTAGGTATTTGCACCGCTTGCCGTCAAAGTAGCAGGAGAACCGCTACATACGATTCCATTGACTGGATTTGAAACAACTGAAATTGTTGGCAACGGATTTACAGTTATGTATCCATTTAAAGTAACTGTATTATTTCCATTTCCGTTTGTGGCAGTAAGTGAAACAGCATAACTACCTGGTGTATTATAAACTATTGAAGGATTTTGAGCATTTGAAGTGGAAGGTGTTCCTCCCGTAAATGTCCATGCCCAAGAGGTTGGCGTATTGGTACTTTGATCTGTAAATGCAACGGATCCACCTGAACAAACTGTAGTAGGAGATCCAACAAAGGAAGCTACAGGAGGTAAACTACAACCAATGGAATTTACAAGAATAGTATTCGAAGCCGTACAACCGTTTGCATCTGTCACAGTACAGGTATACGAACCTCCAGATAAATTAACTGCAGTTTGTAAAGTTTGACCAGTTGGAGCCCACAAATACGTATAACCTGCAACACCTCCAGAAGGACTTGCTGTGGCAGTTCCATCGGCATTAGTACAATTTTCATCCGTTTCGCCCATCACAATTGAAATAGGAGTAGGCTGAGTGATTGTAAAGGTTTGTGCTAAAGTACAACCATTAGCATCGGTGACAGTACAAGTATAATTACCTGCAGTCAATCCCGAAGCAGTATTTAAAGAACCTCCTGATGGTAACCATGCAAAAGTATAAGCAGGAACTCCGCCACTTGCATTAAAACTTGCTGTTCCTGTGGAACCACCATTACACAATACATCAGTTTGACTCGGTGCTGCGAAAAGTGGATTTGGTTGTGTTATAAGAAAAGTTGGAGAAATTGTACAACCATTTGCATCGGTAACAGTGCAAGTATATGCACCCGCTGTCAACGGCGATGCAGTTGCAGCATTTCCTCCTACAGGCGACCACACATATGCATAGGGTAATGTTCCACCTGAAACCGTTGCAGTTGCTGATCCATTATTAGCACCAAAACATGTTACGTTAGTTCGTGTTCTTACCACAGAAAGTGCAACAGGTTGTGTGATCGTAAATGTTGCAAAAGCTGTGCAACCTAGTGCATCCGTAACAGTACAGGTCCAGCTTCCTGCCGTTAATCCAGTAACAGAAACGGTTCCATCGCCTGTTGGATTACCTGGAGTCCAATCATAAGTATAGGGAGAAGTTCCTCCTGTAGCAGCATTTACAGTTGCAACACCATTTGATCCTCCATTACAGGATAGATTAGTTTGTGATGCTGCAGTTAATGTTGGTCCTAAAGAAGAAGTAACATTCACAGTTTTTGTAATAGTACATGAATTAGCATCTGTAATGGTACATGTGTAAGTACCAACTCCTAATGAAGTTGCACTTGATGCAGTTCCTCCACTTGGAGTCCAGTTATAAGTATATCCACCTGTTCCACCTAAAACACCGCTTACAGTGGCAGTTCCAGTATTGGTCAAACATCCTGTTGGAGTTGAAGCAATCGAAGCTGTTATTGCTGATGGCTGTGTAATATTAAAAGTTTGTGTTGTAACACAACTATTAGCATCCGTAACCGTACAGGTCCAGGAGCCGTTTGTTAGTCCGGAGACTGAAGCAGTTCCATCACCGGTTGGATTTCCAGGTGTCCAATTATAGCTATAGGTGGCTGTTCCACCAATGACAGAAACAGATGCCGCGCCATTTGAGCCAGCGTTACAAGAAATATTTGTTTGTGAAAGTGCGGAAGCAACAAGAGCTGAAGGTTGAGTGATATTGAATGTTTGTGTAGTAACACAACTATTCGCATCTGTAACTGTACAAGTCCAAGTTCCAACTGTTAATCCAGAAACACTTGCAGTTCCATCACCCGTAGGATTACCAGGTGTCCAGTTATAACTATAAGAAGCAGTTCCACCACTTACTGAAACAGATGCCGCACCGTTAGATCCGCTATTGCAGGAAATATTTGTTTGTGAAAGAGCAGAAGCTACAAGGGCTCCTGGCTGCGTAATGTTAAATGTTCGTGTTGTTGTACAACTGTTAGCATCAGTAACCGTACAGGTCCAAGTTCCAACTGTTAAACCAGTTACTGAAACAGTTCCGTCCCCTATTGGATTGCCCGGCGTCCAATTATAGGTATATCCACCTGCTCCTCCTGTTGCTGCATTTACAGATGCTGCACCATTTGATCCGCCATTGCAGGAAATATTCGTTTGGGATGCCGCAGTTAAAACTATGACCGATGGTTGAGTAATATTAAATGTTTGGGAAGAAGTACATGTATGTGAATCAGAAACTGTACATGTCCATGTTGAAGCAGACAAACCCGTAACACTAGCTGTTCCATCACCAGTTGGATTTCCAGGTGTCCAATTGTAAGTATAAGCAGGCGTTCCACCACTTACAGAAACAGATGCTGCACCATTACTTCCTCCATTACAAGAAATGTTAGTTTGTGATAATGCGCTTGCAGTTGGATTTTGATAAACAGTTATATATGCATTGTTTGTTTGCCCATCACTACCACTTCCATTAGTAGCAGTTAAAGTCACAGCATAAGTTCCAGCTGTGTTATAAGTAATAACAGGATTCTGGGAAGTTGAAGTTGAAGGTGTTCCACCTGTAAACGACCATGCCCATGATGTTGGAGTATTTGTACTTAAATCAGTAAAAGCGACAGTACCACCCGCACATAATGTTAGCGGCGTTCCCGAAAAATTTGCAACTGGTGGAGCGGCACAACTATATGCTGTCATCGCACCTGGTCCACAAACATTCGCAACAACACTTTTCGCCTGTATAAAATTTCCTCCTGCAAGATCATTGGCACTTAACGAACGATTGGAAGCTCCGTTAGAAATTGCATAATGCATAATCGCACCATTATTGATCACATGTGCTAATTGGTGGCCATGACCTAATTCATGCACGGCAACAGTTTCAAAATCATACTGGGAAATAGTTGGTAAGGCAGGACCATATTGCCAAGTTTGCGGAGAAATATTACTTCCATCATCAAAAATAATGTCAAGTTCAGCAACATACCAAATAATGGTAGGGCCTGATGAGCATCCGCTCCAATAACTATAACAAACACCTAAAATTCCAGCAGAAAGTGGTGCTGTATTATCGTTACAAATACAATTTATTCCATCGCTTATTGCATCATTCACTGAAGTATTTGCACCAATTATCCATCTCACACCAGTTGCACATCTCCATGTATCAAATGCCCGCATAAAAGATGCACGTTCTGATGTAGCCGCATCAAATGCAGTATTCATCCGCCAAGTATAGCCACCAACGCCATCATCATTAATGTGATCGGTTTGGTAAGCTCTTGTACCCGAACCAGGATCAAAATCCACATTCAAGGTTGAATAGCTAATGGTCAAGCTACTTGCACTGGTTGCAGTTCCCGATTGTGATACTTGAATAGTTCCAGTACCAGCATTTGAAGGCACTTCCACCGTAATCTGTGTGTTTGTCCAAGTAAGCACTTGAGTTGCTAAAGGATTGATATAAGTTGCACCTCCATCATCTCCATTCTTAAATCCAATTGTACCAGTTCCTTGTGAGGCTCCAAAGCCAGAACCATTAATAGTCAAAACAGAATTTGTTCCACCGGTAATAGTAGCTGGTGAAAAAGAAGAAATTGTAGGAGCTTGTGGAGTTGGGTTGGGTCCTTGATGTTGTGTTGCAGAAGCATGAATATTGAAGGATTGAACAACTGTATAATTTCTAAGTGCAGGATCCAACACGGCTGGATATACATCATTTTGAACATCTAAGTAAGTATGAAATGGATCACTTGCTGTTTCAGCGACTAAATCATATTTAAGAAAACCCTGACTGGAAGCATAAGCTTCGTATTGAGGAATACCAGAAATATTTATTGGGAGATTTCGCATGTGCGTTGGTGGAGAACATGTAAAAACTCCGATGTCCCCTACTTCTAATCCAATTGCGGGTTCTGTAGTAATTCTATTTAAGCCAACAGTCCCTCCTTCAGTAATAACGCTAATTACAGAAGTAGAAATAGAACCTTTAAAAATTTTATAAATCTCCACCTCATTAGAAGTGTAGATCATAGTATTATTGGAATTCCAAAATGAGTTGGTACTAATTACTTTTCCTTCAACAACAAGCGTCGAATTGGACACACGTTGATTTAAGGGAACTTCAATTAATGAACATTGAGCTCCTGCAGAAAAATAAAAAGACAAGCTAAGGATGGAAAGTAATAATTGCTTCATATTAGGCGGTATTTAAGGAACTACAATTTAAGCAAGAAATCGCAAATTCCAAATGGAAAAGCTACATTTCAAGTGTACTTTTTTTATTTAAGATGAATAGCTTTGGACTATAGATAAACTATAGTTTAATTACGATAGAATTATACGAGGATTTGAAATTAAAGGATGTAATTGTTAATAACTTGGAAGTTTGAAAACTTTACTTAATTTAATTATTAGGCTCACTTTTAAATTTAATTTTCCTTTTATAAAAAAACATGACCAGCTTCAGTGATTTTGAAAAGTTTGAAATTAGAGTAGGAACAATTCTAGAAGTAAAAGATTTTCCTAATGCAAAAAATCCATCTTATAAATTATGGATAGATTTTGGAAATTTTGGAATTAAGAAATCAGCTGCGCAAATCACGGATTTATATAGTCAGGAATTTTTGGTGGGGAAACAAATAATTGGAATTGTAAATCTTCCTTCAAAGCAAATTGCGGATTTTATTTCTGAAGTATTAATTCTCGGAGTTTATGGAAAAAACAAGGAAGTAATTTTACTCCAACCAGAACGATCAATTGAAAACGGAAGTAAAATCGGATAGAAATAATATTTACTCGGATTTCCCTTCGAGAATTTCCCAATATTCTGCGGCCCGTCTTGTATGTGGAATTACAATGGTTCCTCCAACAATATTTGCTACAGCAAACACTTCGAATATTTGAGCTTTTGTAATTCCTAATTCAAAACATTTTCCCAAATGATATTTTATACAATCATCACAGCGTAACACCATACTTGCAACTAAACCAAGCATTTCTTTTGTAGCAACCGGCAAGGCACCTTCCTGATAGGTATTAGTATCCAGATTAAATAATCGTTTTAAAACCAGGTTGTCCGCTCCCAGAATTTTTTCATTCATTTTTTCTCGATAACTATTAAACTCTTCTACTTGATTTGACATAATGAAGGAATAAGAGGGATAAAACTTATTTCATTTTAAATTTTAGGACGATTTTTTTCCACTCGTTTAGCAACAATAATACTCGCTTCGTACAATATCCATAATGGAACTGCTACAAGCATTTGAGTAAAAATATCAGTAGTCGGAGTAATAACAGCTGCTACAATCAAAATTACAATTACTGCATGCTTTCTGTATTTGCCCATGAATTTTGCTGTGATAATTCCAAAGCGCGCTAGAAAATAAATGATAATGGGCAATTCAAAAACCAATCCCATTAGCAAAACCAAAGTGGTTACAACAGAAATATAAGAATCAATATCAAAAATATTCTGGATACTTGGGTCGACTTGATAATTACCAAGAAAATAAACAGCCATTGGTGTTACTACATAATATCCGAATAAAACTCCACTTAGAAATAATGCTGTGGCATAAAAAATAAATCCGGTTGCAGCTTTAGATTCTTTTTCTTTTAGTGCCGGTTTTATAAAGCGCCAGATTTCCCAAAGTATATATGGAAAACCAAGCACTAAGCCTGCAACTACAGATCCCCACATGGCCAAAGTAAATTGACCCGTTACTTCAATATTTTGAAATTTGAAATTGAAGTCGGTAAAACAAAGTGTATCACCCATTCCCCATTTGTGCGAAATATTACACAAAAACTGATAGGTGAAAAAATTCGGATCCTTAGGTCCTAAAATAATCTTACCAAATAAAATTTCCGGAAAACAAAATGCAACAGCAGCAAGTAGAACAATGATAGCAGCCGACCTGACTAAATGCCATCTCAAGGCTTCTAAATGTCCCAAAAAAGACATTTCGCCGGATTTTTTCTTATCTGAATTGCTTGAAAAGAGGCCCATAAAGAAGGCCAAAGATACTTAAGAGTAACGAGTCCATGATAATAAGTGCCAGATATCTTAAATAATTTTAGCTGAATTCATTTTCAAATATTACAAATGAAAATATGAATCAAATTTAATAATCCTTTATGTAGATTTCTTATCTTCGCCTCCCATGAAAACTGAAAACAGGCAAACACTCAAAGAATCAGTAAAGGCTGGACTTTCATCCAATACAAACGGACCTTTGCGTAAGCCGACTTTCCTAATTTCTGTTGTGCTTCTTTTTGCTGCGATTTTACTTACTTATTCAAATCATTTTAGAAATCCATTTCACTTTGACGATTCACATACGATCGTAAACAATGTAGCCATTCGTGATCTCGGTAATATTTCTAAATTTTTCAGCGATGCACAAACATCAAGTACTTTACCTGCCAATCAAGCTTGGCGTCCGGGTGTTACAACTTTAAACGCGATTGATACTTGGTTCAGCGGAGGAATTCCAAATTCACTTTATTTCCATATTTCAATTTTTTGCAGCTATATTTTACTTGGGATATTTTTGTTTTTCTTTTTTTATCATTTGTTACAAAAAGCTTTTCCTGAATCTGAACTTTCCCATTGGGCTTCCTTAATTGGAACAGCTTGGTTTATGCTTCATACTGCAAATGCAGAAACAATAAATTATGTCATTGCAAGAGCTGATTCCTTTTCAACCCTAATGGTTCTAATTGCCTTTGTAATGTATTTCTATTCTCAAAAAATGAGAAATACATTTTTATTTCTTCTTCCCATACTTATAGGTTTTTTCGTAAAAGAACCAACCATAATGTTTGCTCCATTGTTATTAGTGCTATTCTGGTTGTACGGCGATCCAGATCAGCGCAAATCAAATAGCTACAAACAAATTGTAGCAGCGTTTGTATTAGCAGGATTACTCTATTTACTTTCTAGAGCAATGACTTTAGAACATTGGAATTCCGGTGGAGGAGTTTGGTATATGTATCTCGCCACTGAGACTTTTGTCATTGTCCATTACTTCTTCAACTTTTTATTGCCTTTTAATTTAAGTGCGGATACGGATTGGACGTTGGTAAAAACACTAACAGACGATCGTGTTTTGATTGGTACTTGCTTTATTATTTTTCTATTATTTCTTGCATGGAAATTTTCCAAAAAACAGGAGACAAAGCCAATTACATTCGGAATTTTATGGTTTTTCATTGCGCTAATTCCAACTTCCACTATATTCTCTTTTTCTGAAGTTCTCAATGATCACAGAACTTTTTTTCCATACATAGGATTAGTTCTTGCTTTTGTAACTGGCGGAATGGTTTTGCTTGGTAAAGCCAAAGAAGTTGGAATAAAATGGATCAACCCAAAAACAGTTCTTGTTTTTGCATGCATCCTTATTTCTTTACATGCCGTTGGTACGTATCATAGAAATAATATATGGTCGAGCGGAGAATCATTGTGGAAAGACGTAACAGAAAAAAGTCCTGGCAATGGTAGAGGATGGATGAATTACGGACTTGCACTTTGGGGTAGGCCAGAAAACCCTGATATGAATGGAGCGGTGGCATGCTTTAATAAAGCACTTGAACTTTATCCAGGTTATCCTTATGCAAATATTAATATGGGTATTGTCCAATCAAAACTCGGCAATGAAGTTGTGGCTGAACAATATTTTAAAACTGCTTTAGTTGCTGATTCCATTAATCCTGAATGCTATTATTATTACGGATTGTATTTAATAAAAAATGAACGAGTAGCAGAAGCTGTAACGCTACTTAAACATGGATTAGCAATCAGTCCTCAACATGCAGGAATTTCGGTTACACTAAATTCTTTGGGTAATGGGCAATTTAGTTCTAACCTAGAAATAGCTCAAGACGCAGTCAATAAAAATCCAACACCTGATAACTATGTCAATTTAAGTTTGGCATTATACAATGCAAATAAATTTCTTGAAAGCGCGTTGGAGGCAAAAGAAGCTGCTAAATTGAAACCGGATTACAGCCTTGCATGGAATAATATCTGTGCTGCCTATAATAAAATCGGCGAATGGGATTCTTCTCTTGTTGGAGGAACACGAGCTGTGGAATTAAATCCAACCGATGAACTTTCGAAAAATAATTACATCTATGCCCAGCAACAAAAGATTAAGTTTGAAAATCTTGAAACCGATGCAAAAAAACAACCAACCTATGAAAAATGGATTTCACTTTGTCTTGAATGGGACAAAGTTGGGAACTATAAAAAATCGATGATTGCAGCTGAAGAGGCTACACTTATCAAACCAAATGATCCTCTCGGATATAATAATATTTGTGCCGCAGCAAATAAATTGGGTGATTGGGACAGAGCAATTATAGCAGGAGAAAAAGCCCTACAATTAAGTCCAGATTTTACCTTGGCTAAAAATAACTTAGCTGAAGCTAGAAAAGGTAAAGCCGACAAAAAATAAAAAAAATTATTTTCAATTTCTTTGTATGAACATTCTAGGTTTTAATTGTTATGGTCACGATTCAGGTGCTGCAATTATTGTTGATGACGTAGTCGTTTTTGCTGTTGAAGAAGAACGAATGAATCGAAAAAAACATTTCGGTGGAGTTCCAGAACATGCAATACGTGCTTGTTTAGATCATGCAGGATTAACTTTAGCGGATATTGATCACGTTGCTTTCTTTTGGAAACCGTCCATTTCATATGCAAAGATTCCAGTTTACCTTTTAAAATTCTGGACAAAAGTTCCTACCCTACTTCGTGAGCAGAAATCTTTTTCTGTGGAAGAAAATCTGGGAATGTTGAATTATCTCAAGGACATGAAAAAACTCCCAGAGACTTTAAAAAAATTATTTCCAACTTCTACTCCACCTAAATTTAAATTTCATTTACTGGAACACCATTTCTGTCATGCTGCTTCTGCCTTTTTTCCTACTCCGTTTGAGGATGCTGCAATTCTTACAATTGATGGTGCTGGCGAATGGACCACAAGTATGCTTGCTCATGGAAAAGGAAATACAATTACAAAACTCGGAGCAGTTGTAACACCTTATTCTCTTGGTGCATTTTATCAGGCAATTTCACGTCACTTGGGATTCAAACTAATTGAAGGTCCGGGAAAATTGATGGGACTTGCTTCCTATGGAAATGCGGATACAGATATTTATAAAAAAATGAGGGAGATTGTAAAGTTAACTCCTGATGGCGGATTCAAACTTGACATGTCGTATCTGTGTTATCATTACACACGAAAAAGCGGAGTAACTAAAAAATTTACTGATGCTTTTGGCCCTTCTAAATCAGAAGGAAAAGATTGGACCAGTCATGAATTAGATGTTGCAGCTGCAGCACAACATATCGTTGAAGATGTTATTCTACATATGGCAAGAACGCTGAAACAAAGAACAGGTTCTGAGAATCTTTGTATGGCTGGTGGTGTTGCCTTGAATAGTGTGGCCAATGGATTAATTGCAAAGGAAGGATTATTTAAAAATATTTTCATTCAACCTGCTGCTGGTGATTCAGGAACTGCTCTTGGTGCTGCTTTACTTTTGAATCATTCTGTTTTAAATCGTCCACGGAAATGGATAATGGAAAATGCATTTCTCGGACCAGAATATAATTCAGAACAATACGAAGCTGCGATTAAGAAAAGTGGTTTGCCCTACGTCAGAACAAAAAATTACAATGAATTTGCAGCAATCAAATTAAAAGAAAATAAAATTCTTGCATGGTTTCAAGGCAGAATGGAATTTGGGCCAAGGGCACTTGGAAATCGAAGTATCATTACTTCACCGCTCCATCCCGATATGAAGGCAATTGTAAATGCTCGCGTAAAATTTCGTGAAGCATTCCGACCATTTGCAGCAATTGTTATGGAAGAAGATTGTGGTAAATATTTTGACAGCAGTTTTCCAAATCCATACATGTTGTTTGTTTACAATGTTCGTCCTGAATATTTAGGAAAGATGCCAGCTATTACGCACGTTGATAATAGTGTTAGAATTCAAACAGTAAACGAAAAAGAAAATCCTGAACTTCGAAAATTGCTTGAAGCATTCAAAAAGGAAACCGATTGTTCTGTACTGTTAAATACTTCTTTTAATATTAGAGGGGAACCAATTGTGGCTTCGCCTGAAGACGCTGTCAAAAGTTTTGCTGAAGCTGATATTGATTACCTCGTCATGGGTGATTTTGTAGTCGCTAAGCCAGGAGATGAAGCAAGCTTACCTTCCTAAAACATTTATTTTATCTGTTCAATAAAAAAAAGTCGGCAAAACCGACTTTTTTTTATTCTGAGGCAACCTTCAACCTACTTCATGCATCTAATAGGTATAAAAGGGAATGTTTCCGGCTTCTAAGCAAATTCAAACCCCTTTCATGTGTGTGTATTTCATGTACCGGTTGCGATGATCAACAAAGGGTAGCCTTCTTCCCTCCTGAGCAACACAAAATACCGGTCATGGCCGGCTGATTCGCTTGGGAGAACGGGTTAGCCGGTTTTTTATGGCCAAAAAATTAAAAGTGATAAATCAATCCTGCCAGGTACTTCATACCACCCGGCTTTAAACTAATCACATTGGAAGTGTTTAGTTTTCCAGAAAAGAAATAAGAAGGCTCAATATACAATCCAAAATTACCAAACGGAAGCCATTCCGCACCTAATCCAATTTGTCCGCCAAGAACAAATTTATTCATTCCATAAACTTCATTGCTACTATAACTCAGAGTTTTTCCAGAATGTGGAATACTTAGCGTCATCGATTTTTTCATAAGAAAAGATTCATTCGTCAAAAAGTTTGCATAAATACCAAGGTGTTTTGTTCTTAATGCATATACCGAAACACCGAGTTGCGTATTTACATAATCATATTTTTCTTGCGACTGGATAGTGATATATACAGTATCACTTGGAGGGCCTTCGCTATCATTATGATCAAAATTTTCTGAAGAACAATTGACATAGGAAGTAGCACTATGCATAACAAAATCATATTGATAGTTATGGTTGTATTTGAAATGACCTACAGAAGGATTAGTTTCAAAAATGGAATAATATGCACCACCCGTTATTGAAATTCGTTTATTAGCAAACCAACCAAATCGTGCTCCAAAAGAATAAGTTTGTTTTGGAAGTGAAGCAAGTTCATTTCCATTATAAATTTTTATATCTGTATTCGTTAATCCGCCTTCGTACAAGGTAGATTTTGCAATTTTTCCAGCATCTAATCCACCATGTATTCCGGCATAAAATATTGGGAAAATGGTTTCAGGATTCTGCACTACAGGAACAGGATTAGCACTTACAACAGAAGGATCTATTGTGCGTGAAGTGTCCTTACTGGTAATTTGAGTTGGATTGTTTATTGAATCTTTTTTATCATGTAAAGTAGTTTGAGAAACAATTGGAGGATCTACCTGCGAAACTTTTACAATTTCATTTTCCTTTTTTTCGGGGCCTGGATCGACAAGACTATCCATCATAGGATCATATGCTGGAATATTTTGTTTATCGGAAATCCTATCAAGAATTCCCGCTAGCCTTTCAGCTTCAGCTTCCGAAAATTGTGTTTTATTTTCAACGTCGACAGGATTCTTTTTTACAATTGTACTTTTCTTTTTTGAATGAGCGTCGCCCGGATCATATGGTTTTGGCTTATCTCTTTCGGTAATTGCTTTATTTAATTCTGCATTAGCATCCTGATCATTCTTTTTTTCAATTGGTGAATTGACATTAGCAGATGTTGAATTTTTATTAATAGAATTTACTGAATCTGCTCCAGCCGAAGAATACTTTCCTCCTTCAATTTTTACAATTCCACTTTGTTCGCCATTCTTATCATTAGGAACCGAATCAAATCCACCATTGATAGAATCTTTATAATTCCAACCCGAAGTCTTATTTCCAACAAGTTTATTTTTAAGATTAGCATTAAATACAAACCATGATCCAATTCCAAGAATTAGAATAATTCCAGACAACCACCAAATCCAAGCTACAGGCTTTTTAGCTGCGCCACCAAGGCCTCTACTGATATTGGTCCATACTATTTCACGCGGAGCAACTTCTTCTCCTGCGAGTTTATTATGAAACAATTGATCCAATTCGTTTTCGTCAAACTTTTCTTTCATCGGGCTTTTTTTCTGTTTTTTTTTCAGCCATTATATTTTTGAGCATTTCTTGCAAATAATTTCTTGCTTTTGATAACTGACTTTTTGAAGTGCCTTCATTAATATTCAACATGACTCCAATTTCTTTATGGGAATATCCTTCAATTGCAAAAAGATTAAAGACCAATCGATATCCCTCTGGCAAACGATCCAGCATTTTTTTCAATTCATTGGCGTTAATTTCTGAAGCAATATCAAACTGGCTTTCCGGATGAGCTTTTGTCCCCAACTCTTCGACATCTGAAAAATTCAGCTCATTCTTTTTGGACCTGAGGTGCATCAGGGCCGTGTTCACAATAATTTTTCTGATCCACCCTTCAAAAGATCCATCGCCCCTGAAATTCTGAATATTTCGAAAAACAGTTATAAATCCATTTTGCAAAACATCCTCAGCTTCCTCTCGATTCCGGCAATACCGTAAACACAAGGCGAACATCTTCCCAGAATATCTCCTGTAAAGGAGCTCCTGAAATTCACGTTTGCCCGATATACACCCTTCCAGAATGTCTTTTTCGGTCACCAATTGGGTAGCTTTCTGAGTTTTAGATGCTAATTAGCAACAAAAGGTTGCCTGAATTAAAGGTAATAAGTAATTCAAAGTGAATATACTCTAGCTGAAAAACTTCATGGATAAATCTGCTAATTCTTCAGCATTTGCCATTTCTATCGGATGGGGAGTTTCCGTTAGAATTTTAACTGAGGAATTTTTCATCAGCTTTGAAGCAGCAAGTGTTTCATCTTTTGTAACCATCAAGTCCTCGTCACCTAGCAGCAACAGAACTTCATGATTTATTTTGGAAAAATCCTCTGTCAACAATTCCGGACCTGCACCCAAATTCAAAAATAATTCAGTGGTGCGATGCAAAACTTCCTTCCATTCGTTCGGATGATGTAAATCGGTCAAGGCATTAGCAAGTTTTGGAGCTTTAGCAGCAATCTTTTCTGCATCAATCATTCTTGTCATATCCAATGCAATAAAATGATCCCACTCCATTTTCGTTGCGAGGGTAATGATTTTATTTATTCTTTCTGGATAATGTCGCGCCATATATAAAGCAACATATCCGCCCATACTATACCCGAAAATATTTGTTTTCACAATTTTATTTTCATCCATCCACTTCAAAACACTTTCTGCAAAAAGTCGAATGGAAAATAAATCATCAGGAAATCCTTTGCCGCCATGACCAGGAAAATCAAATGCGTGAACATTTGAAACCTTTTTATCTAATTCATTCTTCAAGGGCAACATTTGTTTGGAAGAGCTAATAGCTCCGTGAAGAAGTAGAATTGGTTCCATGTTACTGGCTTAGTTAGTCTAAGTGAAAAAAAAATCCACCAACACTTTGATAGTATTGGTGGACAAATATAAAAAGTAAAACTACTTCTGATCTTTAATTATGCTTGAAGCCTCATAGATATAAGGATCCTTTTTTATTTTATCAAGGAAATCTGTTTTGCGCACCATCTTTGAAGTATCGCCAGCTAATTTTAATTTGTCAGCGTCGAGCATTAAAATATCCCAACCTTTAATTGGTTCTTCTAAGGGTTTGAATTTCTTATTCTCTTCTTTCAAGGCATCACGAGATGCATTGTAATCTTCCAGATAAAGTGATTCAACGGTTTGATCCTTTTCTCGTTTCAATTGAGCTGATTTTTGACTGATCAATGCAAATGAACTGTTAGTTGCTACACGACCTGCAGAATTTTTCTCAATTTTAGAATAATCAGGAGCATTCTTCCACACTTTATAAGCAGCTGGAGGAATTTGATCCCACTCCATTGGATAATCAAGATCCTTTTCACCTTGCTCATCAAAAGAATAATAACCTGGTAGCTGAACATCTGGAACAACACCTTTTAATTGAGTGGACCCTCCATTTATACGATAGAATTTCTGAATCGTAACTTTTAAAGAACCCAATGGCATCATGTCAGATGAAGTCGATGGTGTTGGGTAATCATCTAGATCATAGAAATTCTGTACTGAGCCTTTCCCGAATGTTGAAGAAGAACTTCCTACAATTACTCCACGTTTATAATCCTGAATTGCAGCGGCAAGAATTTCAGATGCAGAAGCACTATTTTCATTAATTAAAACCACTAAAGGTCCATCATAAACAACTGATCCGCCATCTTTATCATCATCATAAACATTAACTCCCTGTGCACTAGTTTTTACTTGAACAACTGGCCCACTTGGAATAAATAATCCAACCATTTTAATTACTTCATATAAAGACCCACCACCATTATCACGCAAATCAAGAATTATCCCTGTAACCTTTTCTGCTTTTAGTTTTTCCAATTCTTTTTTTACATCATCAGAACATGTTCTTCCAGATGTTTTATCTTTTGAAAAATCTGCATAAAAACCAGGAAGTCGGATGTAACCTATTCGTTTTTCTTTATCGATAATTGCGCTTTGAGCAAAGGTCTCATCCAAAATAATTACATCACGAATAATAGGAATAACAATAATTGAATTATCCGGCTTCTTTACAGTTAGTCGAACTTCCGTTCCTTTTTTACCACGAATTAATTTCACTGCATCTTCAACACGCATTCCTGCCATGTCAACAGGTTCTTTATCGCCTTGTGCAGCTTTAATAATTAAATCCCCAGCTTTCAATTGACCTTGTTTCCAACATGGACTTCCAGATACAATACTGCTCACTTTTATGTAACCATCTTTCTCTTGCAATGTTGCACCAATTCCTTCCAGCTGACCTGTCATAGCAATATCGAAATCTTCTTTTCCAGTAGGGTTAAAAAATTCGGTGTGCGGATCAAAAATTCCTGCGACAACATTGAGGTAAGAAATCATTCGATCTGAACGATCTACTTTTGAAAGTCTTTGAAAAATTTCATCCTCTGTCTTTTTCACTTTTGCACGCGCATCGGCTTCCATTTCGGAATCGGATTTAATTTTCTTAACTGTTTTTATTTTTGTTCCGGAACTATCAACCATCATTGTAATAGTTGCTTTCGTAGCATCAATATTTTTGGGATCATTTAAAGCATCTGATTGGGATTTTTTTGCATCTACAAAATAAACCATCACCTGATACTTCAGATATTTTCTCCAATTTTCCTTCATCGCCACTTTGTCCTTTGCGTAACCAGATTTCTTTGGATCCAATTCAACACTTTCTTTTACTGAAAAATCAAATGGATTTGCAAGTGCATCGGTATAATAAGTTTTGTCTTCTGCAATTCGTTCAATAAAAATTTCCTGTGAACGATTAAAGAATTCAAAAGTTTGTCCCTTTACTTGTTCATCAATCTGATCATAGAATTTAGTTTTCAATTCATCCATATCCGATTGGAGCAATATTTTTTTATTAAAATCTGCTCGTTCAAGATATGTGTTGTAAATTTTATGGGAGAATTCATCATTAATCTCCAACGGACGGAAATGTGCATTATGCAAAATGCGCAACATGATTTCCAAAACAACAGCTTCCTTCTTACTATTTTGTCCCTCTGTTTTTGGTGCAGCTGCACAACGGGAACTTAAAATAGAATAGGCCGACAAGCCAAGTATAGCCGGAATTGCGAAAAGGGCGATTTTTATTCTAGGTCTCATAAACTGCGTTTAATGTATAACTACGAAATTAGGCAAAAAGCGTGCTGAAATTTCTTAAGAACTGTTAAGGTGAAGGTGGTATGTGACAGGCGACAAGTGGCATGTGACAAGTGGTGATGAAATTGGATGAATGGCTGATCTGAATTTGCAATAGGATGAAATAATCTCCTAATTCCACAAATTACTTGCAAAGTTCTTTCATTACATTAATCATCTCCGGAGAATCCCATTGCACTCCTCCGATTTTTGTCATCACAATCTCACCTTCTTTATTAATTATGTAGGAAGTTGGATAGGTGTTAATACCTAAGTCACTGAATTTTTTTTCTGAGATTAAATAGTTGAAACGATAATCATGCAGATCTCGAAAGGAAGCAATCTTATCTGGGTTTTCTTCAGCGATTGTGATAAAAACCATTTTTATACTATCGATTTGCATTCTTGCATTTTCTATGGTTGGCATTTCTTGAACGCAAGGTCCACACCATGTTTCCCAGAAATTCAGGAAGATCACCTTTCCTTTATATTGAGAAAGTTTCACTACTTGGCCTTCTGGCGTTTTTAATTGCAGATCGTTGAAAGCAATTGTTGGTGCAACTCTGTATTTGAATATTAAATACAACAACAATATTCCGCCAAGAATAAAACAGATAAGATTGATCCAGAATTTTTTGTTGATGCGGATATTGCTTAGCATAGTTAATTATGCCACGAAGGCACGAAGACACAAAGAATTAATTTAATAGTTCAGTAATTTTTCAATTGCAGTAGAAACTTTATCGGCATTCGGTAACATTGTAAATTCCAAAGTTGAATTCAAAGGAATTGCCGGAAGATTTTCGGAACCGATGATTTCAACAGGAGCATCTAAAGATTCAAAACAGAATTTTGAAATTCTTCCAGAAATGGCTTGTGCGAAACCATTGTTGTACGGCTCTTCTGTTACCACCAAACAACGATTATGCTTTCTTACTGAAGCAAAAATAGCAGCTTCATCTAAGGGAACAATAGTTCTTAAATCAATAATTTCAATTCGCCCTGGAAAATTTTTTGCCGCATTTTTCGCCCAGTAGACACCCATTCCATAAGTAATAATGCTGAGTGTTGTTTTATCTTTTGAACTTTCAACTTCACTTACAATTCTCGCTTTACCAAATGGAATAATATAATCTTCGTCAGGCTCAATTGTTTTTGCGTCTTCGGTTCCTTTTATTTTTGACCAATACAATCCTTTATGTTCCAACATCACAACGGGATTCGGATCATAATAAGCAGCTTTCATTAATCCTTTTAAATCTGCTCCTGTACTTGGATACGCAATTTTTATTCCGCGAATATTTGCCAGTACTGACTCTACACTTGAACTATGATAAGGCCCGCCACTTCCATATGCACCGATTGGAACACGAATGACACAACTCACCGGCCATTTTCCATTCGATAAATAGTTCGAACGTGAAACTTCAGTGAACAATTGATTTAAACCTGGCCAGATATAATCTGCAAATTGAACTTCAACTATCGGACGACATCCAGCTGCTGACATTCCAACTGTACTTCCAATGATAAATGCTTCCTGAATAGGTGTATTAAAAACTCGATTATCACCGAATTTCTGAGCTAGTGTTGCTGCCTCACGAAAAACTCCACCTAATCTTCCTCCAACATCCTGTCCATATAATAATGCTTCCGGATGTTTCGCCATAATTTCCTGAACAGCGAACAAAGCAGAATCAACCATTACCGTTTTTTCTTTTCCTTGTGGTTCACGAATTCCCTTTTCCTCCGTTACAGGTGTTGGCGCAAAATCGTGTAAGAATAAATCTTCCGGAAGAGGGTCTTCAGCTATTAATGCTTTTTGATAATCCGCTTCAACTTTTTCAACGGCACGTTTATTTATTTCATCAAGGTCTTTGATATCAATTCCTGCAACGATTAATTGATTTCTCAATTTCGGAAATGGATCTTTTTTAGCTGCTTCTTCCAAATCATCGCGATACCATTCTTTACGAACGCCCGAAGTATGATGATTCAATAATGGAACACGTGCATGAATCAAAAATGGTCTACGTTCTTTTCGCATGATGGTCATTACATCACGAATCGTTTCGAAGCTGCGCATAAAATCTGTTCCGTCGATGGTGCGAGTTTCTAATCCTTTGAATCCTTTCGCATATTCAGAAGCATCTTGTGCACGAATTTCTTTTGCTGTAGCCGAAATATCCCATTCATTATCTTGAACGATGTAAAGAATTGGCAATTTTTTCAGCACTGCCATTTGAAAAGCTTCTGCTACTTCCCCTTCTGTTATACATGCATCTCCAAGCGAACATGCAACGATTGGTTTTTCAGTATCTGAATATTCTTTTGCAATTTTTTCGTTCTCTAAATATTGCAAACCCATTGCCACTCCAGTTGATGGAATTGCTTGCATTCCAGTTGCAGAACTCTGCATGGGAATTTTGGGCATATCATCACGACGAAGGCTTGGGTGGCAATAATAAGTTCTTCCACCAGAAAATGGGTCATCTCTTTTCGCCATCAATTGCAACATCAAATCGTAAGGTTGCATTCCAATACCCAGCATAATGCTGTCATCACGATAATAGGCAGAAAGGAAATCTTGTGGTTTGAGTTGAAGTGCTAGTGCCAATTGAATCGCTTCATGTCCGCGGGAAGTTGCATGCACATATTTAGAAGTAATCTCTCGATTTGCCTCATAAATTTCTGTCATTGCTTTCGCAGTACACATCAGCTCAAAAGCCTTTAATGCAATTGAAACAGGAACTGCTCCAGTCTTATTTTTTTGATCAGTCAAGGAAGCAGACATATCAAGTTTGAATAGTGTGTTTTTAGAGAGAGTGAAGATAAGGATCAATTGCTAATTACCAATTACAAAATACCTTCTAATAGTTGAAAAATAGCTGTTTAGAAGTTTAAAAAGAATAGAATTCACCTTAAAGGATCAATTGTAATTGGTAATTGGTAATTTGTAATCTTAAACTGTTACCTCTTTGTGTTCTTATATAAAAGGCAGCTACCCTAATGGGCGAATTGAAACCAACATACGAACTCATCAAAAACAAGGACAAGGAATCCATCCGAGTTTTGTATGAGCGATATGGAAAGAAATTGTTCGGGTATGCGCGAAAAAAGTGGAAGCTTGGTGAAGATGAAAATTGGGACATAGTTTACAAAACACTTTACAAGGTAATTGACACGCATGCATCGTATCAATTTACGAGTGAAGCAAAATTTTCTTCTTTCGTTTTTACTGTTTTTATTAATTATTTAAGAAATTTTTATCGGGATGCTAAAAAATTGCCGGTAGAAATAATTGCCTTAGACGATTCTTTTGTCGACACTGGAATTCCTGAAAATGAAACTGCAGTTTCTCCTTCCATGAATTTTCTGGTTGCAGAATTAGATTTACTGGAGGATTGGGAAAGAATTTTGCTTTTGATGCGGAGTCAGGATGTTCCGTACAGTGAAATTGCAAAACTTACCAACAGGTCAGAAGATCAATTGAAAGTGTATTACGGACGTCTGAAGAAAAAATTGGCAGAACGTTTGGCGGACAAAATCAAATCAACAAATTCACAACAAGCATGAGCAATTCAATAGACCATTTCGATTTTTCAAAAGAGCACTTTGATGTGTTGCTGAATCATGCTTTGCTTTCAAAAGAAGGAAGTTTCACTGTAAACGAAAAAATACTTGACACCATGGCAAACCAGACATTCACTATGGTCAATGTGAAAGACATTGACGAAAATAAAGGAGCACAAATTATTGAAAAATTAACTGCAGATTTTAAACGCGGTAATAAATTTCGATTAAATATTTTTCTTATTTGTTTATTAATAAGTGGAACGATTGCTTCCATTTTATTTTTCAATTCACATCAAAAACAAAATGCAATCATTCCATCAACAACAAATCAAACCAAAAATCAAATATCAAAACTTGAGGCCTTACCTTCTATTACAGCTGAAGAATTGAACTCAAATCCATTCCCAGTTATTAATCCAGCAGTTCTGGCGCTGATTGACTCTTCTGATAAAATTGAAATAAAAGAGTTAAAGAACGGAATGATAACGGAGCAAAGCATTCCAACTTCCCTTCATATTCCTTTGGATCACTCCATGCATTATGAAGATATTCCAACGCTTTCAGAAGAAGTTAAAATTCAGACAGGAAAAGACAAGTTAAAAATGTTGAAAGACATTGTCAATCCGAAAAAGAAAATCTTTGGTAATATACCAATGGGTTCAACAAAAGTAAATGGTGTGATTCGTTCTATCCAGGCTTTTAAAATCAAAAATGCTGAAGTCTCAAATTTTGAATACAGAACTTTTCTTAATGATTTGCTTGTCCAAGGAAAATTTGAAGATTATCTACTGGCTGCTACTTTAAAGGGCCAATGGAAGTCGATTGGAATTCCAGAATTTGAAAATGTGTATTTTGAGAGTGAAAAATACAATGACTTTCCTGCAGTAAATATGACAAGAAAGGGCGCTGAACTTTATTGTATTTGGCTGACAAAGTCGATGCAAACTGCTATTGACAAAAAAGAGATTAAACTTACAAAAGATTTTCCGGAATTAAATGATTTCCGATTACCATATGATCTTGAATGGATTTATTCAGCTCGAGGAGGACATGATTCTTTAAACATAAAATATCCTTGGCAATATGTAGGTCCAAATATTTATAACGCTCGTGGTTGTTATTTATGCAATTTCAATTATACCGATTCTAAAATTCAATTAGGAAATAAAGCGGATTGTCCAAAGCAATGGAATGGTAAATTACCACAAGGAGGATTTCATCGCGCAATTATTACTACTGCAGGAATGGCTATTGATACTTTACTCACTGCGCCTGTTTATGCATATAATCCAAATGACTATGGACAATACTGTATGATGGGAAATGTTTCAGAAATGGTATGGACATGGAATGCAGAAACTCCAAACTTAAAAGGTGCTGCACGATCTATGGGAGGAAGTTGGAATAGCAACATAAACAATGTTCAGATTGAAGCTCCAGAACAATATGTTGGATTCATTGAGGCTTCACCTTTAATTGGCTTTAGACCTGTAATGACAGCAATAAAGAAATAAGATTCGTGCAAATTGGGGTAACAAATACGAATCAAAAAGCCTTCTCACTTATTTTGTTGGGAAGGCTTTTTTAAAAAACAAATTTAGCTTTAGTATATGTTCAAGAATTCCTGTTTGGCAATTTTACCATTTTTATTCTCATGTTCTTTGCACAGTCAAAATTCGGTGAGCGGAAAAATCACCGATGCAAAACAAGCGCCAGTCCCATATTGTGTAGTTGCATTGTTACTTGCATCAGATAGCACACTTATACAAGGAAAAATTACTGATGAAAATGGGCTTTACACCTTCACAGAAATAAAAAATGGAAATTATTTTTTAAAAATTTCCACTACAGGATTTGAACCTGTTTACAGTTCCATTTTTACAAAGGATAGTTTGAATGATCTTGTTGTTTCGGATGTTTCCATTAGTGGAGCGAGATTATTGGATGCAGTTACCATTTCTTCTATCACGCCCACAATAGAATTTAAAAATGGAAATATTATTGTCAATGTTGAAGGCAGCCCTTTAGCAAGAGGCAATTCTGTTTATGATTTATTGTCCAAACTTCCGGGTGTAAGCATTATAAATAATGTTGTAACACTTCAAGGAAGAAGTGGCGTAATTTTTATGATTGATGGTCGTGTCCAACAAATGTCAAACGAACAATTGCTCAACCAATTGAAAGGAATGAGCGCGGCGACGATTCAAAAGATTGAAGTGTTGAAAAATCCTCCTGTGAAATACGATGCAGCAGGAACATCTGGCATGATAAATATTGTGACTAAAAAGCACGAGCAAATTGGTTTCAACGGTGCTGTTTACAGCGAAACTTCACAAGGAGTTTATAATAGCACTAGCTACGGACTTGCATTAAATTATAAGAATGAAAAGGTTTCAATTTTTTCATCTATCGATGGCACCTACAATACTTACTTGGTTAACACAGGTAATGCAATAAATTTTGAAAGCGATTCAGGGCAAACGGAAATAGACAACGATAATGATTATAAAATTCTAGAAACTGATTTGAATTTTAAATTTGGTGCAGACTGGTATGCGAACAAATCGAATGTTATTGGCTTTAAACTTAGTGGTGGTCCCGGTAAATATAATGAGAATGGAATCGGACTAAATAAGTTTATTGGGTATAACAATACCGGTTTTGACAATTATCTTTTTTCGGAGGTTGGTCACAACAAGTGGGATATTCTGAATTATAATTTGAATGCGGAACACTACTTTGATACTGTCGGCACTTTGCTAAGCTTTTCAGCAGACTTCACCAGTTTAAAAGAAAATGATAAAAGTTTATATGAATCTCATTTTTATAATGCAAACAACACCGAAATACTTGTTCCTAATATTTTTCAAATTAAAAATAATGGGGTTACTCAATTATTTTCTGCGAATTCAGATTTCATTCACTCATTCGACTCAACTTCCACAATTGAATTTGGCCTTAAAGGAAGCTCTGCTTTTGTGACAAATGAATATTTATTTGAGCAAAAGGATAGCACAACATCCCAATTCAATATAAATCCGGCTCTATCTACGGATTACATTTACACTGAACAGAATTTTGCAGGTTATTTTAATTATTCAAAATCATTCAAATTTTTCAATTTGAATCTAGGTTTAAGAGGGGAAAAAACTTCTGTTGAAGGAAGTAGTAGCGTCGACACATCTTATTTTACTAAAAATTATTTTAATCTATTTCCAAATGCTTCCTTCGAATATTCAAAATCAGAAAATCATGTTTTTCAATTGAACTTAAATCGAAGAATTGACCGGCCGACTTTTGATCAGTTAAATCCGTTCTTGATTTATGTCGATCAATATTCCTTTTACTCTGGCAATCCATTTGTTCAACCTGATTATAGCAATACTGCAGCATTTACTTATAGTTATAAGGGAATAATTAATAATTCTATTTCCTATTCACACATAAATAAGTACATCGACGATCTCACAGAACAGATTGACAGTACAAAAATTCTTGCAACCAAAACTCAAAATCTCAATTTTAGTGATGCGTATTCCTATCTACTTTTTATCAAGTATGATTTCACGAATTTGTTCGAAGTAACCATTAACACAAATGTTTCATATCTCGTTTATGATGGAGAAATTTCAAATTTTCCATTTCGCTCACGCGGACTTTCATATGATGCAAATTTGTCTAATACTTTTTTACTTCCCGGAAAAACAAAACTTGAAATCTCCGGTCTTTACAGAGGCCCTTCACTTTTTGGTCCGATACTAATTGATCCCGTTTGGTCGGCTTCTTTTGCTATACAAAAATCATTCTTTAAAGAAAAGTTGGATTGTTCTATTGGGATGAACGACGTGTTCAACACTTTTAAATTTCACACACACTCCAAGTTCCAAAATCAAAATTGGAATTTTTATCAGAGTAGCGACTCCAGAAGGATCTCCTTGAGTTTAAGTTACAATTTCGGCAAAACAAAAGCAGAAGAAAGAGAAATGAATAGTAATGAAACAGAAAAGGAACGCTTGAGTCATTAAATACAACATAACACTTGCCGTTTATTTTCATAACATCAACTTTACAAAAGGAGCGTTTTTAATCACAATTGGATAAAGTTCCGTTTAAGCCTTTTATCTGAGCTTGCTTTAAATTTGTAGTGAAGAAATTCCTATGAAAAAGGCACTCGCATTTATTTTCTTAATTGTTTTACAGACTTCGCTTTTTGCGGCGAATCCTGTTAATGATGTGATGTTTGTCAATGGGAATGTAGTAGATCAAAAAAGCCATGAAACGCTTGCTGGAGTTGAAGTAAGAGTGAAAGGAACAAGCGTTGTTGCTTATACCGATTTCGATGGGAATTTTTTCCTCCCTGAAATGCCTGTAGATTCTTACGAATTAGAATTTCATTATATCACATACCAAACAAGCGTATTAGTTACTCCTAATTGCTCGCATTGTTCCACAATTAACGTGGAACTCCCTTCGCAGCTGTAAATCCAATATTAATTTTTTCAATGTTAACTGAATTTTAAGACTGATTATCAGTTATTTATGTTAGTTGTAAACTTAATGTTATGGGATTATTATGCAGAGATAAACTCATGCACGAAATTTGGTTCAGTAAGGCAAGGATGTAAAAACCCTCTAAAAACAATCGCCATGAAACGTATAACTCAAATTCTCCTCTTCACACTAATTTCAACTTGTATGTTGAATGCACAAAATATTTCCATCCAAGATGGATTATATGTTGATGCGAGTGGTTCAATATTTAATGGGAAATTCTCTCAGTTTTTTGCGAATGGTTTCAAGAAATCTGAAATTAATATTACAAACGGAAAAGCAAATGGATATGCAATTTACTTTTATGAGAACGGCGCAAAAATGGAAGCTGGAAATTTTATAGATGGATTACGTAACGGACTTTGGGAAAATTGGAATGAAATAGGAATTAAAACCGGAGAAGCAAATTATAAAATAGGTGTGAAGGATGGTGCTTGGATGGTATGGGATGCTAGCGGAAAAAAGAGAATGGAAATGCATTACACCAGCGGAAATAAATCAGGTACTTGGAGAATGTGGGATGAAAACGGAACTTTATCTGGAGAAAGAACTTATTCTGAAGCACAATAATTGTTTTTATAAAATCGTGAAAAAAAAATCCGACTTGAAAGAGTCGGATTTTTTTTGACTTACTCACTTTCATAAATAAGTAAACGATTCTTCAAAATCGTCATTTCATCTTGCATAATTTCTACCCTCTTTAATAAATGAGAAATGGTTTCAACACCTTCTAGATTTATATCTAATTCATAATGCAGACGAATCATTTTTTCAATTTCACTCATTTGCTCTTTCAAGACATATCGTGTTTCCTCAATCGTTGTAATTTCTATTAAGCCGAAATCATACAAAGAGTTAATAAACGAAATTTCTATTTTGTGATGTGTCACAATTTGTTGAACCGGAATTAAATTTTCAGTTTCCATGTTTGCTGAGTTTAGCTAGTTCTTCGAATAATTCTTTTTCTTTTTCGTTAAGTACAGTAGGCACTTTAACTTTCCATGTAATAATCAAATCACCAAATTCATTAGTTTTTTTATAAACCGGAAAACCTTTCCCTTTTAATTTTACTTTAACATCACTCTGTGTTCCAGGTTTAATTGCCAACTTCACCTTTCCATCAAAAGTCTCGACGGTCACATCTCCACCTAAAACTGCAGTATACAGATCTAAATCTACTTGAGCATATAAACTGCTCCCTTCTCTTTTAAACGTAGTATGATTAGCAATAGAAAATGTAATATATAAATCGCCTTTGGGTCCGCCATTCATTCCTTCAGCACCATGGCCTCCGATTTTAATGGTCTGACCATTCTCAACGCCGGCAGGAATTGTCAGTCGGATATTTTTCCCATTAACGTTTAATGTTTGTTGGTGATCCTTATAAACATCCTTAAGTTCCAATTTCAATTCGGATCTAAAATCCTGTCCGCGAAATTTTGCATTACTCGATCCTGATCTTCCACCAGCACCTCTTCCAAAAACAGATTCAAAAAAATCTGAATAATCTTCTCCTTCAAATCCGGAGGAATAATTCTGCTGTCCACCGTAATTTTTTGATTCCGTCCCTTGTTGGCCCGCTTGTTCAAACTGATCAGCGTGCTTCCAGTCCTTTCCGTACTTGTCGTATTTTTTTCTCTTCTCAGGATCACTCAGCACTTCATTGGCTTCATTGATCTGCTGGAATTTCCGCTTCGCTGCATCATCATTAGGATTTAAATCGGGATGAAGTTTTCTTGCTAAGCGCCGATATGCTTTTTTTATATCCGGCTCACTTGCAGTTTTTTCAATCTCAAGAATTTTGTAATAATCTATAAAATCCATTATTCATTAGAATTAGTAAGCCAAATTAATTGCAATCAACCTTCAATTCCAATGATAAATCTCAGGATTGATAGTTTACTTTACTACATCAGGTGCGGGCGGAGTCGGACTTTCTTCTATCACTTCAGGATGTATGAATTGAATATGTGTTTTTCTTGCTCTAGTTTTCCAAAAAATAAAATACGCAATGTCTTTTACCAGGGGGCGGTTAAATTCATCTGCATCTAAACCAGTAAAGAAAGTTGTTAGAATAGAATTAAATTCAAGATCCCCAGCTTTTGATAATGTTTTTACTAATGAACCGGTTCTTACCAAAACATCACTGGTATCGAGACTGGGAATTTTATTAAACCAATTTGTTTCCCAACATTTCACCATTCCTTCTACGTTGGGCGCTCCAGAATAATCACTGTTCAATGCTGCATTCATTTCTCCACTACCCTTCACAGAATCAGGAATAAAAATTACAGCCGTGTCATTAAAAAATTTACGATAATCTTCAATTGTACGTTTTCCTAAATATCCATGCGCAAATAAATAATCATCAACTAGATTTATTCCTTTTGTAATGTCATAACCTTTTGTTTCAACCCAGTTTTCATTCCAACATTTTAGCGTAGCAGTTTCAATTTCCAAAGAAAAAGGAGAAGGTCCTTTAGGAGGGTTGCTACAAGCAAATATAAAAGGAATGAAAAATAATGCGAAATACTTCTTCATAATTAAGGAATGGTTGGGTTTATTTATTTTCAAAAAATTTCAGAAAGTTCTAGCCAACGAAGCGATTTATGTTCCAATTCTTTTTCAATTACAGAAAACCTTTCAGATAATTTAATAACCTCTTCATGATCATTAGTTGTAGTTAATTTTTCGGTAATCTCAGCTTTCTCTTTTTCCAGAGCAGGGACCTCTTTCTCCAATTGATCAAATTCGAATTTTTCCTTAAAAGAAGGTTTTCGTTTTAGTTCCGAGTTCGGAGTTTTTAGTTCAGAGTTTGGAGTTTTTAGTTCGGATAGCGGCGCTATAATTTCTTTGGAATTTTCCAGCACTTTCGTTTCTGCCATTGTATTTGCAGTAGACATCGATAGCGATCGAGAATAATCTTTTGATTCTCTCCATTGCGTATAATTTCCTGGAAAATCTTTTATTTTTCCTTCACCTTCGAAAACAAAAAGATGATCCACCAATTTATCCATGAAATAACGATCATGCGAAACAATGATTACACAACCGGGAAAATCTAATAGAAAATCTTCAAGGATTCCTAAAGTGAGAATATCCAAATCATTGGTCGGCTCATCAAGAATCAGAAAATTTGGATTCTTCATGAGAACGGTACACAAATACAAACGACGACGTTCGCCACCACTTAATGAAGCAACATAACTGAATTGAGCTTGTGGCGTAAAAAGAAAACGTTGCAACATCTGTGCAGCCGACATTTTTGTTCCGTCGGACAATGGGAAAAATTCCGCAATATCTTTCACCACTTCAATCACACGCTTATCCTCCTGATGAAGCATTCCCAATTGAGAATAATAACCAAAGACAATTGTTTCTCCCGCTTGAATTTTTCCTGAATCAATTGGCTCAAGTCCCATGATCGCATTCAGCAATGTCGATTTTCCCACCCCATTTTTTCCAACAATACCGATTTTCTCACCGCGCTTAAAAGTGTAATCGAAATCATCCAATATTTTTTTATCACCGAAACTTTTGTGGACATGAATCATTTCAATAATCTTTCCACCCATCCGTGACATTTTCACTTCAAGTTTTAATTCCTCTTCAGGCGCTTTTCCTTTTGCTTTTTCAGCAACTTTTTCAAATGCATCTGTTCTTGCTTTCTGTTTTGTACCTCTTGCACGCGGCATCTTTCGCACCCAAATCAATTCTCTTCGATACAAATTTTTTGATTTCTCTAATGAACTTGCATCTTGTTCTTCACGTTCTGCTTTTCGTTCAATGAAATAAAGAAAATCACCATCGTAATTAAAAATAGTTTCATTATCAATTTCAATAATACGTTTACACACGCGATCCAGAAAATAACGATCGTGTGTTACTAATAAAATTGTAAGATTTCTTGAGGTAAGATATCCTTCCAACCATTCGATCATATCAATGTCAAGATGGTTAGTTGGCTCATCCAGAATTAAAAGTTCAGGTTCTGCAATCAACAAACGTGCTAAAGCAAGGCGCTTTTTTTGTCCGCCGGAAAGTGTAGATATTTTTTGTGAAAATCCGTCAAAGCCAAGTTTAGACAACATCGCTTTAACATCGGTCTCATGATCCCATGCATTCATTTCTGTCATGCGCTCCATTGCGTCATGCAATTTTGTTTGCAATGGTTCACTGTGATCATGTTCAGATGCTTCCAATAAAAGTTCATATTCACGAACTAATTTTGAAACTTCCGCTTCACCAGATAAAGCCGATTCAATGATGGTACTATCCATATCGAACTTCGGTTCTTGTTCTAATACACCTATGGTAATTCCTTTACGCACAGAAATTTTTCCAGTATCCGGTTGATCTTTTCCACTCAACATATTGAGTAAAGTAGATTTTCCAGCACCATTTCTAGCCACTAAAGCAACACGATCTCCATCTTCCAGACCAAAGCTCACTTCCTTAAAAAGTGTGCGCATCCCATACGATTTGGAGATATTTTCAACAGACAATAAATTCATGGGCGCAAAGGTAGTGATTAAGAGCTCAATAGAAGGTTCCTATCACTCTGTTTTTGGCAATTCTTCCTCTTTCTCCTTATAGGAATAAACAATCTCCAATGGAGTTTGATGTTCATGTGGCCCCATTTCTTCGTTGTCGCGATGCAAATGGCTATGCGTATTCAGATGTTGAGTAGTAGCATGCTCGTCCGTTTCATCTTCAAAATATTTTCTGTTTTGCGGCCCTTCTTTACGATAAACAATTGCTAAAATAAGTCCAGTCAATCCACCATATAAATGTGCCTCCCAAGAAACGTGCGGATCAAAGGGCAACATTCCCCAAACCATACTTCCATACAAGAAAATAACGAGGAAAGAAATCATGGCGAGTTGAGGATTTTTACGAATCAAACCACTAACCAAAAGAAAGGATGCTAATGCATAGACCACACCGCTGGCCCCAAGATGAAATGCATCTCGTGCGAAAAACCAAAGCAAAACTCCATTTAGAAAATAACTGATCCAGAAAATTTTCCCACTAATTTCTCTGTAAGAATAAATCAAAAGAAAACTTAAGACAATAAGTGGTACCGTATTTCCTAGTAAATGTTCCCAGTTCGCATGTAACAAGGGGGCAGTAATAATTCCTATAAGACCTGAAAGATTTCGCGGATGGAGCGAATAAGCTCCCCAATCCTGATCTAAAAAACCCTGCGCGATTTGGACTAACCAAATCAAGATGATAAAGGTGAATGGAAAAAGGTTTCCAAATAAAATCTTATGGCGGCTGAAATTTGACACATTGAAAGATAGTCAAGATTTGTGCCGTTGGAAAATCTCTGACGTAATGGCATATTCGTTGGATAAATTCATTCATTTTCGCTTAACCTTGGCATAATACTTCCAATCTAAATTTGTAAAACGAAAATAAAACAAATGGATAGTGTGAAAACAAATGGAGAAATGGCAAAAATATTTCTCAAAGACGGAAATCAAAAAACAGGATTATTGTTGAATGATATCAATCGTGAAGATGCTTTTGATGAAGGTGTAATGTATGTTCCTCACCAGAATGTTGGCGAATGGTTAAAATCTTTTTCTAATGAATTTATTCAAATTCTTCAGCCAGAAACCGTTGACGGAATTGATTTGTTTGCGAAATGAGTTATTAGTGATTGGTGATTAGTGATTGGTGATTAGTGATTGGTGATTAGTGATTGGTGATTGGTGATTAGTGATTGGTGATTAGTGATTGGTGATTGGTGATTGGTGATTGGTGATTGGTTATTAAAAAAAATCGCTAATTCATTCCTCTTTTTTTCCGGATTGCATCATAGGCATCCTGCACAAGTTGAAATTTTTCCTTGGCATTTTTTTGAGCAACTTCTCCGAGATCTATTACTTTATCGGGATGGTATTTGATGGCCATTTTTCTGAATGCTTTTTTCACTTCTTCATCTGTGGCAGAAACTTCAATTTCAAGAATTTTATAATCACTGTCAACATTTCTCCAATACATTGCTCGTACCGATTCAAAATCTGGTCGCTCGATATTGAGATAATTTGAAATTTCTTCAATGAGTTTGGCTTCTGATTGATCGACATGTCCATCGGCTTTAGAAATTCCAAAAAGATAATGCAACAATTGTATTCGTTGTGGCTCCGGCATGTATTGTCGGATCTGAATACAAACCTCTCGAACATTTATTTCGCGTGCTAAAAGATCTTTTAAAATCGGTAATAATTTCAGGGTTTGTTCCTGGCCGAATTGTCCGACTAAAAATTTCTTTACAAAATCCAATTCTGATTTTACAACCTTGCCATCACTTTTCATTACAGCGGCGGTCAACACTAAAAGACTCACTGCAAAATCACCTGGAGCTGTAAGCGAACTATATCCTTGATTAGAATTAAATTGAGGACCTGCATTTCCTGTAGTGACTGTCAAAGTCGCTTGATCAAGGACCGAGCCAACAGCAAAGCCAATTAGTCCACCTATTGGGCCACCCAACACCCAACCCAATCCTCCACCTACCCACTTACCGAACTTAACCATGGTCTATTAATTGTTACCTATTGATTAGTAATTAATAGAATTGTTTTGAATAAATTTCTATTAACTAATAACAAAATGCTTACGACTATTTTGTTTTCGGTTTTGAAGTTGGTTTAATTGGAGGAGTGGGCACTGAAAGAATTGAATTCTGAAGAATATCATCATAATAAACTTCACGCTTCAACTCCACTCCGTCTTTATTATAATAAATCCAAGTTCCGAAATTATCACCTAACAAATGAAATTCAGAATGTTCAACTTTACCATTGTCGTAATAGTAAATTGATTTTCCATCTTCTTCATCACCTTTGTAATGCAATTCTTTCTTGAGTGAATCATTTGGGTAATAATATTTTTCTACTCCTTCAAAATCTCCATTCTTGTAATTTTCATCTTCCGCAATTTTTCCGTTAGCAAAATACTCTATTACTCTTCCTTCAAATCTTCCATTTACATATTCACCTTCCATTGATTTATTCCCGTTTTGATAATAAGCAGTAAATTTCCCTGAAGCTTTTTCAAAAGGAATCATCGCCACAGGTTTACCGTCTTTATCGAAATAAGAATATCCTAAAACCATTCCATCTTTGTAATAACGAATGAATTCCAATGTTCCATCTTCAGCATACAATTTCAATTCACCGTTAACACTTCCCGCCTCCCAGGTCCCTTCTTTCATGAGATTACCATTGCTGTAATAATATTTTTGCTCACCGTATAAATCTCCGTCGATAAAATGTTCTTCTGATCGTTTCGCTCCGTTTTCCCAATACACAGTAGTAATTCCGTTGCGATCATTATAAGCGTAATTGGCTTCTGAGGCAAGCTTTCCATCTTCATCAAAATATTCCTTGCGGACGCCATGCTGATCACCATTTATGAAATTGGTTTCAACAGTTTTTGTTCCATTCATCAAATAACGCTCCGTAATACCATTTAGAATTCCACCTTTATAAGTCTGCTTGATTAAGGTTTGTCCATTAGCATATTTAAAATCATAAACCCCATTTCCATTATCAGAAACATATTTATAAATCACTGTTCCTGTACTATCAAATCTGGTTCTATTCCAGATTTCATTGTTACGGAAATACATCTCTTCATCCTTTTTACCTTTCTCATCATAATATTCCTGAAATCCATAAAGATTTCCGTTGATGTAATAGCGATGCGACTGTACTAAACCACGCTGGTTGTAATCGTACCAATCACCTTGTTTATCACCATCTACATACCAACCTTCAGATTGTAAAGTTCCATCGATATAGAATACTTTCAAATAACCATTTCTATTTCCATTACGAAAATCAAGCTCACTATTCTCTTCGCCGTTTTCATAATATTCGGTTCTGGTTCCGTTTAAATCTCCATATTCATAATGTGCTTTTGCGGATAACCAACTGCCATTTTCGTCATACAATTTCCAATCACCTGTACGTTCGCCTGCATAGTACATTCCTTTTGCAGAACGTTCACCATTTGGATAATATTCTGTGACTTCAATGTCATTTTCAATTTGAAAATCGGCCAGTACGGATCCATCCTTGTTAAAAAATTTCTCCGCCTTCAATTTATTTTCCAGGAATTTTTTCTCAGCATAAAGTTTGCCATCTGTGTCATAATAAGAAGACAATCCGTTGAGTTTTCCATTGAGATAATTAGCTTTTATAGAAAGTTCTCCATTTCTGAAATATTCATTCCAGATACCATTTCTTAAACCTTTATCCTTGTATAAACCTTCGCGATATACTTTGCCATTATCAAAATAGCTTTTCCATGGACCGAACGCGGCATCATTTTTATATTCACCTTCTGATTCAACCGTTCCATTGGCATAATATTCCTTGCTTGATCCATTTCGCAAATCAACTTTATAATTTAATTTTTTTGTCAACTTTCCATCCACATTATTTACCACTAATTCTCCGGAGAGAAGACCAAGTAGATAAGTCATTTCAGCTTTTATAGTTCCATCTTCATAATAAATAATTGCTGCCCCATTCAATTTACCAGCGTTCATATTTGCCTCCTGCGATTTAACTCCACTCACATCGTAGGCAATAAATTTTCCTTGCAGTAAACCATGTTCATAGGTACATTCCGTTGAAAGCAAACCATTATCATAATATTCCTTGCTTGGTCCGGTTCTTTCTCCTTTTTCAAAAGTTGACCTTTCTTTTACAACACCATTTTCAAAATACCAAACCCAATCGCCATCTCGTTTTCCATTCACGAAATTTCCTTCGGAATAGGGATGTCCGGATCGCAAATAATAATATTTCCATTTTCCATTTTCAATTCCCGCGTCATTAATTATTCCAATACCATTTATAATGTGGTTATCGAAAAAGGTAATTTGCACATTATCCTCTTTTGCAAATGAATTGCGAGCCGGATGTTTGGAATGCTTGTCGATATAATCTCCAGCCCAAATTGCAAAAGCATGTATTTTCTTTTTATTCTTTTTTACACTTTTACCTACTGTTGGATTGTCACCTGAAACAGCATATAAAGTTTGACTTTCATAAGGGACAAGGAAATTTTTCTTTTGCAATTCAACAAAAAACGGAACATAATTTTCCATCCAGAAATTATCTGTTCCTGAATCATAATGCAATTTTTCTAGAATCGCCTGAAACATTTTTACCATCTTCAATTCGATAATGGTTTTGTTTTTATAACCTGGAGCAAAGGCTGCTTTCGAATTGATTACTTCCGTAATATCATTAAAACAATCATCACCTGCTTCGTGTGCTGTCATTTGAAAATCAGGGTCAGGTTGATTTTCTCCGGTGTAAAGATCTTCCAAGTACGAAACAACTTTTTGGGCCCGTTCAGTGTTGTTTTCAATCATCAAAAAATATTGCCAAGACAAAACAGCTGGTACCACATGACCTTGTTCTGCACAACATTTTCCTAATTGAAAATGAGAATTAGCATGATAAGGATTTAATAAAATTGCATTCTGAAAACAAAGTTCCGCTTCAGGATATTTTTTCATTTTAAAATACGTCATGCCTTTTTGATATTGCATAATGTATTTATAGGGATACAATCGAATTCCTTCGTCGAATGTTTTTATGGCCGTATCGAATTTTTCCAAATTTTTCAAAGCAATTCCCTGATAGATATAAAAATCTGCTTTGTAGACTGATTCAAGTGCCATGCCACGACGAGCTACTGATAAGCATAAACTATCCTCATTATCGAGACTATAGGTATAGGCAAGATCACGTAATATTTCTGCATAGTTGGTGTCATTGCGACCAACTTTTAAATAAAGAGCTTCTGCTTTATTGTAATGACCAAGTGAATTATAAACATCACCAGTATTTAAAATCTCGCCTGAATTAATCAATTCAACATTTTGTTGCGCTGAGGAATAGACTGGAAGAATAAATACGGAAAAGAGAATTGAAAATTGAATAGAGCGAAAATTCATAAGGGCGGACATTTTTTTTAGACTTTCAAAAATACACAAAAAGTGCCTCATCTCAAGTCAAAATTCAAATGAAATAGAAACAGAAAACCTTTCTACAATTTAAATTAACAAGAATTATAATTATTTGAAAAAATCAGGATTCCGCCAAAATTTGCTCTAATTCGATAATAGCAGATCGTCTGGCTTGTGAAAAAGTTGTAGTGTCTGTTTTCTCTAAATGAGTATACAACGAAAGCGACTTTTTTCTCAGTTCAGTGGCAAGTAAAATTGAATTGAAATGCACTAATTCTCCTTCCGTCATCAAGGCCTGCGCAAGTGCTTCCAACTGTTGATTTTTTAATTCAACTTTATTTAAAATAACTTCAAGAAATTCATCCTGCTGCAAGGATTGAATAAAAGTTGCGTCGAGATCAAAATAGGTTTTATACCCTGCACGTAATTCATCCAATGCCTGTTCTTCTTGATTCATGGCTTTTAACCCCATAACATGGCCTAGCATTTTGCCAAATTCTTCAATCATTCGTTGGATATAATCTCGTCTGTACACTGTATGGTTTTGAGTGATTAGCAATATGTATTCTGGTAATTATTATTTTTACCATTTTCCACCACCACCACCACCACCAAATCCGCCGCCGCCAAATCCACCGCCTCCGCCGCCAAATCCACCGCCACCACCGCCACCGAAGCCACCGCTTCCAATGAAATATCCTGTTGCTGCTCCTGAACCGAATCCACCACCTCCACCACGACGAAAAACCATAATCAAAACAAAAATAATTATGATGATAATCCAGATATATTTCGAAGGCTTTTGACTATGCTGTTTGTTGTATGCATCAGAATTAATCTCCCCTTTTGCAAGTTTCATTAACACATTTGTAGCGCCATCGAGTCCTGCAAAATATTTTTCCTGCTTGAATTGGGGAGTAATCTCTTCCTCAACTATATGACCTGTGGTAATATCAGGTATTGCTCCTTCCAATCCATACCCAACAGCAATATAAGCGTCACGCTGACCTTGTCCACCAGTAGGTTTTATTACTAGAACAATTCCATTATTAAAATCTTTTTGTCCAACTCCCCAAGTGCGACCAACTTGAGTTGCAAATGCGTTAATATCTAATCCACCCAAGTCATCCACAATGAGAACGACAATCTGGTTGCTTGTTTCTTTACCAAAATTGACCAATTTAGTTTCCAACTGATCTGCTTCCTGTGGAGAAAGAAAATTAGGAAACTCCTGAGACAGATTATTGTAAAGATGCGGCGGATTCGGACGTTCAGGAATGGAGGTTTGTCCCAGAGCAGGTGACGCAATCAGTAAAAGAAAAAGAAATTTTAAAATTTTCATTTGAAACTGATCTCGTTCGTGAGTTCGTTCTTGTCATCATTCGTATGCGGAAAATATTTCGCTAACGCTTCACCGGCTTTTATAATTCCTTGGGCTAAGCCTTCTGTAAATTTTTCTTGCTTGTACAATTGCTCCATTTCGGCCGATATATCTTTCCAGAAATTCTTTTCCACTTTCGAGTCGATTCCTTGGTCGCCATAAATTGCAAAAACGCGTGATTCAATGGCTAGAAAAAACAAAACACCATTTCTTTCTTTTGTCTTATGCATTTTTAAACTACCAAAAGATTTTTCTGCCACTGCAATTACATCCCCTTTACATTTTTCAGTAACCTGCACACGAATTTCTCCAGAAGTTTTTTCTTCGGCAATTTCAATCGCCTTACGAATAACTTCTTTTTGTTCTTCCGTGAAAAATTTTTCTGCCGACATAATTAAAATTTAACTTCAGGAGCTTTTTCTGAACCTGCTGCTTCTTTGAATACGTCTTTATGCGGGAAAATTGATGCGTTCAAAAACATTGATGCAAAAAATCCACGAATATGAGAGTTGTAAGCCTGCACAGCATCGTTATAATCTTTACGAGAAACATTGATACGATTTTCTGTGCCTTCCAATTGTCTTTGAAGATCTGAAAAATTTGCAGTAGAAGTTATTTGCGGATAAGCCTCAAAAGTCGCTTTAATCAAGGTATTGATTTTTGCTCCGGCTGCATCCAATTGATCAGGGGTGCTTGCGCTTGTAATTCCTGCACGAGCTTCCGTCACTTTTGTTAGAATATTAGTTTCATTAGCAGCAGCACCTTTTACAGTTGCCACTAATTGCGGAACTAAATCAGCACGTCGTTGATAATCTGCGCCAACATTTCCCCATTTTGCGGTTACGTTTTCTTGTAAAGTAACAGCAGTATTGTACATACCTCTGTAACCCATAAAAATACCTAGTCCAAGAAGAACCAGCACTCCGAGAAAAATCAATCCTTTGCTCATTTTGTTTGTTTTTATTTGCGTTTAAGTTAAAGTCGTTTTGTTATGATGAATTATTGTATTAAGACATGAGATTTAAGAAGTTCAACTCCGATTTTTTCAAATCATTTCTGTACTTCTTTTAATAAACTTTGTCAACTCTTCCCCTTTCAACAAACCTTGTGCTAATAAAGCAAGGTCAGTTGTCTGTTTTAGAATTTCGTTTTTCTTCATTTCATCCTTTTCAGCTAATACTTTCGCAATAAGCGGATGATTTGCATTCACAATAAGATTATGCATATCGGGAAGGTTACCGAACATATTCATTCCACCACCTCCTCCTAATGCGCTCATGTCTTTCATTCTTCGCATGAACTCCGGCCGGGTAATCAGCATAGGAGCATCTGTTTCACTTAAATTTTCAAGATTAACGCTAAAATTGTCTTTTGACACAACTGCTTCCACTGCCTTTTTCAATTCTTCCTGTTCTTTTTCAGAAAGTTTAGACGGCATTGGTTCATCCTTCTTAATTAGTTTATCAATCGTATCTGCATCTACACGAACGAAAGAAACATTATCCAATTTCGGTTCTAGGAAATTGATAAAGTGCGGATCAATCATTCCGTCAAATACTAATACATCATAACCACGTTCTTTTGCCGCAGCAATATAGCTGTGTTGATCTTCTGGGTTACTGGTGTATAAATGGATTACTTTTTGACCATTATCGGTTTGCAATGGAGCAATGTGAGCTTTGTATTCGTCAATGGTAAATGATTTGCCGTCCACATTTTTGAAGAGTGCAAACTTTTTTGCTTTTTCATAAAACTTATCATCGCTCAACATTCCGTAATTGACGAAAATGCGAACATCTTCCCATTTGGCTTCGAAATCTGCGCGATCTTTTTTGAAAAGTTCTTCAAGTTTATCCGCTACTTTTTTAGTAATATGAGAAGAGATTTTCTTCACATTTGAATCACTTTGCAAATAGGAACGGGAAACGTTTAATGGAATGTCCGGGGAATCAATTACACCACGGAGCAAAGTGAGAAAATCAGGAACGATATCACCTACTGCATCCGTCACAAAAACCTGATTCGAATACAATTGAATTTTATCTTTTTGCGCTTCTAAAGATTTTTTAATCTTCGGGAAAAATAAAATTCCGGTAAGATTAAATGGATAATCCACATTAAGATGAATCCAGAATAATGGATCCTCAAAATTCATCGGATATAATTCGCGATAAAATTTCTTGTAATCTTCATCTGTTAAATCTGCAGGTTTTTTTGTCCATGCCGGATTTGGGTTATTGATGATGGTAGGAACTTCTTCTTTTTCCGCTGCTTTTATTTCTTTACCTTCTGCATCCTTTTCAGCAGGAACAATTTCAATCTCATGTGTTCCGAAATGAATCGGAACTGGAAGAAATTTGCAGTATTTATCCAAAATTCCTTCAATACGGGAATCCTCTAAAAATTCCAAAGAATCCTCAGCAATATGCAGTACAATGTCAGTTCCACGAACTTCCTTTTCCGTTGGTGAAATGAGATATTGGGGACTTCCATCACATTCCCATTTTACTGCGGACGAATCTTCTTTATAGGATTTGGTGAAAATCTCCACTTTGGCAGCCACCATGAATGCAGAATAGAAACCTAAGCCAAAATGTCCGATTATTCCATTGACAGCATCTGCTTTGTCCTTGTACTTCTCTACAAATTCCTCAGCCCCAGAAAAGGCAATTTGAGTAATATATTTTTCAACTTCCTCCTCGGTCATCCCAAGACCACGATCACTGATCGTAATGGTTTTATTTGCTTTATCAATACTCACTTCAATAAACATATCGCCATAGTCACCTTTTGCTTCTCCCATTGCTGACAAAGCCTGTAGTTTTTTAGTGGCATCCACCGCATTTGACACTAATTCACGCACGAAAATCTCGTGATCGGAATAAAGAAACTTCTTGATAATTGGAAAAATGTTCTCGGTTTGAACGTTTATTGTACCAGTTGCCATAGCTGAAAAAAGTATTGAATTTTGAATAATTAGTTCGAAGAAACTGTCCTTTCGACATTGCTAGTAGTCAAAGCATGTGCCAATGGAGAAATTGTGACAGAATGGCGCTTTCTCAATGACTTTTGTCAAAACATAATTTATAAATTGCGCTATGAAAAATCTGTTAATCCTACTTATTGTTCCATTTTCACTCGTTTTGGGGGCTCAAAATTCCGTCGCCTTAATTGCTAAAGCTGATTCACTTGTTGTTGGCAAAAATTATAAGGAGGCAATTTCCATGTACACTTCCGCTTTAGATGCAGGCTCTCCAAAAGCCGAAACCACTTTTAAAATTGGAAATTGTTATTTTTTCCTTGGTCGTGATACTGTTGCTCAAGCAAAATATGGTGAGGCGGAATCTTTAGGATACAAAAATGCTGATTTGTATTTCATGCGTGGCCAATCAAAAGTTTATCTGAAAAATAATTTGGGCGCAATTGAGGATTATTCGAAAGCAATTTCAATTAATCCGCTCTATTACGCTGCTTACAAAAACAGGGCCTATCTCTATCAACAATCAGCTCAATATGGAAAAGCTGTTTTGGATTATGATTTTCTATTGGTAAAAGATCCAAGTGCTTCTTTGTTTTATGCTCGAGCGTATAATTTACAAATGAATACGATGTATGATAAAGCAATTTCGGATTACAAACAGGCAATTATTCTTGACTCCATGAATTCCAATTATTATTTGAATTGTGGTAATTGTTACATCCTGATTCGAAATTATTCAGAAGGTGTAAGTTATTATACAAAAGCGATTCAAAAAGATCCAACCAATAGTAATGCTTTTCTGTCACGAGGTTTTGCTTATCAAACAAATGGAAAAAACATGTTAGCCTGTGAAGACTTAGCGCAATCCAGAAAATTGGGCAACCCAAATGCTTCACAATACATGAGTAATTGTGGAGCACTTCCGGCTGTAGGTACATTTCAATATTATTTGAAATATGTAGCGGAACTTGGAGCTGAAGATTTTGAAAAGAAAATTAATTACAGCAATAAGGCTCTTGAAATTTATAAAACAAAACATGATGCAAGTGATTCATTAAATCTTTCGGCCCTTTATTTAAACAGAGCTGCTGCATTGGTTTCAAAAGGCGATTTTGAAAGTGCAGAAAAAGATTACAAAACTGTAATTCAAATAAACACAGAACCAACAAATACTTTTTATGCAGCTTCAGCATATTACGGTTTAGGTGATTTGTTTGTTGCAAAAAAAGAGAACAAAAAGGCCATTTTAAATTACGACAAAGCCATCGAGATTTCAAAATCAACACATACTCCTGAATATTATTTCAATGCAAGAGCATTGGCAAAATTTTATGATGGTGATAAAAAAGGTGCTTGTGAAGACTATAAATCAGCCGGTGCAGCAGGAATGCCTTTGCTTGCGGGGTCTCCTTTAGCAAATTTATGCAAGTGAACGAGTCGCTAATTTAGATTTACCCTTCCCAAAATCAGTTTCATAGTATAATTTGTCCACTTCATCGTATCCGAGTAAATTAATCACCAATTTATTCCAATTCTCATTGGTAAATTAAAGGCTTTAAGTTACATTTGAAATGTGTCGTCAGCACCCTTTTTTAGTTTGAAATTTTCAGCAAAAAGAAACTTTGCAAATCTGCGAAGCTTCTTCATTCTAGTTGCTTTATTTTCTTGTCTTGCAGCAAATTCTTCCACTTATTATTGGGTTGGAAATGGAGGTGCCTGGATAAATTATTCTCAACACTGGGCAACTACTTCAGGAGGAAATACTTTTTATACCCAGGTACCCGGACCAAACGACAATGTAGTTTTTGATGGGAATTCATTTTCATTAAGTAATCAACATGTTACTACAGATACTGATTCCATTTTATGCAAAAACATGACTTGGACCGGCGTATCCAATAATCCCATTTTTGGCGATATTACAAGTTTCTATTACACTACGTTTCGAGTTTCCGGATCCATGCAATTGAATTTGAATATGAGTTGGGAATTTTCCGGCCCAATTTATTTTAATTCGATTACAGTAGGTAATACAATTAATACCTACAATCTAAGTGGAATTGGAGATATTCATTTTGATGCTCCAACAGGAACTTGGTTGCTTTTAAATAATCTTCAATGCACTTCTATTTTTCTTGATCGTGGTTTATTTAAAACTTCAAATTTCACTGTTTCAATTCTAAATAATATTGAAACCGTTTCTAATTTACCATTTACATTTCTTTGTGGCAAGTCAATGATTATTGCTCTTCATGCTATGCATCTCAATTCATCGGCATTAGTAATTGATGGCGATAGTGCTACTTATACTTGTTCCGAATTCAACGCCCCGCCAAATCAAACTTTCAGAAAGATTATCATTTCAGGATTATTTCCACTAACCATCACAGGAGATAATCTAAATGTTGATTCGGTTTTTGTTTCTCCTGACCCTGCTAACTTCATTCTTAATTCTGTTAATTCGAATTTTAATCATTTTAATAGTAGCGCACCAACCTTTCTTTTCAACTCTAATACTTTTAGAAATGGCATTTTTTATCACAACCTAACTACGAATGCAAATAATACATTTGATACGCTTTCATTATTTAATGTCGGGTATACTGCTGAATTAAAAAATGGAAGTACCACAACCATAAACAAAACAATTGTATCATCGGGTGGATGCAACGGTACAACCATATTACGTTCTACAACTTCAGCATCACTCGCTTTTATTTCCAAGGCAAGTGGAACATTAACAACTGCAAATATTTTATTGCGGGATATTAATGCAGGTGGCGGCGCAACATTCATTGCAAACAATTCCTACATAATTTCAAATGTTATCGGCTGGACAGTAATCAATCCTGCAAATCGAAATTTATATTGGGTTGGAAATACAGGTGCTTGGAATAATCCAGCGCATTGGTCACTCGCTAGTGGCGGACCAGGAGGAAATTGCATTCCTAATATTGGCGATAATGTAATTTTTAATTCACTTTCATTTTCAAGTGCCACTGACTCATTATACTTAAATGTAGGTCAGGCAAATTGCAAGTCGATGAGTTGGAGTTTGGTTTCATTGCCAATTACAATATTTAATATTTCACAAACATCAGATTACCTTTCCATTTATGGTGGACTTTCTTTAAGCCCTTCTCTGAACTGGCAGTTTGCAGGTAAAATTACTTTCGGTGGTACTACACTAGGAAATTCGATCTTAACTGCAGGAAAAACATTTGCATATACTCTTATAGATGGATCCGGTTCATGGACAATTACAGACTCTTTACATTGCTCAACATTAGAATTGGAAGCAGGAAATCTATATTCTTTAAATCACCCCTTACACTTTCAGAATTTTTATTCTAATGGAAACGTTAATAGAAGTATTAGACTTGGAACAAGCAGCATCAATTGTCAGGATTGGTATGATTACGGGAGCAACCTGCTAATGGATATTGACAGTAGTATAATTTATGCTGAAAGTATTAGAACTTATATTTCAGCAAATTTTGGAAATGTTTATTTACGCTTCAGTAGTGAATACCCATCAACATTTCCTGCATGCCGACTTGAAGGTTCCGGAGCATCCATAAAATACCTTGAAGGCAGAAACTACATAGAAACATTCGGATTTTCATTTAATGTTACTAATGCACTATTCAAAGAAAGTGTAAGTCTTGGTGGTGGATTTATGAATTTTGGAAAAATGGAAAGTAGAAAAGATCTTTCATCTGACATTTCTTTTTATAGCGATACAATTATATTAAATAATCCAAACTACACAGTAACATTAGGATCTTCTACAAACATTAATACAAATCATTTTCTAACGACTTCGAATTCATGTTCAGGTTATATCACCATTCAAGCCACCGATCCTTTTACTGCTGCGCAATTGAATGTTCCATTTGGAATTGTGAGTTGCAGCTTTATTATTCTTAACGGAATTCATGCATTGGGTGGTGCTACATTTAATGCAATAAGTTCTGTTATGCTCACAAATGTTACAGGATGGAATATCATCAGTTCTCCTATAGGAACCACCTATTTTTGGATAGGAAATCAAGGAAATTGGAATGATGCTACACATTGGTCGTTAACAAGTGGTGGAACGGCTGGAACTTGTACTCCAACAAGTTTAGACAATGTAATTTTTGATGCAAATTCTTTTTCCGGTGGTACAGATACAGTTTGTATTAATTTAAGTACTGCTTATTGCAAAAATATGACTTGGCAATCCATTTCTGGAAATCCAGTTGTGTTTTGTCCTGGTGCTACTACGAGTACAAACGCCCTTTTGATATTTGGAAATTTGATAATGCACAGCAATGTCGTTTGGAATTATTTTGGCAAAACATGTTTTACTGGAACAGGTGCAACCAAAACAATTCGCTCGGCAGGCGTAATGTTACAAAACGTTTATTTTAGTTACGCAATCGGAACATGGACTTTACTAGACTCTTTAAATTGCGATTTACTTTATCATCAATTCGGATATTTAAAAACATCCGGATACAGTTTGAATGCACAATCTTTTTGCCAGATTAATGATTCTATTAAACTGAGTACCTCCACAATTCGCACATCCTATTTCGTGAATAATTCAACTGATCAACAATTTTCTTCTGATAGTTCAAAAATTTATTGCAATTACTTCGAAGGTTACGGACAGCATTACAATATTTTAAAAACTCAAAACATTTATCCTTATTCAGAATTTTATGGTAATGGAAGTATTATCAGAGATTTTACAGCACTTGGAAGCTTGAAATATATTGCTTCCGCTAATTGCACTTTTCAAAATTCATTGTTTTTAGGTCGTGCAGATATTTCTGGTTCACACATGTTTGGCAAGGCTGATTTTCATAGTGCACTAATTATTTCTGATCTAAATTCATTTGATACTTTACTTTTCAATAATCCTGGTGACAGCGTTATTTTGGGTGCAGGTAATACCCAAACAGTGAATAATCTAATGCTAGTAAATTCAACACTTGGTTTCCCTATTTCTTTTTATAGCAATGTAAATGGAACCCAAGCGAATCTAGCTTGCAATGGGATGCAGGAATGCTTAGACTTTACTTTTTTCAAGGATATTGTGAGTAATGGATCCGCGCCTATCTATGCAGGAGCAATGAGTGTCAATGGAGGAAATAATCTGGGAATAAATTTCACTGCATGTCCTTTGCCATCAAGTAATATTTGGCCAGGCGATTCAAACAATGATTTGACTGTTGACAATTATGACATTTTAAATATCGGTTTAGGAATACCAACAGCAGGAGTTGTGCGACCTGCAGCAAGCCTTACTTGGGTGGCACAAAATTGTACTGATTGGCCAAATTCATTTATAAATAATTTAAATTTTAATTGGGCTGATTGTGATGGTAACGGAACAATTGATAGTACCGATCTTTCTGCCGTTCATTTAAATTATGGACAAAACCATTTGGGAACTGCCGCTGCAGCTTTACCAATCAGCACACAAGCTTCTGCAGATCTTTTCCTGGATCCTGCTGTGAATTATTATTCTCCTCTAGACTTTGTTGTTATTCCTGTAAAGCTTGGAACTACCACGATACCAGCAATCGGAACTTATGGTTTAGCATACGACATTACTTATGACAATACAAAAATTGTAAATGGTAGTGTTTATTTGACTTATCCATCAACATGGTTTACTCCAAATGGAAATCGTATTAGTTTTGAAAGGGATAATTTTTCTGTTGGGCAAATTGACTGTGGACAAACGAGAATAGACACAACAAACATTTCCGGAAATGGGGCAATTGCCTATTTGCATCTTCAGATTTCTTCTACAGTATTCGGAGCTATTGCTTTGTCCATTTCGAATATCAGAGCAATAGATCACCTCGGAAACATTTTACCATTGACACCAATTGGTACTACATTATATGTTGGACCTTTAGGCCAGTCTATTCAAAATGATAATGTAGAGGTGCAGATTTTCCCAAATCCATCCATCGGAAACTCAACCTTGACTTATTCCTTGTCTGAAAGTGATAATATCACTATTGAAATTTTTGACACTTACGGTAAAATATTATTTCGTGAAGAAAAATCAAATCAACAAGCAGGTGAACATTCTACGGTTTTACCAACCGAAAAATTTGCAGAAGGTATTTATTATTGCAAATTGAGTGTCGGCCAGAAAAGCAAAACTATTTTTCTTGCTAAAACAAATTAGATGTTTCTGACTTCAGAAATAATTGCTACACCACATGCGTTTTTTACCAGAAAAGGGGGTGTTTCTCCAGCTCCATTTTCCTCTTTAAATTTTGGTGGAAGTGATGACAATCCAGAAAATATTGCAGAAAATCGTCGTCGTGCGCTTACTGCGGTTGGAATGAATCCAGAAAATGTTTCTCGCTTAAATCAAGTACACGGAAATGTGGTTTGTATTGCAAAACCAGGAAATCAAACAGGAGATGCATTGGTGACAAAAGAACCTGGACTTACACTAGCCATTTGTGCAGCAGATTGTTATCCTTTATTGTTTCATGATTCAAAAAATAAAATCATTGGAGCGGCACATGCAGGATGGAAAGGAACATTGGCACGGATAGCGAAAAATACAATTGAAGAAATGCAAAACCTCGGAGCTGAACGAAATGAAATTAGAATTGCAATTGGACCTGGAATATCAGGCAAAAATTATGAAGTAAGTGAAGAAGTAATTGCCAAATTTATGAAAGCTGGTTTTCCAGAAAATATTCACGAGGGAAGATATCTCGATTTATTGGCGGCTAACAAATTTGTGCTGAAAGAAACCGGAATTCCAATCGAAAATATCTGGGCATTGGGAAGATGTACAACAGAAAATGATTTTTTTTCTTATCGAAGAGATAAAGGTGTTACGGGAAGAATGTGGGCTACAATAATGTTGAAAAACTAATACTCCACATCTAAATCAAAAGTAGTTCTCAATTTATTCAGAGCAGGATTTATGGCGGCAAGTCTTTTAAATTTATCTGCTGAAGTATAAATTAAAGCAGCGCCTTCTTCTTTACTCACAATGACCTCCAATTGAAATTCAAAATGTTGCAAATGTTTTCTCAAGAAAACCATTAATTCTGTTTTGTCTTGAACGATTCTTTCATTCGCCGTTGCATTCATTACGGTAAATTGCACAAGATTTTCAGAAATTTTAATTGGCTTGTTGGTGGTAAAAGTCGCATAATCCATTTGACGATTTTTGCCTTTTAATACTTCAGCAAATGCAAGCCATGCTTTTTCTAATTGCTCCTGTGAAAAATCAATGGATTCCTGTTTTATGTTTGCAAAAGTAGAAGTGGCTTCCTTTTTTTCTTCTATTGCATTTGTAAAACTTGAAATACTTGGAGATGATTTGATCAATGTCTTTTTCCCAATTGCGGAATTTCCTTTTACCGGTTCAGGAGCCGGCTCAGCAACCGGAATTTTTGTTTCTACTAAAACTGCAACTTCTGGAGATTTTGTTTCAGGAATTTCGACAACATGCGTTTTTTCCACCACTACTTTCTTTGTAAGTGTTGAGGGTGAATTTTGAACAAGTAGTGAAGATGCTTTAGTCCCGAAAATCAGTTCAGGTTCGTCATTTTTTTTTTCGCCGGCTACTAAAGCTCCGGAAATTGCGGTTAATTGCATTAAAGCAAATTCGACTAACAACCTTGGGTTCCTCGCGCTTTTATAATTTACATCACAGGTATTCACAACTTTCAAGGCACGTAGTAAAAACGGAATGGAACTTTTTTCTGATTGAGTTTTGTATCGTTCACGAATATTTTTTCCTGCTTCCAATAATTCTAATGTTGCAGGATCTTTACAAACTAATAAATTTCTGAAATGCTCAGCTAAACCGGAAATGAAATTATGTCCGTCAAATCCATTAGCAAGAATTTCATTGAATACCAGAAGTGAAGAAGGAATATTTTCTTCCAACAGATGATCTGTCATTCGGAAATAATAATCATAATCGAGCACATTTAAGTTTTCGATTACCGCCTTATAAGTCAATTTATTTCCAGCAAAACTCACTACCTGATCGAAGATAGAACATGCATCGCGTAAAGCACCATCGGCTTTTTGAGCAATAACATGCAATGCATCCGGCTCGGCTTCTACTCCTTCACTTTTTGCAATAAATTCTAGATGTGTTGCAATATCTTCAACTTGAATTCTGTTAAAATTGAAAATCTGACAACGAGATAAAATAGTTGGCAGAATTTTATGACGTTCAGTAGTTGCAAGAATAAAAATTGCGTAGCGAGGCGGTTCTTCCAATGTTTTCAGAAATGCATTGAAAGCCGCTGCAGATAACATATGAACCTCATCGATAACATATACCTTCTTCGCATTCGGATTACTCTCCATCAATTGAGGAGGAATACGAACGGTGTCAACAAGATTACGAATATCATCCACCGAGTTATTCGAAGCTGCATCCAATTCCATTATGTCAATAGCCTGGCCATCATTAAATGAAGTGCAGGATTCACATTTGTTACAGGCTTCAGTATCTGCAGTAAGATTCGTGCAATTGATTGTCTTTGCTAGGATACGTGCACAAGTTGTTTTACCAACTCCACGAGGTCCACAAAATAAAAATGCTGAAGCTAGATGATTACTCTTTATAGCATTTTTAAGTGTAGTTGTAATTGCCGTTTGTCCTACAACTGTATTAAACAGTGCTGGGCGGTATTTTCTGGCAGAAACGACGAAATTATCCATTGAGGTCGCTAAATTACTTCAATATGTACGCGAACCTTCAGGTAAAGAAGGAAATGCGGCTTTTGTTTTTCAACAAAATTGAAATTAATGTGGAAAAAAATATTGTATCTAGGATTGTCTCTTGATTGTCAGTGGTTTCATTTTTTCACGCAAAACTGGGCAGAACATTTGCCACAATTGACCATCTCTTTGCCTGAAATGATAATCCCCAAGAAGTGAGCACTTTTTGCTATCTTAGCATTTCACAACAATTATACCCGAACATGAAAAAAATATACACTTTAATTGGAGCCGTGCTGTTCTCCTCTGCATTACTAGCACAATCTTCCTTCTCTGATGATTTCGAAAGCTACAACGTTGGCGATTATCTAGGACCTCAACCACAATGGACAACTTGGAGTGGAGCTTCAAGCACTACGGAAGACACACAAGTCAATAACGTAATGAACAACACCCCTAGTGGATCTAAATCTGCTTATTGGTCTTCTACAATTGCAACTGGTGGTCCACAGGATTGTATCCTACCATTTGGAGGAGCTTACAATACTGGAACATTTACTTATCAAATGGATATGTATGTTGAAGCAAACAAAGGCGCGTATTTCAATTTTCAAGGAAATGTAACTCCTGGTCAATCTTTTGCAATGGAATGTTACATGCCACAAACTGGCGCTTTCACAATGCAGAACACGCAAGGACTTTTGTTGACAGGAAATTATCCAACAGGTCAGTGGTTCACTTTCCGTTTTGATATTAACCTCAACTCAAATGTGTGGAGTGTATTTATCAATAACGTATTGCAGGGATCTTTTTCAAACACAGTAAATCAAATTGCTGCGATTGATATTTTCGCTTACAATGGTGCTGCTCCTGGAAATAACAATGCTGGTTTTTATGTTGACAACGTTTCTTACGTTCACACTCCATACACACTTCCAACATTGAATGCTGCAGTTACACAAATCGGCGGTGTTAATTCAGGACTTGCTACCATGCAGAAATACCCGGTTATCACCGTACGTAATCTTGGTACAACAGCTATCACTTCATTCGACCTTAACGTAACTTACAATAGCGCAAATATCAATCAGTCATTCACTAGTTTGAATTTGGCGTCTCTTGCAACAGGTACTTACACACTTACCACTCCTATTACTCTTGCTGCAGGTAGCTTGCCTATTGTAGCGACTGTTTCAAATGTAAATGGTATGTTTTCTGATGGAGATCCATCTGATGATTCTAAAACGGATTTTTTGAATCCGGTTGTTCCTGCTCCAGGAAAAGTAGTTGTTGGTGAAGAAGCAACAGGAACATGGTGTCCTTGGTGCGTTCGTGGAACTGTCAACATGGATTTAATGGAAAATAACTATCCTGGATTCTGGGCTGGTATTGCAGTTCACAATAATGACCCGATGACTGTAACGTCTTATGATGCTTCAATCGGCGGATTCATTTCTGGTTATCCAAGTGCCTTGGTTGATCGTGGTGCTGCAGTTGATCCTTCAGTAATGGAATCTCCATTCCTAACTCGTGTTCAAGTTGCTCCTACAGCAATTATCACAAATGGTGCTTCTGTTAACGGAAATCAGTTGACAGTTACTTTGACTTACACTTTCCCAAATGCAACTTCAGGAACAGGTTTTAATTACGCTTGTGTTTTAACTGAAGATGGTGTTACAGGTGTTGGTTCTACTTGGAGCCAAAACAATGCTTACGCTGGTGGTTCTCAAGGCCCAATGGGCGGATTCGAAACGCTTCCAAATCCAGTTCCTTACACACAAATGCATTACGATCACGTTGCTCGTGCAATTTCTCCAAGCTGGACAGGTACTTCAGGTGGATTCCCTGCTTCAATCACTGCAGGCCAACAATTCACATTCACATTTACATTCACTGTTGATCCAACATGGGATCTTGCAAACATGCATATCATCGGAATGTTGATGGCACCGAATGCTGATATGGACAATGCAGGAACAGGTTTGATGTCACAAGCATTAGGACTTGGTATAAATACAAACACTGCGGTTGAAACCAACTTCAGATTGTACCCAAACCCTGCTTCTGATGTTACTTATGCGAACATTGAGCTTGCTACAAGCACAAACGTTTCAATGAAAGTAATTGACATCACAGGAGCAGTTGTTGCTGAGAAAAACTACGGTGCAATGATCGGAACAAATATGCTTCCAATTCAAACAAGCGCATTTGCTAAAGGTATTTACATGGTAGAAATTCAAACAGGAACAACAGTTAAGACTACAAAGTTGATTGTTCAATAAAGAATAATTTCAGAAGAGAAAGGGCTGTCAGAAATGATAGCCCTTTTTTTATGGTTAAAAAACAAAGTACATTTATAACATGCTAAATAAATTTATTTTACTTGTCTTTTCGATCTGCACGTTTACGCAAATTTCTTTCGCAACCGTATGGAATGTCGGACCATCTCAAACTTATACTTTGCCAAGTCAAGTTCGACTTTTAGTAAATGATAATGACACGATATATATTGATGGTGGGATTTATTCGAACGACGCAACAAAATGGGTAAAGAATAATTTAAAAATTATTGGATTAGGTTCAGCAAGTAATCGAACCATTCTTCAATACACTGGAGATATTCCCAATGGAAAAGGGATTTTTGTTTTTGAAACACCCGGCACTTGCGACAATGCATCTATAGATAATATTGTTTTTGATGGCGCTCAGGTTTCCGATCCGAATGGAGCAAATGGAGCAGGAATTCGTTTTCAAGCAAATAATCTTACAGTAGCCAATTGTAAGTTCATGAATTGCCAGAATGGAATTCTCGAGGGAAATGGAAGTGTAAGTACAAGTAATGTGTCAATAGAAAATTCGGAATTTCAGAATAATGGTTATCAATTGCAAAATGACCCTACGTATTCGGGATACGAACATAATATCTATATCAGTGCAAGTGCAGATACTTTGTTGGTCAGAAATAATTATTTCCACGATCCAAGAGGGCAAGCAAATTCCATAAAAACCCGTGCGCAAAGAAGTTTCATTCTTTACAATCTGATTGATGAAGGTGCAGGCTATGGAAGTTGGGAACTGAACATTGCCCAAGGAGGATTAAATATTATTATCGGAAATGTAATTATCCAAGGTCCTTCTGGCGCAAATCATGGAATTATTGGATATGATGCAACCACTAATGCTTTAGAAGATTTTTATTTTGTAAATAATACTGTAATTAATAAGTACAATGGGAACATAAAATATTTTAACAATGTTCCTGCTTCAGGAATTAACACCTATAAAATTTACAATAACATTTTCGCTTCAGTTACAGGCGCAAGTAACACGATGTTCTCTTCCAATACTCCCACGGTTTTAGACTCTTCGAATAATCTTGTTGCACTGAATTATTTATCGCTAAGTTTTACAAATCCTACTATTGACGATTACACTTTAACTTTAAACTCCACTGCTGCGATTAACAATGGTACCAATGCTGGCGCTACGAACACGAATTACCCACTTACACCAGCATTTATGTACCAGTCTTTCGATTCACTTTTGCTATTAAGAGCAATAGCTTCAACTGCAATTGATATTGGCGCATATGAATATGATATTGTAACAAGCACTGTTCCCAATGCGCAATCAAACTTGCTCAGCATTTTCCCGAACCCGTGCACGAATCAAGTCCACATAAAACTCAATTTATTAAAGAAGGAACTAGTGATCGTTTCCGTTACGGACTTGAGTGGAAAAATAATTTCAAGTCACAATTTCGAAGTATTGAATGGGGAACAAATTTTACAGATTGAAACCGCAAACCTGGCAAAAGGAATTTACCTTGTCAAAGTTTATTCCGGTGAAAAGAGCATAACAACAAAGCTTGTTGTGAACTAAAAATATAATTGGAAATTCTCTCACTCGCTTTCTTTCACTCTTCGCATTACATCTTTAAAAATAAGCTGAAACCAAATGGTAAAATCATTTGGATGCAAATCGATTTCATCAGAAATCATATTCACATTCATCCATTTCCACTCCATTACTTCGTTTGCATCAGGAATTGGATTTTCATCTGAATTTCCGATAAAAACATGATCTGATTCGTGCTCATAAATTCCATTTCCAAGATCAGCCTTGTAAATAAAACTAAAAAGTTTCTTGAGTTCTGTTTTTAATCCCATTTCTTCTTGCAATCTACGAACCGCTGCATCTTCTACTTTTTCTGCAGGACGTGGATGACTGCAACAGGTATTCGACCACAAACCCGAAGAATGGTATTTACCCATTGCTCTTCTATGGATTAATAGTTCATTTTTTGAATTAAAAATAAAAACGGACAGAGCACGATGAAGTACGCCAAGCTTATGTGCCTCGGCCTTATCCATCACACCCAAATCCCTATCTCGGGAATCAACCAGGATTACCTGTTCACTCATATACAGACTTATTGGGAGAAATGCCCTTTTGTACACTTACGAAGATAGTTTCCAAAGACTTATAGACTTAAAGTGTTACCCACCACTTATTCACATACAAAAGTTAGCATCCAATTTCAGTTAGAAAACCCTCGTTTCTTCTTAACTTCGCCTCTCAAATTCGCTTATGACAATTGACTCATTGTGGGCTATTTCTCCAGTAGATGGCCGTTACTCAAAACAAACCGAAGAACTGGGTAAATACTTTTCTGAAGCTGCCCTTATTCAATATCGACTGAGGATAGAAACAGAATATTTTATTGCTCTTTGCCAGCTTCCCCTCCCTCAATTAAAAAATGTGGACTCAAAGTTATTTCCAACTTTGAGAAAAGTCTTATTTGAGCAATTTTCTCATGAAATGGCTCTTGAAGTAAAAGGGTTTGAGAAAATCACAAATCATGATGTGAAGGCAGTGGAATATGTGATGAAAGAAAAATTTGATGCAATCGGACTTCAAGCTTTTAAAGAGTTTGTTCATTTCGGATTAACATCTCAGGATATTAATAATACCGCAACTCCATTATTATTAAAAGAGGCGCATGAAAATGTTTTGAAACCGATGCTTCTTCAAATTATAAATGATTTGGAAGCAAAAGCAAATGCTTGGGAAAACATTCCAATGCTTGCACGTACACATGGCCAGGCAGCATCTCCTACACGTTTAGGAAAAGAAATTCGTGTTTTTTCTGAGCGATTAAAAGAACAAATTCGTCTTTTAGAACAAATTCCTTTCAGTGCAAAATTTGGTGGCGCTACAGGAAACTTCAATGCACATCATGTTGCCTATCCTGAAATAGATTGGAAACAATTCGGAGATAAATTCGTGGCATCACTTGGATTAAAACGTTCTCATCCGACTACTCAGATTGAGCACTATGATAATCTTGCTGCCTATTTTGATGGCGTAAAACGTATCAATACTATTCTAATAGATCTTAGTCGTGATATATGGTCTTACGTTTCGACAAATTATTTCAAACAAAAAATAAAAGAGGGCGAAGTTGGTTCGTCTGCAATGCCACATAAAGTAAATCCTATTGACTTTGAAAATGCAGAAGGAAATCTTGGTTTTGCAAATGCAATATTCGAACATTTAAGTGCAAAACTTCCAATTTCCAGATTACAAAGAGACTTAACGGATTCTACAGTTCTACGTAACATAGGTGTTCCTATTGCACATACAATGATTGCATTAAAATCATTAGAAAAAGGTTTAGGGAAATTAATTCTGAATGAAGAGGCACTGAATAAAGATCTTGAAGAGAACTGGGCAGTTGTTGCTGAAGCAATACAAACTGTATTGAGAAGAGAGGGATATCCGAAACCATATGAAGCGCTGAAAGAACTTACTCGAGTGAATGCAGCCATTACAAAAGATTCAATGCATGCCTTTATTGATACATTGAAAGTTTCAGATCAGGTAAAAGCTGAATTGAAAAAAATCTCTCCGCAGAATTATACTGGGATTTAAGCCGCTGATTTCGCAGATTTTCGCAGATTATTGATAGAATTATGTTCGTATCAGGATTTACAATCGTTCGGAACGCGCTTAAATACGATTATCCGATCGTAGAGGCGATCAATTCCATTTTACCATTGTGTGATGAAGTAATCGTTGCGGTTGGAAAATCGGAAGACGAAACTTTGCAAATGATCAAATCCATTAACGATCCGAAAATAAAAATCATTGAAACCGTTTGGGATGATTCACTTCGTGAAGGTGGAAAAGTATTAGCGGATGAAACCAATAAAGCATACGAAGCAATTTCCGAAAAAGCAGATTGGTGTTTTTATATTCAGGGCGATGAAGTGATTCATGAAAAATATCTTCCAATAATTAAAGAAGGTATGTCGAAATGGAAAAACGATAAAAATGTGGAAGGTTTGTTATTCAACTACCTGCACTTTTATGGTTCTTATGATTATGTAGGTGATTCACGGAAATGGTATAGAAAAGAAATTAGAATTATAAGGAAGGATTCAAACATTACTTCCTATCGCGATGCTCAAGGCTTTCGAAAAAAAGACAATTCTCCCAAGGAGTCCTTACGGACAAAACTTACCGTTAAATCATTAGAGGCTTTTGTTTTTCATTATGGTTGGGTGAAACCTCCAGAAGCGATGCAGGCTAAGCAGGAATCCTTTCACAAAATGTGGCATGATGATCAATGGATGAAAGAAAATATTCCCACTACCGATAAATTCGATTATTCCCAAATTGATTCGCTCGCAAAATTTTCAGAAACTCATCCGGCAGTGATGGAGGAACGAATTAAAAAACAAAACTGGAAATTTGATTTTGACCCAACGCAACGAAAGTGGGGAATCAAAATGAAACTATTAATGTGGATCGAGAAAAATTTAGGATGGCGACCAGGAGAATATAAAAATTATAAATTGAAGTAATTGGAGACTGGAAGTTAGAATCTAACTACTCATTTCTCTCAAATAAACAATCATATCAGTTCTTGGCATTTCTCCTTCGTAACCAAGCATTCGCAGCATCGTAACTATTTGTCCGCGATGAAACGAACTGTGATTCATACAATGCATCAACATTCCCGCATTATCCATGTTATGTTCTTTACCAGAAATGTCTTTGAAAATAGTTATTCCTGTAAAAAAAGAATCGTCTTGCTTTTCAACATAATCAACAAATGCTTTGGCACCTTCAATAAAAGATCCAATTGGTGTTTCTGCAGGAAGATCCTTCGTCATAAAGGGCAATGAATTTCCTTTAAAACGATTTAACCAAACATATTCTGCATCCCAGATATGAAAGGCAGTTTTACGAATGCTTTTAAAACTGCTGTTAATTTCTGATTCAATTTGTTTCGAATCAAGTTTATGAATAGCCTCGAGCAAAGCGGTATTCGCCCAAAGATTATATTTTGCGTAACTAACCAGAAGATCTTTAATTGTTTTCAATTCGAACTATTTTTATTTTTAGTATCGTGCCTTTACATCTAAGAAAATTCACAGAAGAATTATTCCCATCCTTGAACCAACACATCAATAATATGCATAACACGCATATTTTTATTTTGATTTTTTATTAATCCCTCCAAATGCAAGAGACAGGACAAATCGGTTGAGATAATAATTTCCGCTCCAATTTCTTCCGCCATTTTTAATTTCTGCTCTGCCATTCCCACTGCTACACCTTCATATTTTGTAGAAAACATTCCACCGAAACCACAACAGACTTCAGTATTCTTCATCTCTCGTAATTCTAATCCACGAACTTTGGAAAGTAGAACTCTTGGTTCGCGATGTATTCCATATTCTCTCAACCCTCCGCAGGAATCATGAAAAGTTGCAATACCATCCAACTTTGCTCCGAGGTCAGTAATCTTTAAAATATTCACCAAAAAATCTGTGAATTCAAAAAGATTTTTCTGAACCTGTTTGCTTTGGTTGTGCAGCGCTGAATTATGAAACATCTCTCCATAATAATTTCGAACAAAACCGGAACAAGAAGCCGATGGAGAAACTATATAACGATCGTTCTGAAATTCCTTAATAAACTTCTCACCCACTTCTTTACAGGAATCAAAATATCCCGAATTAAAAGCTGGCTGACCGCAACAAGTTTGCTCGTGATTGTAATTCACACCACATCCAACTCGTTCCAACAATTTGATCATGTTCAATGCAGTATCAGGATACAATTGATCAACAAAACATGGTATAAATAAATCAACTATCATAATCGGCTTTTCGGTGGTCGGTAAAATTAATGTACAGCTTCAGATTTCGGAACGCGCAGCAATAAAGCAAATCCAATGATGAATGTTACAACTATTGACAACACCGAATTGCGTATACCTCCAGTAATTCCTTCAATTGCTCCAAATGAAATAGTACCAATGGCCAATCCAACTTTTTCACTAACGTCAAAAAAACTGAAATAGGAAGCATGATCATGTGTCTCCGGTAACATTTTTGAATACGTTGAACGCGACATTGCTTGGATTCCACCCATTACTAAACCTACACTCGCTGCGACCATATAAAACTGAACTGGAGTGTACACAAATTGATAAACACTAAAACAAATGGCAACCCAAACAAACAATACGATTCCTATAGTTTTCAGATTTCCAATGACGCGCGACAATCTCGACATTAAAAATGCGCCTAGAATTCCCAAAAACTGAATTAGAAGAATACTGATAATAAGACTTGTTGTTTTCTGATCATTATTATCCCATTTGATTGCCTTTGTTGCAAATGGAACAGCCATGATCATGACGGTTTGAACGCCCATGTTGTACATAAAATATGAACCCAAGAAACGGCGTAATTGTTTTCGCGTAAGAATGTCTTTAAAAACAACTCTTAATTCACGATAACCTTTTGAAATAAAATTTCCTTCGCCTCGTTCATGTGTTTGAGCTGTACCTTTTGGCAAGCGACGGAAAGTAACTTGTGCAAAAAGTATCCACCAAATACCAACAAGAATAAAACTTGCTGAAGCAGTTAGTTTAGGTAGACCAATTGCTGGAAGTAAATTACTCTTCATCATTACAAGAACAAGAATGAGCAAAATGGAACTTCCTAAATATCCCATTCCAAATCCTTTTGCACTTACTTTATCCTGATCTTCAGGCGGAGCAATTTCAGGAAGGTATGCGTTATAAAAAACAAGACTTCCCCAATAACCAACGCTGGCAAATAAAAGGGCAATCATACTATACCCTAAATGTTGTGGAGTAAATAAACTCAGAAGCATACAGGAGATTGCACCCAGGTAACAAAAGAATTGCAAAAATCTTTTTTTGCTTCCTGAATAATCGGCAATTCCTGAAAGTACAGGTGAAGAAAAAGCAACGATTAAATAAGAAATTGCCACAACATAAGAATAGAATTCAGTATTCTTAAATTGAAAACCGAGTACAGTTACATCATCAATGAGTTTTCCTCCCTGCATGAATGAAGTTTTCACTTCATAAAAAATTGGAAAAATCGCGGAAGAAATTACTAGCGGATAAACAGAATTGGCCCAGTCATAAAAAGTCCAGGCACGAATTAATTTAGGATCACCTTTTTTGAGCATTTCCAAATGTAGCCACAGATTTCGCAGATTATGCACATTATGACAGGAATTATTCACATGGTTTCCCACAATTGCTTTGCCTGCCTTCGATACACGATTTTGAATTAATTTTTATCTTAAATATCAATTCATTCTAAAAATCGTGTATCGAAGGCTATGCGAAAAAATCTTCGTTGAATCCAACCAAATAAACTTTCTCTGTTGTTCTTGTAATTGCAGTGTATAACCAACGTAGAAATTCTACATTCACCATTTCATCCGTCAAATAACCTTGTTCTACAAAAACCGCTTTCCATTGGCCACCTTGGGCTTTATGACAAGTAACAGCATAAGCAAATTTTACCTGCAAAGCATTATACCAGGGATCTTCTTTCATCTTTTTATAACGCGCTCCTTTTGACATATCAGCGTAATCAGCGGATACACTTTCATAAAATTGCTGCTGCTGTAAGGCTGGCAATGCAGGGGCTTCTGTATAAAGTGTATCCAACATTATTCGAACATCCAATTCCGGTTCATCAGGGTAATCCAGTAATTGAATTGTAATATCGGCAAAACGCAAACCATGCAATTCATGAAATTTTCTAATGCGTTTAATCACTGCAGTATCTCCATTCGCAATAAATCCCGCTTTTGTTTCTTCGGGTAACCAGAAATAATTATTCTTCACAATCATGATATGATCGCCATTGGAAATTTCATCTTCTTGTGAACGAATGCGAGTTCGAATTTGCTGATTATAAATATTTGAACGCTTATTTGAACGACAAATGATGATGGTTTCTTCTGGTCCGTACTTCTGATACGCCATTTCCAATTCATCCACTAATTCAGCTCCGAATATTCGTTTTACGTCTTTGTAATCCTGCAATTCAAACTTCGGAATAATCTGCTTACCAGTTAAACTTCCAAGTGTTGCTTCTGCAATTTCTATTCTCAGTTTCGTTGCATTATACAAAACACCAGAATCCATTTCCTGTCGCACTACTTCATTTAATTCAACTCCTTGAATCGGAAATCCAAATGCTTTTTTTAACCAAGCTGGTTGTAAGGCAGGGCTATTAGGCAACCCAACTGGTGGCAACTGTGCAATATCACCGACAAACAATAATTGGCAATCGCCATTCTGATATACAAAATGAAAAAGATCATCCAATAAACTATTTGGGAACATATTTTTTTCTCCTCCTCCTTCTCCAATCATCGATGCCTCATCCACAATAAAAAGTGTGTTATGATGCGTATTTGTTTGCATCGAAAAAAAACTTCCTTCAGAAGTCCCAGAAGCACGATAAATTTTTTTATGTATAGTCCATGCTATTTTACCTGAATAAACCGACAAAACCTTTGCTGCTCTTCCTGTAGGTGCAAGTAACACTGATTTTCGTTTTAATTTTGGCAACGCACGAACCAATGCGCTGACCAAACTTGTCTTTCCTGTTCCGGCATATCCACGTAAAACAAAAATTCTATTTTGATCTTCATGCGTAAGAAATTTCTCCAATTCTTTTGCCGCTTCTTTTTGTTTAGAGGTGGGATCAAAGGGAAGTTGCTTTAATATTTCGTCTGAAAAATTCTGCATGAAGGGCAAAATTACACATTACTCTCCTCGAATATTTGTCCTTTTACATGAATTCTTCACAATGTAGATACCCTATAAAATGCCACAACACAGTGGATTTCTTTCTTAACTTTACCTTCCAAATGAACGATACCCGACGATTCATAAATCCGGCCGTCAGTTTTAAAGACGCTTCTTTCGATCCTACTCGGACCGACAAGTTCTGCCTTGAATTGCAAATCAGTCAAGAAAATCTGGTTTTAGCTGTTTTAGATAATCTCACAAATGATTTTCTTGCCTTTGAATCATATCCGTTTAAAAAAATAAATGCTGAACAAACGCTAGCCAATCAACTCGATAAAATAATTGTTGAACACGAATGGCTATCGGCAGGATTTAAGCGTGTTGATGCTTGTGTTATTTCGGAAAAATTTACGCTTGTTCCTGCTGCATTTTTCGACAGTACCAAAATTTCAGACTATTTAAAATTTAATCAGCCACTAGAAACGGATGAATTAATTTTGAATGATGTTCTAAGAAATGCAGAAGCACGAAACGTTTATGCATTGGATCAACAACTTGAAAAGTCTTTAAAGAAAATATCCTCCGCTGTTCGAATCCGTCATCATTTCTCCCCTTTAATCGAACGTATTCTTTCTGTTTATAAAAACAAAACGGGCCGTCGAGCTTTTGTACATGTTCAGAATCAAAGATTCGATCTTGTGATTTCAGACGGTGGAAAATTATTAATGGCAAATTCGTTTAATTTTCAAACGGGCGAAGATTTTATTTATTTCTTGCTATTCGCATGTGAGCAATTGAAAATGAATCCCGAAGAATTAGAACTTGAAATTTCAGGTGAAATTGAAACTGGATCCGCTCTTTCTTTATTAGCAAAAAAATATATCCGCAACATTACATTTGGCCAGCGACCTATTGAAGTCCGTTTTACAAAGGGCTTTGAACAATTTCCGGCCCATTTTTATCCAATTCTTTTTTCACTTCATTACTTTTCATGATTCGTATTATCAGTGGCTCCCGAAAGGGAAGAAAAATATCTGCACCTGCGAGTCTTCCTGTGCGGCCTACAACAGATTTTGCAAAAGAAGGTTTGTTTAATGTCCTTGTAAATAGACTTGACTTTGACGAAATAAAAGTATTGGATTTGTTTGTAGGCACAGGCAATATCTCCTATGAATTAGCATCTCGTGGTTGTAAAAATATTACTTGCGTAGATTCAGATTCACGCTGTTTAAAATTCATTATGGAAACTTCAACACTTCTTGAATTTCCAAAATTTAAAACCATCAGGGCAGATGCATTTTCATTTATTAAATCGGCAAAGGGAAAATGGGATTTGATATTTGTTGACCCACCCTATGAACAAGTGGAAACTACTGGAACAATTCCGAAATTGATTTTCGAAGCAGGTATGCTTGAACCCGGTGGACTATTGATCATTGAACATCCGGAACGCTGCTACTTTACCGACGCTTCTCATATGTTGGAAACCAGAAAGTATGGAAAAGTGAATTTTAGTTTTTTCCAAATGCCTGAGAAAAAGTCAGCAGAATAAAGTGGAAAGTTTGCTTCAATAATCATTAACTTCGTATAGAAGACTTGACACATGTGACTTTTAAACTTTCAAATTTTCCTCCTTATGTCTATAGCCGTTTTTCCGGGATCATTTGATCCATTTACTAAAGGACACGAATCTATTGTTCGTCGTGTTTTGCCTTTGTTCGACCAAGTAATTGTTGCGATTGGAATTAACAGTCACAAAAATTATTTCTTTCCACTTGAAAAAAGAAAATTGTGGATTGAGAAAGTATTTTCTGATGAGAAAAAAATAAGTGTGGCATCTTTTTCTGGACTTACAATCGATTTCTGCAGAAAAGTAGATGCTAAATTTATTATCAGAGGATTACGCACAACGACCGATCTTGAATTCGAAAAAGCCATTGCGCAGATGAACAAAACGATGGCAGATGAGATAGAAACCCTCTTTATTTTGCCAACACCCGAGCTTTCCGCAATAAATTCAACAATTATCCGTGATATAGTACGGAATGGCGGAGACGCTTCCCCTTTTGTTCCTTCTGCCGTTGACTTAAAACTATAATTCAGGCACGGGATTTGAATTGATACTATAGATGAAACGATTTTCAGCGGTCTTCCTTTTGCTTTTTTTAACGCAGCTTAGTTTTGCGCAAAAAACTACCTGTACCGTTTTCGGATTGGCACCTGGCAGAGATGGAAATGTGATAGGCGCATATATGTATGATGATTACATCACGCATACCGAAATCAAATTGGCAGAAGGTATTGTTGGTGATAGTGGAAAATTTACATTGGAACTTGAAGTACCAAGTGTCACCTATGTTTTTCTTCGTTGCAAAAAAGTTCACGGCTTCCTATATGCAGAACCCGGACGAAAAGTGGAACTGGTTTTCCCTGATCGTGATTTTAAATCGCAAGTAAATCCTGATGTGGATTATGTTGTTCCCATGTCCATTTACATTGGTGATTCAACAGACATGAATTTTTTAGCAGATGATTACAATTTGCGCTTTAATACATTCTGGAAAAATAACTACCAGAGTTTTGTAACAAAGGATTCTCTTGCTGTGTTGGATACGTTTCACATTCAAATGGATCGTCGTTATGCAAATATTAAAAATCCTTATTTCCTACCTTGGATGGATTATGGTCTAGCGTCCATGGAAGATGGCATTTTTCATAGTCAAGTGAAATCAGGCAGAAGATATATTTTAAACAAACCAATATATTTTCAGAATTCCGAGTACATGGAATTTATAAATAACTTTTTTGAGAATTACATGTACAAATGGTCTGCGCGGAAAGAAGGACAGGGAATGGTGAATGCAATTAATAACCTTATCAGTTATGACAGTTTGCTTGCTTCCATGAAACGTTTGCCTTGGCTGACCAATGACACACTTCGTGAACTAGTTATGCTGAAAGGTTTATTTGAATGTTACGACAATCCTGCATTCAGTCCTCGAAATATTCTTGCCATTGCCTTACAGACTTCACAAAGAAGTCACATTGCAGAAAATCGTCGAATTGCAAGAAATATTATTTCATTTTATTCGAAATTAAAAAGAGGAAGTCCTGCGCCACATTTTGTTGGTGTAAATAAATTGGGAGTAGAAATTGATCCGCTGGAAAAATACAAAGGGCATTACGTTTATATATTTTTCTTTGCAACCTGGAATACACATGCCATGAGTGAATTCCGATACATGGCAGATTTACAAGCGAAATATGGTAAGAAAATTGACTTTGTCAGCATTTCCTTGGATCCGGATACAAATGCATACAAAGCATTCTTGAAAGCAAATCCGAAATACAACTGGACTATTTTGCATTACGATTTCCGAGAAAAAACAAAAGAAGATTATAATTTGTATAGTGTTCCTGCTGGATTTATCATTGATCCTGAAGGGAAATTATATGTAGCGCCAGCTGATAATCCAAGTGGTGATTTAGAATTCAATTTGTATCGAATTGCAAATCCGAAAGCGCCACCGATGGTAAAAATTCAGGAAAAATAAAATAGATTTAAGTTTACTTCTGATTCAGTACATCCAGAATTGAATAGTAGGTATTTTTCTTCGCTTCCTCCACTTCTTCCTTTTTCATCCATTTCACTTCTGTGATTCCTTCTTCCTTTTGTGGAATTAATTTTTTATCATCACCACAAGTCATTTCATACCAAAAGGTTTTTTTCAAAACCATTTTTTCTTTATGAATATAGGTGTGAAAAGTAGGTTCTAAGGCTTTGATAATTTTTAATTTACTTATTCCGCATTCCTCTTCCACTTCACGAATTCCAGCAATTTCAGGTGTTTCATTTTTTTCCAATTTTCCTTTCGGCAAATCCCATTTACCGCTTCGAAAAATCATTAACAATTCATTTTTATTATTTTTTACCAGCCCTCCTGCTGCTTCAATCCATCTGCATTGCTCCTTCAAATTTTCAAAAACCTTTTTGGGTTCCTTATGAACAAGATAAATTCTTCTGAAAAAGTTATCATGCGTATGCGCTAGGTTTAACAACTCGTTAAGGCTAGATGCATCATATTGAAGAAATAAATCATCCTCCACCAAGTCGAAATCCGAATCGGTTTTGGTAATAATGAGCGGATGATTGTTGATGAAAACTTTATACATGAATGATAAGTTCAGAATAATAATATTTTTAAAAGCAGCACCAAAAGCATTCCCGTTTTGCAATAAAATCTGCATTATTTGTAGATAATGATACAGTTACCAGAATTATATTAATTTTATAGTGAATATTAATTTGTCACAACGTAAACCTAAGGAATATTTTTATGATGAACGGAAAAATCGCGTTAATTGGTATGGGCATTTTTTGTCTGGTTTTCACTTCGTTTTTATCTGTGAACGAAACAACAATTCCAATAGTAGACATAAGTGATTTGGCTGGAAATACTGTTTCAACCGGATCATTTTCTAATGAGGGTAAGCCCTATGTTATTGTTTTATGGGCTACTTGGAATAAAAATGCTGTTCTCGAACTAACGGAAATTAAATCGCAGTATGAACTTTGGCAAAAAGAAACCGGCTGTAAGGTAATTGCAGTTTCAATCGATGATGTGCGCAATAAAGGAAAAGTCAAACCCTTTGTTGAAGGTCGTGAATGGAAATACGAAGTGTATTCGGATGTTGAATCAAAATTTAAAACAGCTCTGGAGGCAACAGCAATTCCTGTTACTTATGTTGTAAATAGTAAAAATAAAATGGTCTGGTCTTTGGCAGGATTTGAAGAGGGTGATCTTGAAAAGATTTACTCGCAACTTAAATCAACAAAATAAAAATCTTCTTTATTTTATAAATTGTTGTGGCGATTTTGTGAAGAGCAAAAGAATCCATAGACAATCGAATTCATCGAATAATTATTTTGCCTTAGGGGCAATATGATGAAACTTCTCAAAACTAGCTTGAGCACTTTTGAATGGATCACGGCTGCTTTTTCAGCCAATTGCATTTTCGCAGAAATAGAACTTAATTTTTCCATATCAGGTGTTTCCATGTAAAGCTCGTCAATCATCTCACGGTAATCCTTGTCAATTGCATTGAGGTAAAACTGGAATAAATCTTTTGCCGATTTCGCTAGTCCGAATTCATTTGGTATCGGCTCAAGATTTCCCAACTTAGCAAGCGCAATTTGGCAGGTAGCAACGACCTCATCTACCTTTTTGGTCATTAAACTTTTATCCTCTGGCAGAGCGCTAAACATATTTAATAAATTAAGCATCGCTTTTCCTATGGAGTCTTGTTGGCTAACAATTGTATTGTAATAATTTGCAGGAGTTTCAATTACGACTGTCTTCTGTGCTGCCAATAGAGTATGACCAATTGAAATTGAAAAAAGACAAAGAAGAAATATTTTTATTTGTTTCATAGGGCTTAGTTTCTAATAATCAAATGTAAATATTAAAATTACAGGATTGTGAGACTTCGTCGGGCACATTTACAATTTCATTGAGTGGACGCATTGGGCTAATTCTAAACTTAGTCAATTTTTAATTTTATATAAAAGTTCACTAATATTTTTTTCAATTCAAAAGGTCTACAATTTTTATTTCCTTCTCACAAGTAGACTATTTTCTGAACGATGACAATAAACGTCAGAAGAAGCTAAATAACTGAGCTATTGGTGATTTATTTCAATGTTACCAGAACATTTTCTTTTGATTTGAAAGTTATCGGCACAATCTTTATACCTTTACCTCATATGGTAACCAACGCCGGAATAGCTGCGAAAGTTGCGGAATTTCTTCTTCAGATAAAAGCCGTAAAACTTCAACCTCAACAACCTTTTACTTGGGCCTCAGGCTGGAAATCGCCGATTTATTGCGATAACCGAAAGATTTTGTCCTATCCCAAAGTAAGAACCTTCGTTCGTCAACAATTTGTGCAAATCATCAATGATAACTTCAGTACTCCTGACGTGATTGCTGGTGTTGCCACAGGTGCCATTGCGCATGGGGCTTTAGTTGCTGAAGAGATGGGCCTTCCATTTGTTTACATTCGCCCAGAGGCCAAAAAACACGGTTTAGGGAATCTTATTGAAGGCGAAATTAAGCCTGGCCAGTCAGTCGTGGTAATTGAAGATCTTATTTCAACAGGCGGAAGCAGTCTAAAAGCTGTAGAAGCATTGCGTGAAGCAAAATGTGATGTGAAAGGAATGGCTGCAATTTTCACTTACGGATTTCAAACCGCTACTGAAAGTTTCAGAAATGCTGATGTTAATTTGGTTACGTTGAGCGACTATCCATCACTTATTCGTCAAGCTTTACACGATCAATATATTACTGAACAAGATATTGCTGCTCTTGAAGCATGGAGGAAAAATCCTTCGGCCTGGGGCGTTTAAAAATAATTTCCTAAATAAAATCTTCATGACAAAAATTGAAAGTGATGTAATTACAATTGATCAGTCACAAGAGAAGATTTTTTTATTCCTTAGTGACTTCAATAATTTTCAAAAACTGATGCCTTCGCAGGTGACGGACTGGAAATCTACCAAAGACACCTGCAGTTTTAATATTAGTGGGATGGCAAAAGTGGATTTGAAAATTGAATCTACAATTCCCAATTCTAAAGTTCATATGGTTTCTGTTGAAGGTGGAAAACTTCCTTTTGCTTTTACCTTGGATGCTGTTTTGAATGTAGTGAATGAAAATTCCTGCATAGGACAATTAATTTTCGAAGGAGATATTCCGATTTTTATTCGCCCTATGGTAACAGGACCTCTTGAAAAATTCTTCAATGCACTTGCACATAAAATGAAAGACATTAAATAAATAAGTTATGCCAAAAGGAATCTACAAAGTACCTACACCGATTAACGAACCTATTAAGAATTACGCTCCCGGTTCTGCTGAAAGAAAAGAATTGCAGGCAATGCTTAAAGAACTTCGTTCAAAACAAATTGAAGTGCCAATGTATATTGGCGCCAACGAAGTGAAGAGTGGTGTGAAAGTAAGAATGGCTCCACCTCACGATCACAAACACACCTTAGGCTATTTTCACAAGAGTGATAAAAAACATGTGAAACTCGCTATCACTGCAGCACTTGCTGCAAAGAAAAAATGGGCTGATCTTGCTTGGGAACATCGTGCAAGTATTTTCTTAAAAGCTGCAGATTTGATTGCTGGGCCTTACCGTGCTAAGCTGAATGCTGCTACGATGCTGGGACAAAGTAAGAATGCTTACCAAGCCGAAATTGATTCAGCTTGTGAAATCATCGACTTCCTTCGTTTCAATGTGCATTACATGACAGAGATTTATGCACAGCAACCGACTTCCGGTCCAGGAATGTGGAATCGTTTAGAATGGCGACCACTTGAAGGTTTTATTTATGCGTTGACACCCTTTAATTTCACTGCAATTGCAGGTAATCTACCTACTTCTTGTGCAATGATGGGAAATGTGGTGGTATGGAAACCAAGCAACGCCCAAGTATATGCTGCAAATGTTTTAATGGAAATTTTCAAAAAAGCTGGGGTTCCAGATGGTGTTATTAATTTAATTTATCCTTCAGGTCCTGATGCTGCAGATGTAATTTTCTCTCATCCTGATTTTGCTGGAATTCATTTTACAGGAAGTACTTCTGTCTTTCAAAGCATCTGGAAAACCATTGGAAATAATATTCATCTGTTCAAAACTTATCCACGCATCGTAGGCGAAACGGGTGGAAAAGATTTTATTCTAGCACATCCAAGTGCAGATCCTAAAGTTGTGGCTACTGCAATTTCAAGAGGAGCATTTGAATACCAAGGACAGAAATGTTCTGCTGCATCTCGCGCATACATTCCGAAAAATATCTGGAAAGAAGTAAAAGATCTTGTATTGGCCGATTTGAAATCCATGAAAATGGGGCCTACCGAAAATTTTGAAAACTTTATCAATGCCGTAATTGATGAAGCTTCTTTTAATAAACTATCATCTTACATTGACGCTGCAAAAAAAGATAAGAAAGCGGAAATTATTACTGGAGGAAAATACGATAAGTCAAAAGGTTATTTTATTGAACCTACAATCATTCAAGCAAAAGATCCTTTTTATGTTACGATGTGTGAAGAATTATTCGGACCCGTTTTAACGATTTACGTTTATGATGATAAAAAGTTTGATGAAACTGTAAAAATTCTGGACAAGACTTCCATCTATGCGCTTACAGGTTGTATTATAGCACAGGATCGTTATGCAATTGAGAAGGCGACAAAAATGCTTTCAAATGCAGCTGGAAATTTCTACATCAACGACAAACCAACCGGTGCTGTTGTTGGTCAACAACCATTCGGCGGAGCACGTGGATCTGGAACAAATGATAAGGCTGGTGCAATGATTAATTTATTGCGATGGGTTTCTCCTAGGACAATTAAAGAAACATTTGTTCCTCCAACGAATTACAGATATCCGTTCTTGGATAAAGAGTAAAAATTCCATTTATTAAACAAGAAAGCCTGCAATTTTCGTTGCAGGCTTTTTTTATCACCCATAATTTATTATTTTTAAACTAAATATTTTTATATTAATTCAATATTGAATCAATTTAACCCCTGCACTTAAAGTAATGGCTTTGCACATTGGAAAACTCATTGAAAAAAAAATAGTCGAAATTGGAATGTCAAAAAGTGAATTGAGTCGATGAATTAGGATAACGCCTCAGAATACTCATTATATTCTAGGAAAGGCATCACTTGACACAGAGTTGCTTTCAAAGATTTCAGTAGCTTTGAATTACGATTTTTTTCAGCACTATCTTGGATTAAACATAAATGAAAAACCAGTAGAAACATTGGTTCATCCGACTTCCAATCAATTGAAGCCTCAGTTGGAACAAGTTCGAAATGAAATCAATACACTGATTTTGCATAACAATTATATCAAAGAAATCCTTCACTTGATGGGTTCAGATTTGGATTATTTACAATCAAAACAAAAATTAATTAATAAAAAATTGAAAAAACAGGCTAAATCTCATTAAAATCAGCCAAATTGCATCTCGAATTCCCCGGTTTAATTAAATAGATAGCCCCCTATCCGTTTAGTGAGACTTATTTATAAATACATATTTCACAACAAGACCCAAACTATGGCATTTCACATTGGCAAGGTCATTCGTCAACATCTAGAAGAAGTTGGAATGACAAAAAGCGAATTCGCTAGAAGAATTAGCACATCACCACAAAACATTTATGGAATTTTCAAAAGAAAATCAATTGATTCTGAATTATTAAGAGACATTTCACGCTGTCTGAATTTTGATTTCTTCCAGTATTATTCCACATCGGCCCTTGTGATTGATGAAAAAGGAACAAATGGAAAATCGCATGTCGTAACGGCACTTGACATGAAGCGTGAACTAGAAAGTTCGAAAAAAGAACTGGCCATTTTAAAAAGCGAAAATGAATATTTGAAAGAAATTCATAAGCTTATGAAAGAAAAAGCAGTTAAAACGAAATAGCATTTTTCTAAAATAAAAAAACGTCTCCACAATTCTGTCGAGACGTTTTTTTATGAATAATAATTTAGCGCAAGTGAATAGTGTAGGTATGTGAATTGATCGTTACAGTTGCAACATCATCACATGCTCCTGAACCGAAATCGATCGTTCGTGCTGGTTTATTATCGGGTGTTACAACGCATGTTCCTTGAACAAAATGTCTGCGACAACCGAGTGACATATTGCGAATAAGGGGACTTGTAATATTTGCAGTGAAGGTATGTCCGTCTGCACTGGTTCCTGAAGCACTTCCGGTTACAGCATACATATCATCACTCCAGATTGAAGTACTTTCACCTTGCGTCCATTCACGTTGACGTGTTGAAGTCCATGTAATAGTTCCTGCATTACTCGCTAACACAATTTGACCATTAACGTTTATGTCATATACTAAATGGCCGCTACTGTTGTGCCCTAAATTGGTAACTGTTTTTGTTCCCAAAACTTGATTGTCATTAACAAAATAATTATTGAAAGAAATTGTGTGCGTAGAAGCCGAATCACGGTAACGACCTGAATAAACAACAACTATTTCTCCTCTTCGGTTTCTTCCATCATTTCCAGTACAATTTGTTGCACCAAAATTAATGTGAATGGTATCAGCATCTGCCGAATTAATAGAGTCAAATGTTACAGTTGAACAACTCGTAAGAATTCCATCATCAGCTGGTTGTCCGAGTCGATAATTACTAACGGATCCTGAAATTCCAGCTTCATCAGAAATATTGGTAACATCATTGAAGGTTGCATCTGCAAACGCATTATCGCTAGTAGATGAAGTGTCATTATCTTCTTGATCTTTCTTACATCCAATAATCATCAATGAAGATGATAAAATCAGGGCGATGGCGTTTAGGATAATTCGATTGGTTTTCATGATTTTATGGTTTTTATATTTTTAATTTCTCTGTAATACCTTTAAGACGGTTGTTCGGGTGAATAGTTTAATCAATTTTAAAAAAAAATTAATTGGAAGTAGTTCTACGTAATTCAGCACACACAATTGCGGTGGCAATAGCTGCATTCAATGATTCGGGCCTATTTGAATCATCACCTGTTTCTCGAAATAAGGGAATGGTAATTCGTTTATTCACAAGTTGTGCAGTTTTTAATGAAATGCCATTCGACTCATTTCCTATAACAATAACTCCCGTAGAATTAAATTGTGTGGTATAAACATTCTCACCGTCTAAAAAGGTTCCATAAATCATTGGATCCGATAATTCTTCTTGTCGGGTTGCCTTATTCAAGTCTTCAATAAATTGATGCGCTTCCTTTTCATAAATACGAACTCTTAACAATGAACCCATTGAGGCCTGAACAACTTTTGGATTCCAAACTTCTGCACAATCAGGTGAGCAGATAATATCTCGAATGCCAAACCAATCGGCAATTCGAATAATGGTGCCCATATTACCCGGATCACGTATCCCATCGAGTACAAGCGAATACTTCTTAACCAATTCTTTTTCCTCCAATAAAAACTCAGGAATTGAAACAACCGCTAATACATTTTGAGGAGTTATTAGGGTGGAAATTTTAGAAAGTTCATCTTTTGAAACGGCAATTGTTTCAGGCGCTTGTGAAGCCAGATTCCTATTTTCCTTTAGCCATTCATTCGTAGCATATAGAGTCTCGACCGAAAATGAGGAATTCAAAATTTCAAGGACCAGCTTATCCCCTTCCGCGACAAATAACCCGTTTTCCTTCCGAAATTTTTTCTGACGGAGTGTACGTAGCAAGGACAAACGGGATTTAGTCAACATAGAAAGGTTTATTAGTACCGTAAAGGAGTAGCGTATGGGACCTCGTTGGCATTATCTTTGCGAAAATACGCCGAACTTCCGGTAACCGAAACTTGCCTAAAAATAAATCATACTTTTTTTTATTGCCATTAGCAATCTGGGTATTGACTGCCTGGCTTGGCTGTACGGCAAAGCGGCTGAATAAGGGGGAAGTAATACTCAAAAAGGTCATTATCCGCTGTGATGACCCTAAAGTTAGTAAGGATGAAATTTATGGTTATCTCAAACAAAAACCGAATCGAAAACTTCTTGGCTTAAATAACCCCCATATTTTTAAGCGAGGGAAATTGGGATATTCTGTTTTACATAAACACTTTCTTACCAGTGGAGCGGGTTTTCCTTTTTATTTAGGAATTCATAATATGGTAAATCCAAAAAGGGAAGTAAAAAGAGAACTTCGCAGAGATTTACGCTTTAAAAAGAAACAAGAACGTTACCAAGGGCATCCCAAAACAAAAAAAGGAGTAGCACGCCGTGAGCCAAAAAGGCATAGAACTATTGGTGAGTTTTTAATGGACATAGGTGAATCGCCAGTTCTCGTTGACACTTCGATTACAGAACGATCTATTCACCAAACGACAGAATTTCTTTATAACAAAGGATATTTTAATGGAGTTGTAAAAGACACCCTCTTTTATTCGTGGGGACAGCATAAAAGAAAACGTAAAGCTATTCAGGCATTTATTGTAAATCCTGGCAAACCCTACACCATCAATAATATTACTTGGGAAATTCATGATCCAGGTTTGGCTTATGATTTACAAACAGATACTTCAGCCAAATTTTGTCTGCTTAAAAAAGGAGATAATTACGACGTAGATAATTTTGAAAACGAGAGAGTTCGAATTACTCGGTCGCTTCGTAATAACGGTTATTATAAATTTTCCAAAGATTATATCAAATTCAGTATCGATTCAACTTTGGGTACACATCAAGTGAATATATGGATCATCATCAATAAGGTTGAATTTCCAATAAACGATTCTACGGTTATTGAAACAAATCATCAACGTTATACCATCCGAAATATTTATGTAAAATCTTTGATTGATCTTTCTCAATTAAGAAATGATAAAGATTTTTCAAATTACGACACCATTCAATTTCGCGAAATTAATTTTCTTCGCAACATGGACTCTCTGGACAATATTCCAATTGAGAAAGTAATTCGTTTCAAACCGGAGGTGCTCTCCTCTCGCATTGCTTTTCATTCAGGAATTCTTTATCGACAGGTAGATTACGAAGCAACCTATAAGCAAATAACAAGCCTTCGTGTTTTCAAACAGGTTGTAATCGATCAGGTAGAAGTAGACAATAATAAGTTGGATGTTTACGTCAAACTTATTCCTGTTTCCAGACAGAGTTTCACAACACAATTAGAAGGAACCACCAATAGCGGAAGCAGTTTGGGTATTGGAGGATCGTTCGGTTACGAAAACACAAACGTCTTCCACGGTGCGGAAATTCTTCAGTGCGGCATAAAGGGTGGAACAGAAATACAACAAACAATCAATGGAACTTCTGATCCTACAAATGGATTAAATTTCAACACTATTCAAGTTGGACTCGATGCCTCATTAAATATACCTAGAGAATTTTTTCCTTTTAATCTTTTGGTTGCGAGAAACCGACCTATTAATAATAGAACAACAGATGATCGAAGAACTGTTTTTCTTTCCTCTTTTAATTATCAAAGGCGAATCGATTATGATCGTTCACTTGCAAATTTATCTTACGGATATACATTTCATTATAGACGTCCAGCAACAACAGAAAAAGCAGAACGGGACTTCGGAAGATTTGCATTTTTTCCGCTTGAAATAAATGTAGTAAAAGTGAAACCGAAACAAGGATTGATTGATCTTTTGCAAAATCCCGACCCACTTTTACATTATCGATTTACAGACCATCTCATTCGAGATTTCAGATTGACTTATGTAATTAGCACACAATTTGCAAAAAAGCACAGAACCATTTACTTCCTTAAATTGGACGGAGAAACTTCCGGACTTTTATTGCGCCCGCTCTTTGAACTTTCAAATGCCACGAAGAATTCGGATGGTTCTTATGAAATTGCAGGAATTCCTTTTTCACATTATCTGAGATTTTTCTGTGATGGAAGAATTAATCAACCGATTGGTGATCATCAGAATTTAGTGATGCGTGGCGCAATTGGTATAGGTTTACCACTGGCGAATTTCCCCACACTTCCATTGGAAAAAAGTTTTTATGCTGGCGGTGCTAACGGAATTCGCGCATGGGAATCCAGAACACTTGGTCCAGGTTCATACATCATTCCGAGCGATCAGAAATATGCTCAATTTGGCGATGTTCAAATAGAGTACAATATTGAATATCGTTTTAGAATTACTAAAACATTAAATGGTGCAGCATTTATTGATGGTGGAAATATCTGGATATTAAAAGCTGACGCGACAAGACCTAATGCTGATTTCAGTTTTAAAAATGCACAGTTCCTGCAGGACTTTGCAACGGGTCCGGGTTTTGGAATTCGATATGATCTGAATTTCTTTATTATAAGATTGGATTGGGGATTCAAATTACGAGATCCATCCTATCCATATGGTGAAAGATGGTATGTTCCAGGTCAGAGAAGACTTGGAAGCAATTTGAATTTTGGAATTGGATATCCTTTCTAATACAGATTTGCACATTATGGTATTTTCCTTGTTTTTCGCCTATTTTACCCGTAAACATGTCAATTTTCATCAAAAACTCGACCTAAATTATCGAAAATTGGCATTTTTTACAAATTGGCATTTTAGAAAAAAAGGGGGTTTCTAATGCTATTTTTTATTAGTTTTGCAGCCCTACAATCATAATATATTGAATCGTCCAATTTAAATTAAACAATGGCGCTTTCTAAAATAAAAGAACTACTTGGAGCACAGGCTGATAGCCTTCTGAACCACACTTGCAAAACCATTACAAAAGATCAAATACACCTTCCCGGAGCTGATTTCGTTGATCGGATGTTTGCACCTACAAATCGTAATCCACAGGTTTTACGAAGCCTTCAGTCGCTTTACGGTCATGGTAGATTAGCAAATACCGGCTATGTTTCTATTCTGCCTGTCGATCAGGGAATCGAACATTCTGCAGGAGCTTCATTTGCTCCGAATCCGATTTATTTTGATGGTGAAAATATTGTGAAACTTGCAATCGAAGGCGGCTGTAATGGAGTGGCAACAACATTTGGTGTACTCGCTTCGGTTTCCAGAAAATATGCGCATAAGATTCCTTTCATTGTAAAATTAAATCACAATGAATTTTTGAGTTACCCAAACAAATATGATCAAATCATGTTTGGTTCTGTTTCCGAAGCTTGGAATCTTGGAGCAACTGCTGTTGGAGCAACAATTTATTTTGGTTCTGATGAATCAGCAAGACAAATTATTGAAGTTGCACAAGCATTTGAAGAAGCGCATCAACTTGGAATGGCAACTATACTGTGGTGTTATTTAAGAAATCCCGGTTTCAAAAAAGATGGTGTGGATTATCATGCAGCGGCTGATTTAACTGCGCAGGCAAATCATCTTGGTGTAACTATTCAAGCAGATATTATTAAACAGAAATTGCCGACTAATAACGGCGGTTATACAGCTGTTAATTTTGGCAAAACACATCCGAAAGTTTATTCTGAATTAAGTTCTGATCATCCAATTGATCTTTGTCGCTACCAAGTTGCGAATTGTTACATGGGAAGAAACGGATTAATTAATTCTGGTGGAGAATCAAAAGGTGCAACTGATCTTGCAGAAGCTGTAACTACGGCAGTGATTAATAAACGTGCTGGTGGACATGGATTAATTTCAGGAAGAAAATCTTTTCAGAAACCGATGAAGGAAGGAATTCAATTATTGAATTCAATTCAGGATGTTTATTTGTCAAGCGAAATTACCATTGCATAAATTAGTTAGCTTTTGTTAGTTGTCGATTTTTAGGCAACATACAAAATGCAACTGAACACTTTTTAAGAATGAGTTGGTTTAAAAGAATAAAGGGCGGAATCACCACATCAACAAAGGAGAAAAAAGAAACTCCAGAAGGATTGTGGCATAAATGTTCTTCCTGCAAAAAAGTATTTCCGACCAACGAACATATTGCTAATCTTTCTGTTTGTTCCAATTGCAATCATCATGATCGTATCGGTTCAGATGAATATTTTTCAATTCTGTTTGATGAAAATCAATACACTGAATTAGATGAAAATTTAATTTCTGCAGACCCTTTAAATTTCGTTGACACCAAAAAATATCCAGATCGTTTAGTCGATTCCATCAAAAAAACAGGATTAAAAGATGCCCTTCGAACTGGTGTTGGAAAAGTAAACGGAAATGATCTGGTGGTTTGTTGTATGGATTTTACATTCATCGGTGGATCGATGGGTTCAGTTGTTGGAGAAAAAATTGCACGTGGAATTAATTATTCGCTAAAACATAAAGTTCCATTCATGATTATTTCTAAATCAGGTGGAGCACGAATGATGGAGGCAGCACATTCATTAATGCAAATGGCAAAAACTTCTGCAAAGCTTGCTTTATTGGATGATGCAGGAATTCCATTTATTTCTTTGTTAACTGATCCTACTACAGGAGGTGTGACTGCTTCTTATGCGATGTTGGGTGATGTGAATATCGGAGAGCCTGGAGCATTAATTGGTTTTGCCGGTCCTCGCGTTGTAAAAGAAACAATTGGAAAAGATCTTCCGAAAGGATTTCAAACCGCAGAGTTCGTACTTGAACACGGTTTCCTAGACAAAATCGTAAGCCGAAAAGACCTGAAAGCAACCATTTCCGGGTTGTTGGAGATTTTCAAGAATTAGCGACTTTTCTCTGCTATTGGATTTGATAATCTGGTAATCTGGTAATTTAGTAATTTGATCCAAATGCTTACTTAAACAGTTCATTTTAAGCATATTAAACATATTATTCTAATTGCCATTTTGAACTTTAGTCAATTTTCCCGATAGCAATTACCAAATTACCAGATTACCAGATTATTAGATCCCTTATTTTTCCTATCTTTGCGGTCCTGAAAAACAGGAAATTAACTTAATCCACAAACAGCAAAAATTATGTACCTGACGTCGGAAATTAAGAAGGAGATCTTCAAAAAATTCGGAACATCTGAAAAAGACACCGGATCATCAGAAGGACAAATCGCCCTTTTCACACATCGCATTTCACATCTTACCGGTCACCTTAAACGTAAACCAAAAGATAAAAGCACTGAGCGTTCTTTGGTTTTAATGGTAGGTAAGCGTAAAGCATTACTTGATTATTTAAAGAAAAACGATATCGAGCGTTACAGAGCAATTCTGAAAAAACTCGAGATCAGAAAATAAATGAAAAACGAATTACAAATTACAAATTACCAATTACCAATTTTAAATTTTGGAATTTGTTTTTTGAAATTTGAATCTTGAAATCTTCACAGAGAGCATCCCTTAAAGTCAGATGGGATGCTTTCTTTTTTACCACACGCTGACGAGCTGCAATTAATAATCTAAACAAAATGAAATTAGGAATCACAAAAACATTTGACATCGGCGATGGTCGTATGATCAGCATTGAAACCGGAAAATTAGCTAAGCAAGCTGACGGTTCTGTCGTTGTAAGAATGGGTAACACCATGCTATTAGCAACTGCCGTAGCCAACCAAGATGCAAAAGCAGGCGTAGATTTTATGCCACTTACTGTTGACTATCGCGAGATGTTCGCATCAACTGGAAGAATCCCAGGAAGTTTTTTCCGTCGTGAAGCAAAACTTTCTGACTACGAAGTATTAACAAGCCGTCTTGTAGATCGCGCGCTTCGTCCTTTATTCCCTTCTGATTATCACGCAGACACTCAAGTACTCGTGTATTTGATTTCGTCTGATAAATCCATAATGCCTGATTGTTTGGCTGGCTTTGCTGCTGCTGCTGCACTTGCGGTTTCAGACATTCCATTCAACGGACCAATTTCTGAAGTTCGTGTTGGTCGTATCAATGGTCAATTTGTTGCACAACCAACAATTGAGCAAATGGTAAATTCTGATATGGATATGATCATCGCTGCTACTGAGAAAGATATTCTCATGGTAGAAGGTGAAATGAAAGAAATTTCAGAAGCAGATATGCTTGATGCAATCAAATTTGCACACACTGCTATTCGTAAAATGATCGCAGCGATTAATGAATTGTCTGCTGAAGTTGATAAATCAAAAGTAAAACGCGTTTATTCTCACGAAACAAATAACGAAGAGCTTCGTGAAAAAATAAAAAAAGAAACTTACGATAAAGTGTTGGCTGTTGCTCGTAAAGCAAATCCAAATAAACACGAACGTAAAGCTGACTTCAAAGCAGTGTTCACTGAATTCTGGGATTCAATGCTTGAAGAAGAAAAAACAGATGAGAAATTAGCGCACGCAAAAAAATATTACCACGACGTTGAAAAAGACGCAATTCGTAATATGGTTTTGGATGATCGCAAACGTTTGGATGGCCGTGGTCTTACAGACATTCGCCCTATCTGGTCTGAAGTGGATTATCTTCCAATGGCACACGGTTCAGCTGTGTTCACACGTGGAGAAACACAATCGTTGACAACAGTTACACTTGGAACAAAATTGGAATCACAATTAATTGATACCGCTATTTTCCAAGGCAACAATAATTTCCTTTTGCATTACAACTTCCCTCCTTTCTCAACAGGTGAAGCAAAACCAATGCGTGGAACAGGTCGTCGCGAAGTTGGTCACGGAAATTTAGCATTGCGCGCATTGAAAAATATGTTGCCTGATGATAACGCTTATACAATTCGTATCGTTTCTGATATTCTTGAATCAAATGGTTCGTCTTCTATGGCAACTGTATGTGCAGGAACATTAGCACTTTTAGATTGTGGTATCAAAATCAAAAAACCGGTTTCCGGAATTGCGATGGGATTGATTACCAACAACGGAAAATTTGCAGTGCTTTCTGATATTCTTGGAGACGAAGATCATTTGGGTGACATGGACTTTAAAGTTTGTGGAACACGCGATGGTATCACTGCGGTGCAGATGGATTTGAAAGTGGACGGACTTCCTTACGAAGTAATGGCGCAGGCTTTGGATCAAGCGAAACAAGGTCGTGCACACATTCTTGGTGAAATGATGAAGACAATGGCTGAACCAAGAGCAGAATTGAAAGACCACGCTCCTCGTTTAGTACAGTTGACTATTCCTCGTGAGTTCATCGGACAAGTTATCGGGCCCGGCGGAAAAATCATTCAGGAAATTCAACGTGTTACAGGTGCAAAAATCGTTATCGAAGAAAAAGGCGAATTCGGAATCATCGATATCGTTTGTTCTGATAAAGCTTCTATCGACGCAGCGGTTTCCCGTATCAAAGGAATCACCACAGTTCCTGAAGTAGGAACAGAGTATGATGGAAAAGTAAAAACCATTATGCCTTTCGGTGCTTTCGTAGAATTCCTTCCTGGAAAAGACGGATTGCTTCATATCTCAGAAGTAGATTGGAAGCGTCTTGAAAATCTGGATGGTGTTTTGAAAGAAGGCGATGCAGTGAAAGTTAAACTCATTGAAGTAGATGAGAAGACTGGAAAATTCCGTCTTTCACGCAAAGTGTTAATGCCAAAACCGGAAGGATTCACAGAACGCCCGGTGAGACCGGCTTCAAATAATCCGACTCAGAAATAAAATTTAAGTTTAATAAATTGTGAAATCCCGCTTCCGGCAACGGCAAGCGGGATTTTTTATTGCATTTATGGACCCTAATAAAGCGTTTGTAAATGCACCTCAAAACCCTACTTTTCAACAGTTTCCCAACACTTTGTAACCTTTTTATTTTTCATCCGTTAAGCCAGTTAGATCCCTAATATCCACGAATGAAAGAATAATTACTAATTAAGCATACCCCTCTATTCGATGCGTCAACTTAAGATTTCAAAGCAGGTAACCAATCGTGAAACTGCTTCTTTAGACAAGTATTTACAGGAAATAGGCCGTGTGGATTTGATCACGGCACAGGAGGAGGTAGACCTCGCCCAAAAAATCAAAAAAGGTGATCAAGCCGCATTGACCAAAATGGTAAATGCCAATCTTCGTTTCGTCGTTTCCGTTTCTAAACAATATCAGAATCAGGGATTATCACTTCCCGATTTAATCAATGAAGGAAATCTTGGTTTGATTAAAGCTGCGCAACGCTTTGATGAAACGCGTGGATTTAAATTCATTTCCTATGCTGTTTGGTGGATTCGTCAGTCGATACTTCAGGCATTGGCAGAACAATCTCGAATTGTACGTTTGCCACTGAACAAAATCGGTTCGATTAATAAAATCAATAAAACATTTGCACGTTTGGAACAGGAATTCGAACGTGAACCGAGTATAGATGAAATTGCTACTGCTCTAGAACTTTCTCCTGTGGAAATCAAGGAAGCCATGCGTAATACTGGTCGTCACGTTTCTATGGATGCTCCAATCTCTTCTAGTGATGAGAACACAAGCAACATGTACGATGTAATGCAAAGTGAGGATACACCAAGCCCGGAAAATTCTCTTATCAGCGAATCGCTTCGAAAAGAAATAGAACGTGCACTTTGTACCTTAACAACTCGTGAAGCGGATGTAGTAAGACTTTATTTCGGTCTCAATGGTGAGCATGCATTGACGTTGGAAGAAATCGGAGAGCGTTTCGACCTTACTCGCGAACGTGTCCGCCAAATCAAAGAAAAAGCAATTCGTCGATTGAAACATACCTCCAGAAGTCGCCTTTTAAAGACATATTTGGGCTAAAAGTCATTGATAAATCCATACAAAAGGAGCGAATTCGCTCCTTTTTTTATTGTATTTTTATTGGGTTCAAAATAATCAGAATTCAACATGACTTTTATCCAAACTGATATTCCCCAGGCCGGAATTCTCGAATTACTTTTTTACAAAGGTCCAAGTGGAAATGCCTTGTCAAATCTAGCACATACAATTTTAAAAGGACCTTCACCTCTAACTTCAGGTGAGCGGGAATTAATTGCTTCTTATGTTTCTTATCTAAACAATTGCGAATTCTGTCATAAATCACATAGTGCTTCTGCCAATGAACATTTAGGCGACAACGGAAATGCAGTAGCGTGTATCATTAAAGATCCTTCAACGGCACCTGTTTCTGAAAAGATGAAATGTCTTTTGAAGATTGCAGGTAAAGTGCAAATTAGTGGAAGACAAGTAACTGTTGATTTAATTAATGAAGCAAATAAATCAGGTGCAACAGATGAAGAAATTCATGATACAGTTTTAGTTGCAGCTGCGTTTTGCATGTATAATCGTTATGTAGATGGAATGCATACCAATCTTCCAGAAAGTGATGAAGATTATAAAGACATGGGAAAGCGACTTGCAAATAAAGGATATAAATATCCACCGTTTTTTCTTCGCGGACTCGTGCGTCGTATCCTGCGCAAAGATCCACCTAAATTAAAATCAAGAGGAACTTTCAGAAGTGATTTAGGCTAGAGTGACTTTAGACAATCATAAAATAAAACTTTACAATTAATATAATTCAGACAATGAAAAAAATCTTACTCACCATTTTTATTTTTACTTCTATTCTTGCCAATGCAAATTCAGGTGGTCCTGATGGATTTGGTTATACTTGGAAAGATAGTAATGAACCGGGTGGTCCAGCGTACGTTTGGTATGATGCGATGACAACAGGCACGCAAGTTTTCGGATTAGGTGATGACAATTTTGTAGGGCCGATTCAGATCGGATTTCAATTTCCTTATTATTGGTATTCTGTAAGTAAAGTTTGGGTGGGTTCCAATGGTTATTTGGAATTTGGACCTGGTAATCTTGCTGCAAATTTCCCAACAATTCCTCAACCTAGTGGTGTAAATAATTACATCGCCGGATTTATGGCAGATATGACCTTTCTTGGCGTTGGAAATGTGGGTAAATGTTATTACAAAGCATTGCCAGATTCTTTTATTTTAGAATACGTAAACGTTCCGTATTGGGATCAAAATGCTCCTTCGTATAATGGATCAAATACATTTGAAATTATCCTTTGTAAATCTGATTCTTCTATTACAGTAAATTTTCAATCAATCACCGGTACTTCCATCAGTAATTTCTCAAGTGGAATAGAAAATAATATCGGTACAATGGGACTTCAACCTTTGACTTTCCAACCTTTACCAAACTATACACTGAAATATTATTATCCTTCTGTTATACTTCCCGTAACTGACGCAGCAGTGAGTTGGAATAATATGGATGGTGATGGTGCAATTTTTCTTGCCAACTTAGGTGGAGCACATCAACTTGTTACACAAATTGAAAATTCAGGAAATCAAAATATTGGACCTGTTACAGTCAATGGACAAGTTAGAACGCTTACGAATACACAATTGGTAACTAGTAATGCGTTAACTGTTTCACTTGTACCAGGACAAAATCAGCAAATTAATTTTACAAATCCTTTTGTTCCTGTAAATTCTGGAACAAGATATTTTATTACAAGAATTAATCAGGTAGCTGGAGATTCCATTGCAGTAAACGATTCTATTTATCAGGAGATTGTTGTTGTAGACACTACACTTCCATCGATAAACCTTTCTTATACAGTGAATCAAACCAATCCTGTAAGCAGTTCAATTTCATGGGCAGGTGGACAAGGTGGTGTTGGAATTTATATTAAACCACCAACTTATCCTGCAAGAATTCTAAGTACAAATTTTATTCTTGCAATTGCTCCTACATCAGGACCTGCATTTTATGCAAAAATTTATGACGATAATGGTCCACAAGGTTCTCCAGGAACTTTGTTGGATTCTGTTTTGGTAAATGGAAATCAGATTACAACGTATCAACTTTTAACTGTGCCTGTTGCAGGAAATGTTGTAATTCAAAGTGGTGGGTTTTATGTGAATTGGGAAATGGCAAATACAACTCAAGTAGCAATTGCAGAAGATTTAACTCCACCTTTCTCTCGTCAAACTTATGAAACATTCCAAAATATCTGGTCGACTTTCCGCGATTATCAAAATGCAGATTTTTTCATTGGTGCTGATTATGTTTGTTCGAGTCCAGAAGATGTAGGTGTTGCAACAATTTTTTCTCCTGCAAATCTTTCAACTGTAAGTGGTCCAACAACAGTTTCTTGTTGGGTTCACAATTACGCAACTACTCCTGATAATTATTTCATTCAGGTAAATTATAAGCTTGCTAATAATCCGACTATTGTAAGCGAACCTTACACGGGCGCTTTGATTCCTCCAGGAGGACAAATCCTTTTCAACTTTGCACAACAATTAACTCCGCCTTATTCAGGAGGTGATGTTTTATATTGCTGGACTTCCAAAACAAGTGATGTCAATCACAGCAATGACACTGCTGCAAATAATATTAATTTGGTTGGTGTAGTAGAATTAAATCATCTGACAGGTGTTTCTGTTTATCCTGTGCCTTCGCAAGAGGTTGTGAATTTTCATTTTGAACAAACACTTTCTACGGAAATTGAAATCACGATCACAGATATTTCCGGAAAAATAATGGAGACCAGAAAAATTCTAGGAGCAACTGCTGGTTCGTTGGTAGAGATATATTTAGATGGTTATGCTTCGGGAACCTATTTTTACTCGATCAAATCAGGAGATAAAGTAGGAAATGGCAAATTGATCGTCACTGAATAATTATTATTCATTCGCAATAAAAAAAGGTCTGTTTCGAAAAAATGCAGGCCTTTTTTAGTGTTTTACCTATGAGAAATGGTCTCCAGCTAGTCAAATAGAAATTTGGCGATCGGCATATAAATCCCGATCTTTCGGCTCTATCAAAACGCGGCTTTCTCCCTTATGAAAATTGGTCTGAAACTTACGCTTGCTTTTTTTGTTACTGCTTTCTTAGCGATGGCAGTAATTGGGGTAATTTCATTTTACAAAGGGAAAGCATCTTTGGAAAAGGAAGCGTTTAACAAACTCCTTGCAGTTCGTGAAGTAAAAGAAGATCAGATTGAAGATTATTTTAATTTGATTAATGCGCAGGTTTTAACCTTCTCAGAAGATCCGACCATCATCAAAGCAATGGTTGACTTTCGAAATGGATTTAATACTGTTGACAAAGACTTGAAGATGGACGATGCAAAAATGAAAATCGTTGATAAGGAATTAGATAATTATTATAAAAATGAATACCTGCCAAGATTAAATTCTAATCTAAGCACAAAAGTAAAAATCGATGAGGAGACAAATAATTTAGTTAATGGCAGAGTACTTCAATCGCTCTATATCACTTTAAATTCGAATGAAGTTGGAGAGAAATGTAAATTGGATGACGCAGGTGATGGAAGTACATATTCAAAAGCGCATCAATTGTATCATCCAATGTTCAGAAAATTTCAAGAGAGTTTTGGTTATTATGATATTTTTCTTGTTGATAATGAAAACGGAAATATTGTTTATTCCAGTGAGAAGGAAGTGGACTTTGGAACCAACTTGGAAACAGGACCCTTAAAAAATTCAAACCTTGCAAAATGTTATCATAAAACAAAATCAGTTTCCAAAAAAGACTCCGTTTGTTTTGTAGATTTTGAATCCTTTCATCCGTCCTACAATTTACCTGCATCATTTATCGCAGCAGGAATTTATGAAGGAGATAAAAAAATCGGTGTGCTGATTTTTCAAATGCCAATTGATGAAATTAATGATGTGATGACGAACGATGAGAATTGGGAAGAAGTTGGTTTTGAAAAAACAGGTGAATGTTATATCATCGGAGAAGATTTAATTATTCGGAATCAGGCAAGAGGTTTGATTGAAGATAGCGCTGCCTATTTTGATAATTTACCTCAAACAGGTACGCCAGCAATAAATATTGAACAAATTAAAAATTTCAATAGCTCCGTTGGCTTACAATTGGTGAAGACAACAGGAACACAAAACGCTATTAAAGGAAATGATGGCTTAGAAAAATTTGAAGGGTATAGAGGAAAACCGGTATTGTCTAGCTATGGCCCTATGAACATCAATGGTATTCATTGGTTTATTATGAGTGAAATTGAAGAATCGGAAGCGTTGAGCAATGTATATGAATTGCAGCATCAGATTATTCTTGCGATTAGTTTTCTTTTACTTTTTATTGCACTCTTTGCTTTCCTGCTTTCGAAAAGATTTTCAAAGCCAATTGTTGAATTGTCCGCGGATGCGCAACAAATTGAACTTGGAAATTTTGATCTTCAGATAAAAACCGAAAGAAAAGATGAAATCGGAAATCTCGCAAACAGTTTCCGGAAAATGCAATCCTCTCTAAAAAATATGGTTGAGGAATTAAAGCATATCAATTTGCATCTGGAAAAGAAAGTTTATGAGCGTACACAGGATCTGCATCAACAGAAAGAAGTAGTGGAATTGCAGAATAAAGAAATTGTTGATTCTATCAATTACGCATTACGTTTACAAAAAGCAATTTTACCTGTGAGAGAACATATTGCTTCTGCTCTTAAAGAAAGTTTTATTTTATTCAAACCAAAAGATATTGTCTCCGGTGATTTCTATTGGATCAGTGAAAAAGAAAATGAAACACTTATTGCTGCTGTAGATTGTACCGGACATGGTGTGCCAGGCGCTTTAGTAAGTATGGTAGGCTCCAATAACCTTGATCGTTGTTTAGGTGAATTTAATTTGAGGAAGCCTTCAGACATACTAGATAAATTGAAAGAGCTTGTGGTTGCTTCTTTTGAATCAGAAGATGATGAAGTGAAAGATGGGATGGACATTGCCTTGGTAAGTCTAATTCCAGAAGTAAAACGTTCTCAGAAATCAATATTACAATATTCAGGTGCAAACAATCCGTTATGGATCATTCGCAAAGGAACTGTGCAATTAAATTCAGAGGATGATTCTGGTGTATTTGAAATCAAGGCTGACAAACAACCAATCGGAAAATATGATTACGGCAAACCTTTTACCAATCATGAAGTAGAAGTTGAAAAAGGAGATTGCGTATATATTTTCACTGATGGGTATGCGGATCAATTCGGCGGACCACAAGGAAAAAAATTCCGTTATAAAACATTAAAGAATTTATTGCTTCGCATTTATCAACTTCCGATGCATGAACAAAATAAAATTCTAGATGATACATTTGAATCCTGGAAAGGCGAATTGGGACAGATTGACGACGTATGTGTGATTGGAATAAGAATATAGATAGTGTACGAATTACTGATCTATATTTATAGTTACTAATCTATTTGTATCAATTCGTTACTAACTGGGATAAATTCTTAATACGCACGCAATAATTGTAAATTTGATATATGGCCTTACTCGTTGCTCCTTCTCTACTCTCTGCCGACTTCGGTCATCTTGCAGATGATATTAATTTTATCAATGAAAGTCCGGCGGAATGGTTTCATGTCGATATTATGGATGGCGTTTTCGTCCCGAATATTTCTTTTGGATTTCCTGTCATGAAAGCCTTACAGAAAGATGCAAAGAAGCCACTCGATTTTCATTTAATGATTGCGGATGCAGACAAATATCTGGTAGAATTTAAGAAGCATGGTGCGTATATGCTTACCGTTCATTTTGAAGCTTGCACACATTTGCACAGAACAATTCAAAATATTAAGGCACTTGGAATGAAAGCAGGTGTTGCGCTTAATCCTTCCACTCCTGTTTCTGTTTTAGTAGATATTTTGGGTGATCTTGACATGGTTTTGGTGATGAGTGTGAATCCAGGATTCGGTGGTCAAAAATTTATTCCACATACAATCGAGAAAGTAAAAGCATTGCGCAAAATGATTGATGAAAGAGGTTTTTCAACAATGATTGAAGTGGATGGTGGAGTAGATACAACAAACGCACGTGCTTTAGAAGCTGCAGGTGTTAATGTTGTTGTTGCAGGCAATGCAGTGTTCAGTGCGAAAGATAGAAATGCTACTATCAAACTTATCCAAGGATAAATTCTGATTTAATTACTAAATACTTAATGGCGAAATCCATTCCTTTTGTTTTTATTCGCCAGTTCATTTCCTGGATGTTATTTTTTCAGGTATGCCGACTTATTTTTCTTTTGTGGAATAGAGAAGAAATTACAGAAGGTGGATTCAATAATTTTATAAGTCCTTTTTATCATGGGCTTTATATGGATCTCTCCATGTCGAGTTACATGATGATACTTCCATGGCTTTTTTATTCGATCAGTCTCTTTACTGAAAAGGAGATATTTCTGAAAATTTCACGATGGATAACATTTATTCTTCTAGTCCTTGTCAGTCTCTTAACTATTGCTGAATTACCTGTGTATGATGAGTGGCATACCAAACTCACTTATAAAGCAATTTGGTTTCTCGGAAATCCTTCTGAGGTTTTTAATACAGCTTCAGGAAAACAATTATTTTATGGAACGCTTTCCATTGCCTTCGTAAGTGCTGCCGGAATTCTTATTTTCAAATTGTTAGTTCCTAAAAATCTAAATCCTCGTCGTAAACCTTGGCTTCAAAGTATTTTGTTTTTTCTTCTTACTCCAGGATTAATTTTCACAGGAATGAGAGGCGGCTATTTTCAAATTCCAATTCAAGTAAGCGATGCGTATTATTCGAAACAAAACATCTTAAATCTAAGTGCGGTAAATTCAACTTTCAATCTTTTTAGTAACTGGATTGAAAATTCACATGCAGGAGAACCTTACCATTTTCTTCCCGATCAAACTGCAAAGGAAATTTTTGCTAAAATGCAAGCAGTTGAAAAGGATACCACTATTCACATTCTCACTACGACAAAACCAAATGTGGTATTAGTTGTTTTAGAAAGTTGGTCGGCAGATCTTGTAAAAAGTTGTGGTGGATATGATAGTCTTACTCCTCACTTTGAACAATTAATAAAGGATGGAATTTTATTCACCAATTGTTATGCAAGTGGAAGTTTATCAGATCAGGGAATGGCTGCAGTCTTTTCATCTTTCCCAGCTCAACCAAAAACTTCTGTGATAACACAACCTAATAAATATATTCATATTCCTTGTTTGAATTCCTCCTTTAAAAAAGCTGGTTATGCAACTTCCTTTATGTTCGGCGGACAATTGAGTTACGGAAATATTCGTTCGTATATGTACTATAATGGATTCGACAAAATCATTGAAGGAAAAGATTTTGATGGATCCATTCACCAAGGAAGTTTGGGTGTTGCAGATCAATATTTATTTGACCGACAGACCAAAGAATTAGCCCATGAGAAAGAACCTTTCTTTGCAGCGATGTTTACACTCAGTTCGCATGGGCCTTTTGATTTTCCTATGAAGGAAGTTTTTCATTGGGGTGAAAAAGAAAAACCATATATCAATTCAGTTTATTATTCAGATCGTTGTATTTATGAATTTATTGAAGCGGCCAAAAAAACTTCCTGGTATAAAAACACACTTTTTGTTTTCGTTTCCGATCATAGTCACAATTCCCCTAAGAATTGGGCTTTCAATCAGCCAGAATATCGTCATATTCCAATGCTATTTTTCGGAGAAGTAATTAAACCAGAATATCGTGGAATGAAATATGATTCTGTTGCCTCCCAAACTGATTTATCTTCTACTCTATTACATCAATTAGATTTAGAATCAAGTCAATTCACTTACAGCAAAAATCTTTTTAATCCTTTCACAAAAAAATATGCCTACTACGCTTTTGATGAAGGATTCGGAATTGTAAAACCAGAAGGAAATTTAGTTTGGCATGTAAAAGAAAATAAAACTGAATTCGTAAAAGCAAATTCGCCTGACGCAGAACTTGAAATGAAAAAAGAAGGCCAGGCATTTTTACAATATTTAATGGGAGAGTATTTTAGATATTAGTTTCCGCCAAGGCGGTGTTATTAGTGATTGGTGATTAGTGATTGGTGATTAGTGATGAGTTAATAGTGTCTGCCTAGGAGGAGATTATTTGTGGAAATCTTTTTAAACTAATATTACATAAATCTATTTTATCTTTTTTATCTGAGGCATATTTATTCTTCGCTTTTTGCCGCAGATCAAACGGATTAAAAGGATCTTTTTATCGGATTGGAGATTTGATGGCTGGTGACTGTCTGGGCGAGGGTAATTGGTGGAATTTTTTTAAAACTAATATTACATTAATCTATTTTATCCTTTTTATCCACGGCATATTTATTCTTCGCTTTTTGCCGCAGATCAAACGGATTAAAAGGATCTTTTTATCGGATTGGAGATTTGCTGGCTGGTGACTGTCTGGGCGAGGGTGATTGGTGGTAATTTTTTTAAACTAATATTACATTAATCTATTTTAACCTTTTTATCTGCGGCATATTTATTCTTCGCTTTTTGCCGTAGATCAAACGGATTAAATGGATTTTTTTATCGGATTGGAGATTTGATGGCAAGTGTCCGCCTAGGAGGAGATTATTGGAAATTTTTTTAAACTAATATTACATTAATCTATTTTAACCTTTTTATCTGCGGCATATTTATTCTTCGCTTTTTGCCGTAGATCAAACGGATTAAATGGATTTTTTTATCGGATTGGAGATTTGATGGCAAGTTATAGGTCAGGCGGGATAAGAACATCTTAATTTTATTATCTCACATCAAAAGTTAAGGAAAGCTAAATCAATTAATAACTGGCACGGGACTTGCAACATTTATAGTGTAACCAACGTTATATAAAGAAATCCTAATTAAAAGAAATGACACATACCTACTTCACACCTAAAACTACTGCGTATGAAGCCCATGTTATTTCTCCTTGTGCTATTATTTCAATTCACAAGTTTATTTGCTGATAATTCTATTAGCAAAGTTTACGTACATCAATCTGGCAAAAACAATCTTTATGTTCTTCAATTAAAGGACGGCAATACGTATGACTATATGCGTTATACCGATAAGCGTACTTATCATGATTATGGTGTTTACGAAATTCGTCATGGAAAAATTACATTTGAATCTCATAACCGTAAACATGGATTCAATTCAGTAGGCGGAAAGACTTATTTCATTTCTAAAAAAGGATTATTCAAAACTAAGATCAAAGCGATTTTAGGAAAAGAATCTGTTTTGAATCCTTCTGAAGAAGCTCTTTATATGAATACTTGGGATTTCAATCCGATTACAGGAAAATCTGCGGTTGATATTGAAGCTGAAAAGGCTACAAAAGACAAAGCCAAGTCAGAAAGCTCTGCAGAAAAAAAGCATGAACGCTTGATGGATTATACAAAGACATTTTACATTAACGAAGCAGATTTTTATGCAAATCCCTATAAGGATTTATTGGATAAAAATTATTGTGGTCCTGGCTGTTATACCACAGTTGTAAATGGAACATCAGAAGATTGGAATTATGATACTACACGAAATGTATTGAGCAGCGATTTCGGAACTGTAATTCATGAATCAACTCATAATTTTAATGGTTCAAAATATTTTGTTATTCCAGGAATTGAAATTGCAGTGAATCAGACTTCAACTTTTAATTCTAGTGAATTCAGTACGATTGTTCCGGCTGATGCTTCCAAGCGAATTTTCAGATACGAAACTTATGTAGGAGCAAATGCGGTGGTTTCAGCAAACAAATCGGGCATTTATGGATTGATGGATGAATTTTCTGCTTATGAAAATGGAACCCGTGCAGATGTGTTAGCAGCAAAGACTGCTTTAGCAAATGGTGATACTACGCTTGCTAACAATTTTCTATCGCAAGCAAAAGGTACTTATTTCGCAGCCTATGAATTTAATTTATTCATTGCATGGTATCTGCATTTTGCAAAAACTAACCATCCTGATATTTATAAAGAGACCATGGCGAATACCGCATTGCGTTTAACCTACACGTTAATCGATCAAGAATTCAAGACAACTATTGCTGATTTGAAAACAACTGCAGTTGCTGCTGGAGAAGGAAAAGATTATTTGAGTTACAGTGAGGAACAATATGTTGCTTATCCAAAACAACTATTAGTAAAAGAGCAACCCTACCTCAATGATTTTAAAATCAAAGGGGTGACGAATGAAAATTACTGGAGATTTCTTCCTGAAGGAAAGAAGTAAGCAGCGACAAGTGACAAGTAGTTTTATAATACTACTTGTCACTTGTCCTATTTAAAAAGCATATTCATGCAGATACTGAAATCGTTCTGTAAGTTTTCCATCTTTACAAATACTTCCTCTGTCAATTAATCCATCAGGATCATCGCCGAGTAAAGCTGGAATTACTTTTTGCATTAATTCTTTTCCAAAACTTTCAGAAGCATCACGCGGTAATTCGCAAGGGAGATTATCGACAGCCATTTCGGTGATGACATCATTATCAAAAGCATATGCTGTTGTTGATTCGCTATTCGGATTGTAACCGTAAAAAGGTTCTTCAATCGTTGATGGCTTGGTGGTCGATGGAATTGATCCATTAATATCACAAGTAACATCTGCGATAACACTAATTCTAAATTCCGGCGATTTCATATCTGCTTTCTCGAATAATTTCGGCGCACGCGGATCCCAGAAAGAACAATGAATTAACATATCACAATGTTTGGTGAATTTTCCGAAAGTACTTCTGAACTTTTCGGGATGCGAATAAAATTGTTCACGATTCCATTGTGAACCATCTTTGGGTTCATTGTAATCGTAAGAATGCAATTGCGTATAAACTGCTTCGCGAAAACTGTAATGCGTGAATTCGTAAGGTGTAACACGACGCGTATGTAACAAGCCCATCATTTCAATGGCGCCATTTGCAACACGCCCATTGCCTGTGACAATCATTTTGATATTCGTCAATCGAACTTTTCGAAGTTCGTTACGTAGCTCAGTAAGATCATGACAACGCCAAGCTGGTTTTAAATCGAACAATCCGAAACGCAAACCGTAACCACGAATGCCATTATAAGCACCTACAATTCCTGCGAAATAACCGAAGCCGATGATGCGATTGAAAGTAGGATCTGTCAAACATTCGTAATCGATCATCTGAATTTTCTTTTCGATCAGGGTGTGCATCAACTTCACATTATGGGGTTGCTTTTTGATGGTATGCGAGAAGAAAAGATATTTTTTATTTTCAATTAATTCATTCAACGGAACTTCTTTAATTCCGATTAAAACATCACAAGCAGCAACATCTTCTTGCAGCTTCACTCCTGCTGCTATATATTCATCGTTTGAAAAACTTCTCCAATCGCTGGGTTGCACAAAAACTTCAATACCGAAATCGCGTTGGAGTTGCACACATTGTGCAGGTGTAAATGGAACACGTCTATCGCGCGGCATTTTGCCTTCTCTGAGAATACCTAGTTTCATGGGGCAAATATAGGCAGGAGCCGATGGAAAGGAATAATTAATAATGAATTTTCAGCATGTTTGAATATACTGACGGTGTGAATGTTTAATGGGTTCTTTATTTTTTTTGCGTGAGGGATGCGTAGGGCCTGGTGCGCAGCACCGAAGTCCCGATAGCTCGGGACGGAGCCCGGAGCAGCCCGACCCGAGGCACGAGGGGCACGCCATTATAAAGGGAAGGCTGAATGATGAATGTAGAATGATGAATGATGAATGTAGAATATAGAAATTGTGAGGCTTTGAATTGCTGAGTTGTGTTTGACTGCTGACGCTCCTTTTCTGCCGCTTCTCCTTATCACAATGACTCTAAATAACCTGTATCTTTGTATTAACAAATATGGGCCCGACCGGTTTTGACAGCGGGTGGCTATTTGTGTAAGCATGTCGTGCGTTGTGAATATGGCACGTAAATATCAACTCTCAAACTACAACAGGCGAGTCTAACTACGCCCTTGCTGCTTAAGACCAAGTCTTATTCTAGCGATGTTCCCCCGGAAGTTTTTCCTTCTGACGTCTGGATCGGGAGCACCATAAATAAAAGGAGTGTGAGATGATGTTACGGCGTCGGAGCACTATTAGTAACTACGGAGAAAATTGGTCTGCAGATTAACCTGCTTTTTCCCGACAATTAATAATCGGCTACACATGTAGAAAGCATATTTAGTGCTTGTTTGGACCAGAGTTCGATTCTCTGCGGGTCCACATTATTAAAACCTCTTCAGAAATGAAGAGGTTTTTTTCATATAATTCCCGCAGAGAATCTTGTTCCGCCAATGGGCGGAAGCATCGCTCCTTTGGAGCTCTCACTGCGGGTCCACCCAAATTTCAAAAAGCCACGCAAATTGCGTGGCTTTTTATTTGAGATAAAATTTCATCAAACAGTTTTAATTCCCTCTATCAATGTTCGCGGATCCAGAATCGGAATAGTAGCATTGCTAAACTTTGTATTTTCAACTTTCATCGCCAACATTCCTCTGGAAGTTGAAAGTGTAATGCCATAAGTCAATAAATATAATTGCTCCGGCACTGCTTTTCCACCTTTATTGTGAATTGTTATTTCCTCTAAATTTTCCACATTAAAAACCACTAGACATTTAATATGTCCCAATTCGGTACGGGAAATATTTCCCTTCTTGAGCAAAATAGTTGTTGTCATTAAAACGCTTTGTTGCTTCTTATCCTCAAGAATGGCAGAAACCATATCAAACCGAAATTCATACGATTTTGAATCGGGCAATTCTTTAAGATCAGCACCTTCTTGGGTTACAACAAAATCAATAAATTTTACATCGGCAACACCAATAGTAATTGTCAGCGGTTTCGCTAAAGGATTTTGAATAACTATTTTTTCTTTTGTTTTTACTGCAGACATAGCTCGAGTGAATTTATATCAATGGGTTTGGAAGCAGTTTTAACTTTATTCGCAATTTCATTTTCGGATGGCACACTTTTAATTTTCTTCAAACGTTCTCCATTGAATGTAGCTTTTTCTACTGGCAAAGTGAAGGAACGCATTTGTTGTCCGTTTGCACCCTTTCTGATTAGCCAGTATTCTTCCTTAGCAACAAATTCCAACATTGGAACTTTCCCAACCAGAAGTCCGAGTTCAATAAGTTTCTTCAATGTGAAATTAAAGTCGCCATGCAAAATTTGGCTAACATAAGCATTACTTACGCCAAGAGCTTCTGCAATATCTTGCTTCTTTAAATTATTCTTCTCCATATACTCTCCCAACTGCCGGAATATTTCATTCTGATATCTGGTAAGAAGATAGTTGGGTCTAAGAAGTAATTTGTCTTTGTTAATCATGACTTTCCTTTTTTAGATTTCCTTTTTTGCTCCAATTTCCACTGGCTGTATTCCTTGATAATTTTTTTAACTCTATCCAAATCTTCATCCTGCTCTGTTTTTTTTCCACCACAAATAATAATTTGTCCGGTATCATCATCTCTGAAAAGATAAACTCGAAGATGTTTGCTTTTTGATTCGTATGGTTTGAATTTAAGTTTTTTGAGATTTAATTTTCTATATCTGCTTTTTGGAAGTTGTTTCCCTTCCAATACATCTTCAATGTTTGCAAACAGTTCATCCAATTCAGGTTCGAGATTATTATCTGCTTCAATCTCTTCTTTGAATTCGTCATAAAGGCACTTACCATTTCGCGTAAGTTTGAATACCTTTTTGTTGGTAGTATCAAACTCCTCTATTGGTTTAACGTCAAAAGTAGCCACTGAGTTTTAAGTTATAACTTAAATTATACCAAAATTAGTTAAATCCCTGTAAATGAGCCGATTTATTTTTACTTGCAAAAAGGCGATATTACAAATGAAAATGAACTTAGCTGTTTGTAAATGACTATCCAGAACATAGCAGCTTAGCTATTGCAATGGAGGAAATAAATTGCCTATGGAAATACCTCAAAACCACAATTTTTTGACTTTCTAATCCACAATTAGCGATATTTACCTATACAAAATTGCTCCTCAAAAATACACCGCAATGAAACTGATTTCAACCTCTGCTTTAGCTAAAGAAAGAAACCTTGATCCGAAAGAGTTATTCAATCAATTGACCTCAAAAGGTTGGATCTATAAAAAAGAAGATCAATGGCATTTGACAAAGGAAGGACGCATTGTCGGTGGAGAAATGTTGAACAATCCGAAATTCGGTGATTATGTTGCTTGGCCTGTCAATCTAAATATTGAACAGAATATTAGTTCCAAGAATACAATAAATGCAACCCAAATGGGAGAGCATTTTAAAATTTCAAGCAGAAAAGTCAATCTGTATCTCTCAGAAGTTGGATGGATTGAAAAAGATAGAGGTGGTTGGGCGATCACAAAAGAAGGAAAGAAGAATGGTGGTCATCCAATGGAAGCGCAGAATGGAAAACCCTATAGTATTTGGGATGACTCTATTCTTAACAGTGCCTTTCTTCT
>JBBRYH010000002.1:0-179606 GCA_038237845.1 Bacteroidia bacterium
GCTCCATTAGGATAGACAGCAACGCTCTTAACGTCATCAACTCCGGTTCCTCCGGATTGAACAGCCCATAAAGGTAAGCCAGCCCTATCATATTTTTCAAGAAACACGTCACTCGAGCCAATGCTCGTAAACATGGGAGTCGGTCCGAAAGTAGCCGTTCCTGTAAAAGTTCCGACTACATAGCTGCTACCAAAGCCATCTGTTGTTATTCCTTTTGCAATATCAACTCCAGTGCAATTGCCTGCGCTCCCAGTAATACTCGCAGTTGGATGAACCCAAGGAAATATATTTTGAGACAACATCGCTATCGGCGTTGCAAGCAGTGTTATCAATGAGAAAACGCATAGTTTTCCAATAATTTTTCTAATCATGATTTAAAGATATTTTTTGTTGAATAATAGTTCAGTTAAAGGTGAACATCCTTTTCTGTTTCGGGAGAAGTCCGTGTTACAAAAACCATTTGTGGTTTTGGAGAACATATAGAGGGTCGAATTGGTTCTTGATTACTGCTTGGGATAAAGCAGATTTTATTTTGAGTTTTTAGTTAAGTGGAATTGGTAACACGGATCATTAAAGCGATCGGCATAGCTGCTTTGCAGGCATAGCAGAATTTTAAGGTTGTCATTCGGTTTCGTTTTCCATTCGGTTTTAGATAAACAATTCACTTATATAAATGTTCAATAACAACAATGCTTCACAGCACGTCATTGGTCTTTTAATAATTTTCTTCATCTCGACCACCGATGAGAACGTATCTCACCAAAACAAAGGATAACCGCTTTTTCAGGGCGCCTTCATTCAATTCACTCCCTTTCCGTTTTGTAACGAAAAAAGGGAAGCGATAAAAAAATCCGAGGCTCACAGACGGGTCCTGTTTACACAGATCTGTGTCCCCGGGAACCAGACGAACTTGTCTGGTCGGACTTGCTGCACGGGGGACATGCAACTCATCCTGAAAATTCTCATCCCTGATTCTTCAACATGAAAAGTCTCAGAGAAAACTAATTGTGTTTTTTAAATCAATTCTCAATTCTTTTGCAATGTAAGCTATGTCCAGTTTAGTCCTTCGGTATAAACAAATATACTGAATAAATAAAAGGGGCTTATAATTAAGGGGCTTATTTATTGGGTTACATAAGCCCTTGCTTTGTGCGTGTTTTGTAGTATGGCAAGCGGAAAAAAGAAAAGGACTGAGAAAGTGTCTCCTGAAATGATGAGGTTGGCAAATAGAATTAAAGAGCTTCGTACCAAGACCGGCAAAAGCAAAGAGGCATTTGCAGGAGATGCCGATATTCCAAGAACACTTTACCCGAAATATGAGAAGGGGGCTAATATTACTTATGCAACATTGTTAAAGATCATCGCTTGCTTAAATATGACAGTAGAAGAATTTTTCTCAGAAGGATTCAATTAAAAAACCACTTAAACATAATCTTGACTTTAAGCGCGACCTCCGAATTGTGAGTTTCTACCCAATTCCTCCAATATTGTATATTTGTGGCTCAAAGAGCGTTCCGCTTTACCTATGGGTCCTGATCTGATACTGATAATTTTCCTGATTCTTCTCAATGCTTTCTTCGTCGCAGCTGAATTTGCGATGGTAAAAGTGCGTGCTTCTCAAATTGATCTAAAAGTAAATCAAGGAAGTTCAAGAGCAAAAATCGCACGATCCATTCTCACGAAGATGGATTCCTATTTATCTGCAACTCAACTTGGAATTACCGTTTCGAGTCTTGTGCTTGGTCGTGTCGGTGAGCCTTACGTTTCTCATTTACTTGAACTTTTATTTCAGAAATTACATTTCACCATCAGTGAACAAGCTCTTCATACACTCGCATTTGCAACAGGTATCGCTTTAATCACAATTGTTCACATGGTTATCGGTGAGCAGGTTCCGAAAACATTATCGATTCGTTATTCGCTGGAAACTTCCATGTTCGTGGCTTTACCGCTGCGTGCATTCTATTATCTGTTCGCTCCTTTCATCTGGATGATCAATATTCTGACACGACTAACACTTCGTTTATTCGGAATAAAAATTTCCGCTGATCATGATGATATTCACAGTGAAGAAGAACTTCGATTATTATTGACCGAAAGTGAAGAGGGCGGCGCAATTAAACAATCAGAGCATGAATTAATTCAGAATGTATTTGAATTTGATGATCGCGCTGTGAAAAGTATTTATGTTCCCCGCAATAAAATATCGGCTATCGATATTGAAATGGGGACAGATGAAATTCTCGATAAGATGATTGAGGAAGGTTATTCGCGTATGCCTGTGTACAAAGATTCGCTGGATAATATTACAGGAATCATTTACGCGAAAGATTTGTTGAAATTATTGAAGATTGGAAAAATGACGCATGTCGAAATCGAAAGTATGATTCGCCCGGCCCATTTTATTCCACAAAGCAAAAGAGTGAATGATCTTTTACGAGAGTTTCAAACCTTGCATATTCAAATGGCTATCGTAACAAATGAGCATGGCGGAATCGCAGGATTGGTTACCATGGAAGATGTAATTGAAGAATTGGTTGGTGAAATTCAGGATGAATACGATGAAGAAAAACCGGCAGTAGAAAAAAAATCAGACACTGAATTTATTGTTAGCGCCTTGGCTACCATTTCAGATGTGAATGATGTTTTGCCGATTGCATTACCTGAAAGTCCGTACTACGAAACAGTATCGGGACTGATGAATTATTTATTCGGAAGAATTCCAGCAGTTAATGAAAAAAAGGAATTCGGTGGATATGAATTTCTGATTACGAAACGATTTAAACACAGTGTAGAATCTGTTCGAATGACCATTCTTGATCAGGGGCAGTTCAATACAGAAGAAGATTAATCGGATCGAATAAGATCAAAGAAAAAGTTTTCTATTTTCATCCAATAATTTTTTATCCGAAGCATAGCCAGCTGCTAATTGCAAAGCCGCCTCCGTATGTTTTTTAAAATCATCCTGGCTGAGCCCTGCAATCATTTCTATATTTGCAGCAAATTTTTCTTTTGAATTGAGTGGCAGCCCCCAGCCCGCATTTGTTACTTCAAGATTTTTCCAAGGTGTTTGATCAGAAATCAATACAGGAGTACCTGCCTGCAACGACTCAAGAATAATATGGCCGAAATTCTCACCTCTGGTCGGTAAAAAAAGTAAATCATACTTAGCCAAAGTATTTCCAATGTTTTCACTAGGGATGGCGTTATTAAAATTAATTTCAATGTGGGCAGGGAGTTTCTCGGATAAAGTTTTGCAATTCGTCCAGTAAGCCTCGTCATAAATTGCTCCGAAAAAATCAATTTCTACAGGGACTTTAACTTTTGCTAAAACTTCAAGCGCAAAAAGTGTATTTTTTTCTGGGGCAATTCTTGCAACGCTTACTATGCGCAATTTATTTTTAATCTTCGGTGATCGTGTATTTACTTCAGCCTTTTTTCGTGGGAGATTTCTGGCCACTACAATCCTTGTTTTGTCACCAATAGCCTTACGAATATCATTGGCTTCTTTTTCATTGGTGGCGTGAAAGATTGTATTTGAAAATTCATCTCGCCATTTGGCTAGTCGCAAATACAATTTTTTCTTCGTGGATTTTATTTCCAATGCGGAGGGCGACAACATGCCACGTGCTGCTACAATAACTTTGGCTTTACTTTTTAATTTTTTTAAATGCTTCATTGGCCAAGCCGTAAAAGGTTGCGACCAAAGACCATTCAAATAAACCGCATAAGGCTTTTCTTCATCAATTATTCTTGCAATCGTTTCTTTGGTAAGATTTGGAGATGAAATATAATAAATGCGTTTCTCATCGTGCAAATTCCATTCGTCACTTTTAATAGAAGCATATGGAATGGCGTCTGTATAATCTGTATCCCGAGTGACAACAGAAAAATTAAATTCATTACCCAGATGATCAATCAGATTTGCGCAGGATCTTACTGGTCCACCTGCCTTATCACCCGGAAGAAACCAATCAATAAAAACTAAAACAGATTTTTTTTCAGGATTCAATGTCATTTTTTTCTAACCAATGAGATAATACAACCAGAGGCCATATTCTTGACCATGTAACTTTCGGATCATCCTTTAAAAAAGAATTCCAAAGTAAATTTAAACCACTTGCATCAAAATGAGTTCGTTTTCCCAAATTATTTATTCGCTCTTCACAAAAAGATTTCAATTCGTTTTTCATCCAATTTTTCCAAGGGAAAGTAAATCCCATTTTAGGGCGATTTGCAATTTCTTCCGGCAATAAATCGGAACAAGCATCTACTAAAAGACTTTTCGGTGTATGCGGAAATTTAAAAGAATCGGGTAGATTTAAAACATATTCAACGAGCGTATAATCCAAAAATGGTACGCGAACTTCTAATGCATGTGCCATACTCATCTGATCGGTATCGCGCAACAAAACATTTTGCATGTATGAGCTCATTTCAGCCATTGAAACCCGACTCAAAATAAAATGGTCTTGAGGAAATTTTCTAGCAATATCAGTTGAAATATTAAAAACAGCATCCGAAGTTCCAAACTTATTTCCTGTAATGCTTTTAATTTGATTTTCCGTCAAGACTTGTCGGGAAATGGGGTAAAAAGAAGCAAAATTTATTTTTTTCAAAGCTAAAACAGCAGCCTTTTTTTCTCCCGCTACACCAGCATTTTTTTTCAAAATACTTCCGCCTATTTTTCTGATTCCACTTGGAATGGAGTTAAGCCATTTCTTCTCTTCCAAATCTATTGTTCGTTTGAATATATCGTATCCGCAAAACAATTCATCCCCACCTAATCCGGATAAAGCCATTGTTACGCCTGCCTTTTTTGTAGCTTGTGCAACTACAAAAGTATTTGGCCCATCCCCACTCGGGTGATCCATGGCATCTAGTGCGACTGGTAAATCATGGAGAAAATCTTCTGGCTTCAATTTTATTTCGTGATGCTCAGTATTGAATTTTTTAGCGATTTGTTTTGCATAAACCGCTTCGCTGAATTCTGAATCATCAAATGTTATGGAAAATGTTTTAACTGGGGAAGTGGCAACCTCACTCATCAATCCAACAATAATACTGCTATCAATTCCTCCAGAAAGGAAGGCGCCAAATGGAACATCAGCAACCAATCGAATTTCAACAGCATCTCTCAAAAGTTTACGAATATCTTTCTTGATATCCTCCAAATTCGATTTATTTTCCTGCGTTTGAATATTGAATTGCCACCAAGATTCAATTTTAATGTTGCCATTTTTTATTATCATAAAATGCCCAGGCAACAGCATTTTTACATTTTCAATTATAGTTGATGGTGCATGAACAGTTTGAAAAGTAAGGTAATCCTGCAAACCTTTGTTATCCATTTTTCTTTTTACGAGTCCCGATGCAAAGAGGCCACGCATTTCAGAAGAGAAAATCAATTTATCATCCAGAATAGAATAATAAAGTGGCTTAATTCCCAGACGATCTCTGGCAATAAAAAGTTCCTTTGAAAATTTATCATAAATTGAAAAAGCGAACATTCCGTTAAAATGGTTGAGACAATCTGCACCCCACTTTACAAAAGCTGCGAGAATAACTTCGGTATCTGAATCGGTTTGGAATGTAAATTCTGGGAGTTCCTTTTTAAGCGATTTGAAATTATACAACTCACCATTATAAACAATAGTATAACGTTCGTTATCAAAATGCATTGGCTGATGACCAGCAGCAGAAAGATCAATAATGGAAAGGCGACGATGACCCAAACAAATACCTGGTTCAGAAAACAGGCCATTGTCATCTGGACCGCGGTGCGCAATGGCATCATTCATCTTTTGGACTTCCTTTTTGAAATCCAAATTTGATTTAAATGAAAAAACACCGTTAATTCCGCACATCTATCTAAATACTTATTTCAATTTATTTTATGGAATAACAGTAAAAAGGATTTCAGCCCATTTATCAGGAGAAATAAAATCAGATTTTAAAAAACTATTCTTACCCATTTCTAATAATTGTTCATCAGTACAAGCTACAATTTTTTCAAAGGCATTTTCTATTTCATCACTTCTTCCTGACATAAACGAAAAACCATTTACCCCATTTTCGAGAAATGTTTCTGCTGCACCTACTGCATCACTTAAGAGTAATGGAAAACCTGCTGCTACGAATTCATGAACAACTACTCCCCAAGGCTCTACAATACTTGGAAGAATAAAAACACCACATTCTCGCATTACATCTTCCAATTTATCAGGCTGAATAAAGCCAAGATGTTTTATTGAAGGGTGTTGAGCAGGATGAACATCACCTGTACCCAAACACCAAAGTTCCCAATCCGAATTATCTTTTTCTTTGAATCTTGCAAATGCTTCCCAAAGTTCGTTGACACCTTTAAAATCATAATACCGGCCAACATAAATAAATCGATGGGGAAATTTTGATTCTTTCTCTTTAAGCAATTTTTTTCCTATTTCTTGAAAAAATAAAACGTCTGCAGAATAAAATCCTGTTTTTATTTTATCAGGAGCAAAGCCAAGTTTCAAAGCAAATTTTCTTTGTGAATTTCCAGTCACCCATGCCCTATTAAAACATTTCCGTACATAAAGGGCAGCAGTTACTTTTAATAATTGTTGTTTTGCAGTGCCTAACCATTTATTGTCCATTACCAAAACAACAGGAATGCTCTTTTTCCATTCTTTGCATATGGCAATATATTGTTTATCAATCCAACCACTACAGAGAATAACAGAAGGATTTATTTCATCAACGATCGTATGTAATCCATCAGCATCAAAACTCTTTCGATCATATACTTTTAGCTTATTGGAAAATGAAAAATCAAAAGGAGCTTCGCTATTTACAGGCCAACGAACTAGATGAACTTCCACATCAGGATGCATTTTGCAAAAAGCGTTTATGCAAGCTAAAGTATAACCTGCAATCTCAGTATAAAGAAAAAGAACCTTTTTCATTCTGCACTGGCTCCTTCCATTTCATCCTCAAATGCATCTTCATCCTCCTCTTCACTTTCTGGATCTAAAGCGCGTTGCTCTTTCTGTTTTCTATTTGCATAATATAGCCACATAAAGAAAGGAAATCCATTCAGAAAATAATTTCCTTGTCGTAACAAATAGAGCATTATTAAAACCAAAATTGCATTGGAAATAATCCAATCTGGGTTATCATTATCGAATTGATTTCTTCGAACAAAGTTTCGTCGTAAAAAAACAAAGAAAAATACCAATCCAATAATACCTGTTTCGGAAATTAATCGAATCAACATGGAATTACCATCTGCCTTATTAAAGTGAATATCCAGAAATCTTGAATCGTTTGTTAACGAATATTTATCGAATGCAATTGGATGCGAACCAAGTCCAGTACCTCCGATTGGATTTGACAAAAAATTCTCTTCTGCGATATGGTAATTATTATAAAGGACAAAACTCGAAGAGTTAATATTCTCAAGGGAATATTCCTGATGAATCCATAGTCCCAAAGAACTATCTACTCTTGATTTGAATTCAGGTACATTATTATAAAGAAGGTTTCCAGCCACAATAGCTACAACAATTCCAAGAATGAAATATATAATCTGGCCATAATTTAAAATAAACAGGATAAGAATAATAAACAAACCAATATATCCGGTGGAAGAGGTAGAAAGTAAAGTAGAGGCTAAAACTAAAAGCGATTGAAATCGATTTAGCCCAAATGATTTAGTTCCTGGAATGAGATTATGAATTGCGACAAAACATGCAGGGGAAATAACAATAGCAAACTGAGATGCTTCCGAGAAAATAGAATTTACACGAATACCAAATCCTCCTTGAACAATGCCCCACTTATTAAAGATCCAGGAATAATTATACCCAGGAGAAAAGTGTGCAATATAACTTACCAATTGAAAAATACCAATATAACAAACGACAACTACTCCCTTGAGATAAATACGAAACATTTTTTCAGCGTCCAATTCATAATATTCTATAACGTAATTATAAAAACTAGCGGAAAGTAAAACACCAAGAAATATTTTCAGAAAAAGTTCAAACGTATTATTTCCCATAAATACTTCCAATACACCAATAAATAGTGGAAGCACTAATAAGGTTGCTGTTTTATTCGGAAATCCAAATTGTCCTATAAATCTTGGAAAAAGGAATAAAAATATCAAATAATGAAAATACCCTTCAAATGGTGTTTGAAAGAAAGTAATAGAACTGACGAAAACCGACAGGTAGATTAAAACATCAATAAGACGAATTTCAACCTTCATGTTTTATTTTCTTTTGCACCAGAACCGCTAAGTACGACAGAGAATTTATTTTTCAATCTGATAAAATATCTTTCAAACAAGAAATAGGATAGCGATGAAATTCCAATAGTACCGACAAATGAGGCAGTATAATAATACAGATTTACAAAAGGAGACTGTTGCTGTATATGAAAAAATGGTGCGAGACGAATTACCAAAACAACAATAAACATATGGTACATATACATTCCGTATGAAATTGTCCCTAAATAATTAAACATTCGATTCTCAAGTTTGAGAATGGATTTTGGATTAACAGCAGCATTAATTATAATTACTAGAAAAATAAAAGCAAACAATATATGCTCACCATCCTGAAGAAATGGAGGTAAAAAATAAATCAATAAGGGAATTGAGATAAAAGCAAGTACTTGTGAAATTGGATTAAAGATAATATCCAGCCACTTTTTATCTTTTTGAAAAACAAGACAAGCTCCTACTCCTCCGACCACCATACATTCCATTTTCGTCATAGCCACAAATTCCTTGACAGTTTGAATCCAATAAACTTGGGGAAATTTTGCATACAGCAGGAGAACAATAATCTTGAAAATTAAAATGCCAATACCAATGTAAATTATAGTACGCATCAACTTATTTGATTTTCTAACAATCCAAGGCCAAACAAGATAAAATTGTTCTTCCACCCCTATTGACCAAGCGTGTCCTACATGCGGAACAGATGCATGTGGATACATAGCAAGTGCAAGATTTGGCAGGATAAATACAAAGAGTGCAAGTTTTAAACCAAAATCCATAGGCAATAAGCGATGGAAATAATCCAAATGCAAAATTGGTATATGAGGAAAAACAAAAAAAGCAAGAAAGACTAACAAATAATAAATTGGCCAGATTCTAAAAATTCTTCTCAGGTAAAATTGCTTTACAGAAATTGTTTTTGATTTTTCCTTTTCAACAAGCAAAAGATAGGTTATTAGAAAACCACTAAGCACGAAGAAAAAATAAACTCCTAGTCCACCAAGATTAAACAATAAAGGATTCTTCCAATTATTCGGTAAACCGATAACATCCTTCAGCAGTTCCACGTGCGTTATCACAACTGCAGCTGCTGCAAAAAAACGTAACCCATTTAACCCAGGGAAAAAGACTTTTGGCCTCTCGTTAAGCATAAAATTTTAAGAAAGCCAAATTTACGAATAGAATAGCTTGAATCGCCGTCGTCATTCTCTATTTTGAAAGTTTAAAAAACTCCTTTATCGCAGTACAAATTCGCAATACTTGTTGAGATTGCAACCCATAATACATTGGCAAGCGAAGTAGACAATCAGTATAGCGATCAGCATTCGGTAGATCACGTCCATCATGAAGGGGTTGATAGAATGGCGATTTGTGTAAGGATTGATAATGGAAAACAGCATTTATCGCATTTGACTTCAAGAATAGTCTTAATTTTTCGCGCTCCTCAAGTGATTTACAAACCAAATAGTAAATATGGCCATTTGACATGGCATAAGACGGTATGTAAGGCCTTTTAATAAATCCATCAGCTTCCAACTGATTCAATTGGGTATGATATAAATTCCAATTATTGAGTCGATTCTGTTGAATTTCATCACACTTTTCTAATTGCGCATATAGAAAAGCTGCAGACAATTCAGAAGAGAGAAAAGAGGAACCAACAGAAACCCATTCATACTTATTTAATTCTCCACGGAAAAACGCTGCACGATTCGTTCCCTTCTCACTGATCCATTCAGCACGTTCTACAAAAGATTTATCATTTATAAAAAGTAATCCACCTTCACCCGCAATAATATTTTTCGAGTCGTGAAAAGAAAAAGCACCAAATTTTCCGATTGTTCCAAGTTGAACACTTCCATTCCATTTAGATTCGATTGCATGTGCTGCATCTTCAATTAATGGAATTCCCGTTCTTTTAGAAATTTCCATTAATTTCTCCATATCACAAGCTATTCCAGCGTAATGAACACAAACAATTGCTTTTGTTTTGGAAGTTATCAGCGCTTCGATACAATTTGCATCAATATTTGGATGTTCAGAAGATGAATCAGCAAAAACTATTTTCGCTCCTCTCAAAACAAAAGGATTTACAGTAGAAACAAATGTATAAGAAGGTGCAATAATTTCATCTCCTGGTTTAATATCTAAAACAATAGAGGCTAATTCCAATGCAGAGGTACAGGAATTTGTAAGGATCGTCTTTGAAACAGAATATTTTTCCTGAAAAAAAGAATTGCATTTCCCTGTGAAAAATCCATTAGCTGCAAGATGGCCAGATTTTACTGCAAGTGTAATGTATTCCAATTCCTTTCCAATTAAGAATGGTTTATTAAAGGGAATAAATTGAGACGATTCCGACATACGATGAAAATAGGAAATATTTTGTTACTTAAAATTAGATTTTTTTAATTTCTCATCAATAACCAAAATGGTTTGATCGATAATTTTTCCCCAGACAAATTTTGCTGAAATATCGTTTCTACAAAAATCTTTTTTCTGATCAAGTGCTAATGAAGGAAGCTCAATGGCTTCAGATAAGGCAGTCAATAATTGTTTTTGATTTTTCGGTGCAAAAAGCCATCCATTCGAGTTATTGATCATAATTGAAGTTGCACCGGTATCCGTTGCAATTACCGCCACACCACTTGCCATTGCTTCTAGTACAACATTTGGCATACCTTCAGCATAACTTGGACAAACCAAAACATCCATTCCACGCAAGAGTATTTTCATTTCTGCATTTCCACTTACCAAACCATGATAAATTACACGATCAGAAACTATTTGTTTTTTTGGGGGGATAGGGCCAATGAAATGAAATTCGCAATTTTTATTTGTTACTAATATTTTGCTAATTGCAGCTGAAAGTTCTTTTACACCTTTCCTGCGTTCATAACGACCTGAAAAAACAACTTTTCTTAACTTTTCGGAGGGCTTATATTTTTCACAAAGCCAATCCTCTGAAATACCAGATGGAATTTCCAAAATGTTATTTTTTGAAAAACCAAGTTCAACTAATAGGCTGGTAATTTTTGCACCATAGGAGAAAAGATAATCCGCATTCTTCATGTTAAACATCGCTGGGGACTTGAGAATCAATTTACTTTTCAAAGCAGAGAAAAAATCAGGTTGATCCTGAAACATTTCATAACCATGAAAATTGAGTGCAATCGGAGGCAGAATTTCTCCTTTACTCTTTTGATTTATTAATTCCCATCCAGAAAATCCTTTGATAATTATAAAATCAACTTTACTTTGTTTTTTAAAAATATTCCAGATTTCAACCGAATAGGAATAAGATTCTCTAATGTAATGACCAGGGGAATTTCCTAAAGAAGGAAATTTTACAACAAAAGAACGGATGTTTAACTTCTCCGATTCCGTAAAACCTTCAAGTGGGTCACCTACTTTTCCTTGTGGTATTGTATGATAAAGATCCACTCGAACTCCTGAAGCTGCAAGGAATTTCGCCAAGTAGTAAGAATGCCTTTGCATTCCTCCAATAACGTTTGGAAATATTCCATCAGTAATTAAAGCAATCGTCATTGAAGTAGTTTAAAATATTGTTCACTAAAATTACCTTTTGTAAAGTGGTCGATTGCCAGTTTTTTCATCCTGACTTTCTCATCCTCAGAAATTAATTCCAAAACTTGAATATTTTTAGGATCGAAAACAAAACCAGCTTTGTGTTTTATTACAAATTGAGAATAATCACCAAGATTCTCCGAAATAATAACGTTCAATCCCGCAGCCAAATATTCTGCAAATTTTACAGGAGATGCTACCCTATTCGTTTCCGATTGTTCTCGTACCATCCAACCATAATCACAGGCCTCAATTGTGGCAATAACCTCTTCTGTCTTTAGCCATCTATTCTGTATTCTGTCAGGAAACAGCATCTTTAATTTGAAATCCTTTGGCATTTCTTTAACAAGCAAAAGCAATTTACAATTTATGTTTTTTTCAAATACTGGAATTAATTCCTCACTCAACATTTCCAATGATTGCCACCCTGCTCCGGATCCTGAAAAAGCAATAATAATATCTTCCTCATTAAAACCCATATTTTTTCGAACTTCGGAAATTGCATACTTGGAAGAAAATACATTTCCAAAATTTCTATTCAGGGTGCAAGGTATGACTACATGATTAATACCCTGATAATTAAATTTTCTTTTCCAATAGTTAACCAACTCTTCAGAAACTGCAATTCGAAAATCGCTCTCCAATACAACTTTTTTTTCCAATAATAGAATTTCGTTTTTCACTTTCTCGTCGGGAACAACATCATATTCATTCAACTCTGAAAAATAAGCTCCACGTCCATCAAAACAAACTTTCCTTTCCTTCTTAAAATACAGCGCTAATCCAGTTGCAAATGCACCTCTGCCAACAATTATTTTCGATTTGTTTTTTCTTAAATAAAAACTCAAAATAAATCGGTTCAATTTCCAATTCCTTGTTTTTGGAAACATTGGTAATATAATCGCCGAAGGATATTCCTTCTTAAGTTTAGTTTTATTCTCCCTAAAACCCCTGATAGAAATAAATGCAACAAGTTGAACATTAACATTGAGTTCTTCGTTCCAAAAACGGCATACATCAATTACCTGTCCCGAATAAATTCCGGAAGGTGCATCATTAAAAGTAATATAGGTAACTCTTTTCAAAATAATTTTGATAGTACTTCAAAAATTCGGTCTGTCGCTTTTCCATCCCATAAATTCGGAATATTTCCACTCTTGAATTTTCCATTTTCAATTGCAGTGATACGATCTGTTATTATATTCAATTCAAAAGGAACTAATTCATTTGAACCAACCGTAATGGTGATAGGTCGCTCCGTATTCGGTCTTAAGGTTAGACATGGAACTTTCAAGAAAGTTGATTCTTCTTGAATTCCACCGCTATCTGTAATAATAAATGCTGCTTGTTGTATTAATTTTTGGAAATCAAAATAACCTAACGGTTCCGTGATGATAAGATTTTTATTGTTTTTGAATTGAGATAACAATCCAACCTGTTCCAAACTTTTGATTGTACGAGGGTGAATTGGGAAAACAACACAATACTTTTCAGCAAGATAATTTACTAGCTCGAGCAATTTTTCCAAACCTTCTTTTGTATCAACATTGCCGGGACGGTGCATGGTCATTAAAACAAATTTCCTTGCACCAATATTAAGATCATTCACCACATTAGATTGCTCAATTCGTTCAGCAAAAGCAACCATGGTATCAATCATAGTGTTACCAACAAAGAATATAATTTCCTTTGATTTCCCCTCTTTCACAAGGTTATCTAATCCATCCTGTTCCGTAACAAAATAATAGTCGGCTAATTCATCTGTTATTATTCGGTTGTGCTCCTCGGGCATACTTCGGTCAAAACTTCGAAGTCCACTTTCAATATGCGCAAAAGGAATTTCCATTTTATTTGCAGTGAGCGCCGCAGCAAGCGTTGAATTGACATCTCCGACAACCATGATCAAATCAGGTTTATAGGTTTCAATCGTTTTCTCCAGTTTTTGCATAATTTCAGCCATTTGGGTATTGGGTGTTCCCGGCGAAACATTCAGAAAAAAATCAGGAATCAAGCCAAACTGTTCAAAAAATACATCAGCCATTTTTCCGTCATAATGCTGACCGGTGTGGACGATCTTCAAATCAAATTTCGAATAAAGAGCAGCGATTCTTCTGAATTGCGTCACCTTTATAAAATTTGGTCTTGTTCCTATTACGGTTAAAATTCTTTTTTGGACAGTCATAATTTTTAAACTTTTATTCCAGTTACTCAACAATTTTTCCTTTAAATATTCTAACGAATGATCTTATCCGCTCAGCTAACTGAAATCCAAAAACAGCATACATCCTGCAATACGATTTAGAAACGACCGCTGAAGCTATAGGATGGAATTCAGAAGGGATAAATTTCTTGTAAAGTTCAACTGATTTATTTGGAGAAAAATTATAGAGAATTCTGATAGATTCAAAAATCAATTGATGAAACTGAAGTAATTCTTCGGAAGTTAATTTTAAATTGGTTTTAATATAATCCAAAGTTTCTCCGCGAAGAAGAATGTATTGTTCCCAATTTTTCGGAGGATTTTTTCTTGAAATTGATTTTCCTGGGGGGCGATCACGGATCATTGTCAGTGGCTTACTATCCGAGATCACTAAGCCATTTTTTTTTAGCAGTTCAAACATCAATCCATATTCCTGACTGCTTTTCAAATTGACATTAAATCCACCTGTCATTTCTACGGCATTTCTTTTCCAAAGATTAGAACAAGTGCATCCCAAATCAGCTTTAAATAAGGAAAGCCATTTATTTTCAATCTTCACGTTTATCACTCTTTCTGTTCCAACGACTGCTCGACGAATGTAAGCTCCAGCAATAAAATCAGGTTTTTCTTTAAGCTCAGAAATTATATTCAACTGATGTTTCAGTTTTCCTTCCAATAAATAATCATCTGCATCCAGAAACTGAATATACTCACCGGTTGCAATTTTCAATCCCACATTTCTTGCATTCGGCGCTCCTGAATTTTCTGGAATGCGAATAATCTGAATCAGATTAGGATTTTTAAGTGAATAGGACTCTACAATTGACAAGGTATTATCCTCGGAGGCATCATCTACACAAATAATTTCAATCTCAGAAACCTTCTGCAACAAAACAGAATCGAGGCATTCCGCGATAAATTCGCTCACGTTATGCATAGGTATAATGACGGAAATTTTCATAACCTACAAAACAGAAAGTGATTCAGGTTTAAATGTTTCAAAATAAAAAGTCGAAGGTTTCAAATTACTTTTTGAGGAAGGAAAGTCCAATGGATTATCATTTAGTTGAATTATCTGAGCGATACCTTCATCTCGTATTAAAGCAATATAATCACTGTATTGTTGAACAAAAATGGAATAGTTTGGAACTTTGTATCGTAAAGCATCAAACAAAGTAGTTGAATAAATACTAATATGTAAGTCAGCTACGGAAAGTAATAGATCTAGATTCTCCTTTACGATTTTTACATTCTCCAGATTTAAAATAGCAATATATTTATCAGGGGATTCTGCAGGATGCAATTTTACTAAAATGCAGTACGGCTCTTTTCTCTCCGATAAATCTCCGGAAAGAAATTTAATATACGTACAAAAGTATTCGTGTGTAAAAGTCTGAGTTGTAACGAGGATAATTTTTTTTCCTGGGAAAATTGATAGGTACTTATTCTTGTCGGCTTCGGTAGGTACTGGAACGAAAGGGTAATATCCACAGATCTTTATCTGCTCCGTTGCGTAACCTGCCCCTTTTAGTAATTGATCTTTCCAAAACTGACCATAAACCCAAATTTCATCTGCAAAAAGAGCTTTCTTTTCAATCAATTTAACTTGTTCAGGAAAAACATAAAAAATATCTTCTGCAGCAATTAATCCATGTTGCAACTCAATAACCTTAACGTTATTTTTCAAAAATGCATAAATACACCCTTCTCTGTGATAATGGGGCCAAAGGAAAACTTTTTCTGGTTTTACAATGGCAAGAAGATTATTCCAAATTCGATATTGAATAAAAAACTGTTGAAATGCAATTCCGATATTTAATTCTTCCTGTTCTTCGAATTTTCTGGAAGCTTTAATCTTTTTATAAACTGCAGTTAATTTTTTCAAAAATAAAATCTCATCCTTTGTCAGTGAGCCCAGTTCTGCAATCAATCCGGCACTATAATCACTTATTCTTAAATCAGCATTAAGATTTCCTCCTTTGAGTCCTTCGGCAATCGAAAGAACTTCCGATCGGTCTAAAGCTTTATGAATATTCTCAAAATAAAAAGATTTATTCTGTTTTTCATGTTCCACAACTCTCCCACCAGGATCAACTGTTATATATTTTATGCCCCCTCTATTCTTTAGCGTTATAATTGAGTGTTTAAAATTGTGTGTTTTTTCACCGCCTAATGATTTTCGAAATCGAAGTAGTAAAAAATAAAAATTAATTATACTTGGGGAATTAAATATGAACAATCTGATTTTACCTCGTGAAGCATAATTCACTTTTAATCCGTCAAGCACTACTTTGAGTAAATTAATTTCCTCAAAGTTGAACAACGAAAAGTCGTTTACTCTTGTGTAAAATTTCTTTTTAAACTCTGAGAAAGAACTTTCTTCAGCCATTTCTATTTCAACAACTTTTTAGCGTACAATTCTGCAATTGTATTTTCAAAATCTAAGGCGCACTTTCCAAAACGATCAGCAATAGAAAGCAAGTCGGTTTTACCATCGGCAAAACTCAAAAAATGCAGTCTCATCGACAATTCTTCCGCTCTTTGCTTCTGACCGCCTACTTCAGGATACAATCCTCGTTTACCTAATTGAGGTTCACAATAAGGAATTACACTTTCATATTTCTTATTTAATTCATGAAGTTTAGCTATTGAAAAATACATTTCAATTGATTCAACCATTGCATCAAACGAAATAAAACTTTTATTATCTAATGAAGTATGATACTCTTTGAATTTCTGATACATCGTGCGCATTAACGAACCAACAGGCAAATTAAAACCAGGTGAACAATATTGACGTTCATCACTTCCTCCAATTGAAAAATCTATTACGGAATATTTTTTGCCTGAATATTTTAAAACGTGTTCTGCTACACGATCAACGTCTCTTGTACAGTCTTTCGATCTTTTGTAAGTGTAATTGCCATTATCTCCAACACAAGTCACCACATATCCTGCATGTAACTTTTGTTTTAAATCCATTCCTCGTTTACTTAAAAAGGCAATAACACCAATAGTCTCAGGCGCGAATACAAAACGATAGGAAAATTTTCTTTTCGGAAGAGCTGCTAGTTTTTTATATAAAAATGCAGTTAACAAAGGTCCCGACAATTCATTATTAGCCATTGAAGGATGGCAGAGATAAGTTGAAAATAATATTTCCTGATCCGTTTCTCCTTTTAAAACACATTCACCATATGTAAGCGATCCAACTTTCAAGCTGGAATCTATTTTCACTTTGTAGGTACCATTGCGGGAAAGTTTCTCCCGCTCCTTATGTGTAAAACAAAAACCCCAAGTCTCTTTATAATAACTTGTCAAATATGGAATAGCATCAGGCAATTCAGGAATGGAATGTAAATGTTTATCCAATTCTTCAAAAGTTAATTCTTCATCAACTGGAATGCTGTAATTTAAAATATGCAGATTATTTATTTTAAAATCAGCGATTCGATTTCCCTCAGGTGTTATTATATAAGCTTCTTTTATATTCCATTCTTTTGGAACTTCCCAGTCGAAGACTTTCGTCCCTGATGGAACCTCCGTAAGTTCTAAAGGAATAATTTCCGAGATAATCTTCAATGATTCTCGTAATCCATCACCTGTAATACTTCTACAAATCGGCCATAGTCGATCAAAATAATTTTCAATAGCAATTGCAATGTTTTCCATGTTTCTATTTAGTAATCACTTGCGCACAATCAAAAATACATATTAGAAATTCGAACGTGCAATGAAAAGGTTTCCTCTGATTCAAATAATTGAATAATAGTCCAATATACTGATTGTCAGTATCTTTAAAGTCATCTACTACAGCCAAAATCAAGCTTATGAAATTCCTTTAAAGTATATTGAATTGATTCGGTTACTTTTGGGTAATTCTTCAATTCAGATGAACAAAGATTATTATCAGGATTATTATCGTTTCGAGCGTGAGCACTGGTGGTTTATTGTGCGCAGTAAAATTATTGAAAACATGTTGAAGCGATTTGTTCCAACTTCAGCTCCGCTTAGAATTTTGAATGTTGGTGTTGCAACTGGTGCAAGTTCACAAATGTTGATGAAGTATGGAGAAGTAACTTCTGTTGAATATGATCAGGATTGCTGTGAATTTGTTTCAGATGTTTTAAAAACTAAAGTTTATAATAATTCCATTACCGAATTACCGTTTGAAGATGGAAGTTTTGATCTTGTTTGTGCATTTGATGTCATTGAACATGTTGCTGATCATCAATTAGCGGTTAAGGAAATGAATCGTGTTTGTAAATCTGGTGGTCATCTTTATGTAACAGTTCCAGCATTTATGAGTTTATGGAGTAAACATGATGTTATCAATCATCATGAACGCAGGTACCGTCGGAAAGAACTTCTTAACCTCTATAAAGAATTGCCAGGAAAATCTGTTTATTCAAGCTATTTCAACAGTTTACTTTTTCCACTCATTTATATTTTCAGACAATTCAGTCGTTTGTTATTTAAGAACAAAACAAATGAAGAAATGACTTCCGATTTCGAGGCTATTAAAGGAAAGTCAGTTTTGGGTCGTATTACAAATTTTATTCTTGGTGCTTTGTTTTCTTTTGAAATCTTTCTGCTTCGATTTATGAAATTCCCTGCTGGCGTTTCCATTATTTATCTTTGGAAAAAATCTTAAACTTCCAAGTATGAAAATTCTGATTACTGGTGCAAATGGTTTTCTTGGAATGCATGTTGTAAATCAGTTGAAAAATAATCATTCTGTTTCCTGCCTTGTAAGATCTAAACAACCTATTCAAGGAACCGAAACACATTTTTTTCAATCCTATACCGATCCTATCATTGAAAACTTAATTCAAAAAGCGGATGTAATTATTCATATCGCTTCTCAATTGCATGGGCAATGGGATGATATGTTTTTGGCCAATGTAACTTTTACTAAACATTTAGTTGCGCTAGCCAATAAATCCGCAATCAAACATTTTATTTATATCAGTTCAGAAAATGTTTCGCAATCCAATACTGATATTTATTCTAAGACTAAAGAACTTGCTGAAAGGGAAGTTGAACAATTTTCCTCCCATTTAATTCTTCGTCCAACTATTATTTATGGAGCAAACGATACAAAGTATGTAGGAAGACTTGCATCTATCATTAGAAAATTCCCTTTAGTTCCTGTTTTAGGTAATGGCAAAAGCAAATTTCAATTTGTTTACGTTGGTGATTTGGTTCAAGTAATTGAAAATGGTATGAATTCCTTTATTACTGGGACATATACAATTGCAGGAGTAGAAAGTATCACCTACAATGAGTTTATGCGAAACTTAATGGAAGCGATGAACGTAAAAAAAGTAATGTTTCATTTACCGATGTTCTTGCTAAAACCATTTTCTCATATTCTTAATTTTCTTTTTAAAAATCCCCCACTTACACCTACTCAACTCGACAACTTATTAAAGGATAGGGTTTATGACATTTCAAAAGTCGTTGCAAAATTCCACTACAAGCCAACGTTACTAAAAGAAGGATTGAAAATTACTTTAGGATAATTAAATGAAAAGAATCGATATCATGTTGCCTGTTTATCATGGAAATCTCCATGAAATTCAGCCGTGTATTGATGAGGTTATTCCCTTCTTTACTGAAAAACTTTCGCATTACGAATGGCACATTATTTTTGCAATCAACGGAAAAAATCAGGAAGCAATTATTGCATTGGTGAAAGAAATTCACGAAAAACATTCTCAAGTTTGGTATGACAGCGCTGAGGAACCAGGAAAAGGTAGTGGTATAATTCATTCCTGGATGGCAAGCCCTGCCGACATTATCACCTATATGGATGTTGATCTTGCAACCGATATTGGTAATTTTTTGCAGCTTATTGATGGAATTGAAAAGGGATATGATTTTTGTATTGGCTCGCGTTATCATCCAGAATCAATTGTTCAAAGATCTATTAAGCGAAAAGTTGTATCGGTAGTATATCACAAGTTTTTTATGAAAGTTGTATTAGGAGTAAAAACGTATTCGGATGCACAATGTGGTTATAAAGCAGTCAATCGAAAAGTTGTATCTGAAATACTGCCACTTATTCGTAACAAAAATTGGTTCTTTGAAAGTGAATTGCTTTATATCGCTCAGAAAAAGAATTTTTCAATTCTTGAAATTCCTGTAAAGTGGAAAGAATCTCGATTTTCAGGAATAACACTTTACAAGGCAATATGGGAATTTGTAAAGTCAAGTATTCTAATTCGTTTCCGAAAGTTTTAGGTCATTACTATTTCATCAGGATTAATTTTTCCCCTGTATTCTCATCCAAAATAGTTTTCCGAATTTTATCACTCCATTCTTTATCAACTAAAACATTCGGAGTTAGTATTAAATAAGCGATCTTGAATTTTTCAATTGCTTCACTACGTTTCTCTCCAACAGATTTTGCTATTTCCTGATAAAATTCCCTGTGAAATAAGGAAGCCGCAATAGATTGATGTAAGAACGTTAAATCACGTTGGGTTCCATTATATCCGTAAACAATTGCATTTGTATCTGAAAGACACAATTGGTAAGAATTATCAACGATTGAAAAAATGTGATAGCAAGATCCTGGGAAATAAAAATCAGGAAGTCGTTTAGAGTAATACATCTTTTCATAATAAGATGAATCACCAATATAAGCGCCAGGCCGATCATTAAGTTTCAACAACTCAGATTCCATTTCTTTCAAATAATCATACGAATAGGTTTTGTAGGATTTTGAATACAATTCCTGTCCCACAAAAAGAGATTTCCTTGATATACCTGTAAGTCTTACTGCAGAAAAAAGCAGAAAAACACAAAGAAATAGTGAAGCCATAACCATGCTCGATTCATTCTCATACCCTTCAATTCGTTTTTGAAAAAGCACAAAACAGGAAATGGCAAATACGCAAAAACTAATGAATACAAATTGGTAAGCATTATTCATAAAACTTGCCATCTGAAAAAATACAATTCCACTGACTATAAAGGCAAATGCAATGCTTAGCATAACTTTATTTTCATTAATAAACTGCTTAGCCTCCGTTTTCCTTCCTCGTAAGGCTACTAACAAAAGCAGAAATGGGCTAAAAACGACAAGCACATTTACAAATTCTATTCCTATATAATAGGTTACAGCTTTCCATGAATTTTTGAAATATCCAATAATGTAGTCTGGTGTAAAAGAATATAAAGCAGGAACCTTTTTCATTTTAAAGGCAGAAATCAAAAACAAGAGTCCCACAACATAACTCAAAACAGTTAACAACAAAAGGCGCATTTCTTTTTTGTTCAGATACTTGGTCCATCTATTTGCTAAAAAAAGCATTCCAAGGGCTCCAAAAACTGCCGGTGTTGTAGTAATTGAAACCGCAGGAAGCAATAACAAAGCGATAAAACTCAAAAAATACTCCTTTTGTATAATTAAAATAAAAGCTGGCATTAGGAACATCCAATAGGTTCTGAAATTCAACCGATTTATTGGATTGCATTCTATCCCATAATTAAAATGGTGCTCGTAATCAAAAAATAGCTGAACTACATTCGGGATAAAGAATAAAAATAGAAGTGACGTGATAATATGGATGAATGTAACTCTTCGGTGAATCGTTTCACAAATTGCAATTAATCCTAATACAGACATTGTCAGAATTGAAACATAAGCACAAACCCTGAAACATTCCAGATGAGAAATCGTTCCGAATGAAATATTCATAAACAACGCTCCAAGCCACATCTCAAAATAATGGTAAGGTTCTATTCCCTGAAATGAATCACTAAATACATTTCTGAAATGTCTCGTATTCTCCTGCCCTGTCAATTGCATAGCTTCTGACATTTTCAAATAATTCGCAGCATCTTGTTGCATCGTAACCGATTCAAAGAAATGATGCATGAAATAAACAAGAATTGCGACAATAGAAAAAGTAATCAATACCCACTGAGTAGATGGTAGAAGATTATAAAATATGGAATTTCCTCTTTTCGATTTTTTCTTATACCAAAATATAAAGGCCGGAATTAGTAACAATAAAAGAGTGGTATGAGCTAATGATTTTATAACAGCAAAAGCCAAAACTAATAGGACAAATCCTACGAATAACCTGTAATAAAAATCAACGAATTTTACATTATCAGATTTACCACACAAACTAAAAACTACTGCTCCTAAAAAATAGGCAATAGTTAAGAAACAACTAATAATTAATAGGGAATACAAAAATAGCATAACAGTATTTAAGAGGCTCCTCTTGATTTAAAATAATCCAAATCAGAGATCAAATTTTTCTTTTAATTTAAGAATTGGCTTTTCTATAAAACGGTAAGAAATTGAAGCGACAAGAATAGCAATCAAAAAATAGACTATTAACAAAATAAACCAATTCTGAATAGGCTGTAATCCCGATTTAGCATAGCAGTAATTAAAGAAAAATGGAATGGGCTTATGAAATAAATAGAGGCCGTAACTGATTTTTCCAATTCGAGTAAGAATTCCTAGATTAAGAATCGGATCTAATATTGATTTTGTTTTATAGGCACATATGTATACAAGAGCAAAAGCCATAATGGTAAGGGAAAGTGGTAAAAAGAATGCGTCGTTAATACCAGCCATGGTCATCCCTACAGAAGTAATTAATCCAAATAGAAAAATATAATCTGCAGAGATCCCCAGAAAATCAAGCAATTTTCTTTTGTTATAGTGCACTGCGTATGCTAATAATGCACCAGCACCAAGCGTGTCGAAATGAATGAAGGTAATTCCCTTTTCTGTACCAGGCGTAATGAAATAATCGATGAAATAAATTTTTGAAAGAATTCCTGAAAGAAAAATAAAAAGCAAAACAGGTAATTCGGTTTTTTTCGGGATTAATAATATTATGAAAGGCCAGATTAAATAGAATTGTTCTTCAACGGCCAATGACCAAGTATGAAAGAGAAGTCCACTCTGCGGACCTTTAACAGCGAATAAATAATTTTGAGTGTAAGTAAAATAATGCCACATCTGTCCTTCCTCACACAGCCATAATCCTCCTTTTAAATGCAAAATATACAAAACCAGAAGAAACAAATAATAAACAGGAAATAATCGAAGTGCCCGTTTAATAATAAAATTTCCAATGATTTTTGATTTAGGAAATTCTGCTGCATTCTTTTGCGCCAATAAAATTCCTGTGATCAAAAATCCTGAAATGACAAAGAAAATCTGAACCCCGTTTCCGCCATATGCAAAAACATTTTTAACTTGAAGGTAATGCACCATTAAAACCATTAAAGCGGCTATGGCCCGAAGTGCATCTAATTTTGGCAAATAAGAGAGTCGCTTGCTCAATGCTTATTTTTCCCTTTTAAAGAATTTTTTAATTTTACTTCCGAAACTTTTCTCCTGGTAAAACAATTCCAATGACCATTTTTTTTGCTCCTTTCCAGCAAATTGTTTCCAGACATGTGATAATTCAGGAAGCATAAACTGAAAAGTGAATAATTGAGCTGTTGACCAATCGCCGAAATTTTTCAAGTAGGAAATGTATTTTTCAAAATTAATTTCTCCAATGTTTGCTGGTGGGCCGGCCAATGCACCTGAAGTAATAGAAGTTGGCGACAATACACGGAGATAAACCGGATCATTTCGATCTGCAATTACTTTTCGTTTGTTTTTATAATATTCATGCCAAGCAAGGTGATGTTCTGTATAAAGAAGATTTCCAACAGCACTTGCTCCTACTCCATTCCATTCCGAAAAAATACATTCTTTTCTATGGATACAGGTACTGGCCATCCAGTTTCGTTCCTGTTGTGTGATCATACCACTTGTAATTTCATAAAAAGAATGAAACTTATCAAAATAAATATCTGCATCAAGTGTAGACACTTTCTCCAAAATTGTTGGAGAAATTATATCATCATCATCTAGCTTAATAACATAATCTATTCCTCTTACTATTTTTTGAAAACGTTCTGATTGCAGAATCGATTTTACTACATGAAATTTCTCTTCTCGAGATACTTTCCCTAAATCAAAATAATGAAACTTACCATCCTCTTTATTCTCCTCTCCCATAATCACAACTTGCCAATCGCCATAGCGTTGTGCTTCCAAAGCTTTAAAATAGCAGTCGATGAGACCCTGACGTAAAACAGTACGTTTTGCGACGGGAGTGATATGTGTAATAAATAAAAATTTTTTCATGATGAATTGCCTTGCATTAACTAGGGCAATTGAAACCAATTCGAATACAAATTATCAGTTGAACATATTCCATTTCAACACTTCATCATCCGAAATATTCCGCAATGCTTTTTTCCCCAGAAGTAATTCAATATCCTTTGGGCTAATTCCACTTGCAGGACGTTTCCAGGTAAGATGCTTTCTTGTAACCGTCTCGCCTTCCATTATATTAGTCAATGCCACTAAACTTCTTCGTGCATTTGCTCTGGACTTTTCTTCAGAAGGAAGTGGATGTTTATTAAAATCTCCAAGTACCTTAAAGGTAAAATCCATTTCCTTATGAAAGTATTTCAAATCTTCTTTATCCATTGCATGGTAATGATCGTTTCCTGGCAATTTTTTATCATGTGTGAAATGTTTTTCAAGAACTGCCGCACCTAATAAGGTTGCAATTTTCAACACTTCCATTTTCTCAGGCAAGGTATGATCAGAATAACCAGGGATAGTATCCGGAAAATGAGATTTCTGATCTAGTATCATACCTAAATGTGCATTTTCATCCATAGTCGGATAATTCAAAATACAATGCATGAGCACTACCTTATTTCCAAATTGACGAATGGTTTCTAATGCCTGTTCCACTTCATAAATAAAAGAAGATCCAGTCGAAAGAATAATTGGTTTTCCAAAACGACACATGTGTTCTATGAAAGGCAGATTTGTAATATCACTGGATGATATTTTATATACCGGCATCAAATCATTCAGAAAATTTGAAGATTCCACATCAAAGGGTGTAGACATAAATTCAATTCCAGATTTATCACAATGCAACTTCAATGCTTCATATTCAGTTTTCCAGAACTTATCATATTTCTTAAAAAGTTCGTGCTGACTTCTAGTTGGTTCTTTTGTGATGTCCCAATAATATGGACTGTCCTTGCTTGCAATTGTATCTGCCTTATAGGTTTGGAATTTGATTGCATCAGCGCCACCTTCAGCTGCTTCATCAATCAAACGTTTAGCAAGATCCATAGAACCTTCATGATTCACACCTGCTTCTGCAATAATGTAAGGTTTGTGAATAATTTTTGAATTGTAATTATCAATAAACTTTAGAATATTACTCATATGAAAATTTTTATTTTTTTTAATTTATAAATCTACCAAGCCGTCCAACCGCCTTCAACCATAAGATTATGACCAGTAACATAGCTAGATGCATCGCTTAATAAAAAAACTGCCGCATTAGCCACTTCGTGGTTATAACTCATTCTTTGAAGTGGGGAAAAATTAGCAAAGTTTTTTTCGAATTGCTCTTCATGATTATTCCAAACTCCATGAGGAGTTATTTGATTAACACGAACACCTTTTGCGGCCCAATAGGTAGATAAATATTGGGACAATGCTTCTACTCCACCTTTAGAAGCAGAATAAGCAGCAGGACAACCAATATTGGTTCCTTTATAAAGATTCTGATTTGGTGCAACTACGCTATATGTGGAAGGAATATTTACAATTGCCCCTTCGCCCTTTTCTGCCATATAAGAACCAATTACCTGACATGTTAAAAAAGTTCCTTTCAAATTCGTTTCAACAACTGCATCCCAATTTTCTTCAGTGTAATCTTCAAATTTCTGGAAGAAACTATTCGTTTTATTCTGATGTCCATTAATCAATCCATCAATTCTACCGAATTTTTCTAGCGTTATTGTTTTTAATTCGATAACAGATTGTTTGTTTGCCACGTCAACCACTACTCCTAACATAGGAAGATTTGTGCGTTGTTCCAGTTCTGCAGCTTTTTCCATTGGATTTGCAGCAGCGATATCAGCCAACACAACATTTGCACCGAATTGTGCACAAGCTTCAGCAAATGCTCTACCAATCAAACCACAAGCACCCGTGATGATAATAACTTTGCCTGTAAGGTCAAATTTTTTCTTAAAATCAATCTTCGTCGGATCAATTGTTCTTAATGGTTCCATCTTAAATTATTTTTCTGAATACAGGTTTAATACTTTCGCCGACAAGATATTTTTCATATCCGTCTTCTAATCCTTTTTTATAAACTTCCATCGCTTCATCAAATGCCCAAAGAATATGATTTATATCCTCTGAAGTATGACTAAAGCAAGGGCAGAAAACGCCTTGAAATAAAACGCCTCGCTTTATTACTTCCTGATTGAATAAGGTTCTCATTCCAAAATCAGGTTCTTTTTCTGCATTTCGGAAACCGAAACTAGCATGCCAATTGAATTGCAATTGATCAATATAACCTAAGAGTTTATGTTTTTCCAATAATGTTTTTACACCAGCAATAAATAAATCTCCGATTTTATGATTGTGCCCGATTACATCTTGTTTTTCGAATTCAGAAATGGTTGCGAGTCCAGCTGCAATAGAGGAAGTTTCGCCTCCATGAGTGGTGGAAATCAGAAATAATTTTTTTTCTCCTTTATTTCGAATACCACCAAGTTCCATCACTTCTTTCTTTCCTGTTAATGCACAGAAAGAAAATCCATTTGCAATTCCCTTGCCCCAAGTTGTCATATCAGGTACAACTTTATATTTTGTTGTGGATCCTGCAAATGAAGTTTTAAAACCAGTTATCATTTCATCTACAATATATAAAGCACCATTTTTGTGTGCTAGGTCAATTGCATCCTGCAAATAATTTGGAGCAAGAACATTCATTTTTTCTGGTTCAGAAATTACACATGCTATCTGATTCGGATATTTTTCAAATAATTCTCGCAACGATTCGAGATTATCTGCTTTGTACATTATTGTGAGATTAATTATCTCTTGAGGAATACCAAAATTTGCATCTGTAGATCCGATGAACCAGTCATCGTAGGAATAGAATGGATGCTCAGCTGGGCGAGCAATAAGTGTTCTTCCTGTATAAGCCCGCGCAAGCTTCACGGCTGCAGTGGTTACAACAGATCCATTTTTTGCATATTTAATCATATCGTGACCAGGAACCAATGAAAGAAATTTTTCAGCCATTTCTTTTTCAATAATAGAAGGTCGAGAAAAATTATTTCCTTTTTGAAGTTCCTCAGTTACACGAATAATTACGGGTTCGTATGCATGTCCAAGACTCACAGAAGCCAATCCTAATAAACAATCGATGTATTCATTCCCATCAGGATCCCAAACATGACTTCCTTTACCTCTGACAATTGCACCTGGAGAATGCAATGGAAATTGGTCATCACCCTTACTGTAGGTGTGTGCGCCACCAGGAATTAAATCGTGAATTTTAGATCTGTAGAGATCTGACTTTTCAAAATTCGTAATATACTTCTTATCCATTATTCTATTTCTTTGTCGTTTTTCAATGATTTCGCGTAACCTGCATTGATAATGCTATTCTTATTTACGAGTAATAGTTCAGGTTTTGAATTAAGTAGTTGAACTACCTCACTGATTGTAAAATTTGTATTTGGAGCAAATGCATTGAAAATATTGTCAACTGCAGCGTGGTCTTCAATCGTATCTACAGATAATTTGTATTTATAATCCGCGTTAAATTTTTTATAAGCACAATGAAATAATCCCGAGTCTTTAATATATGGAGTAACATGTTCTCTTTGAGAAACAAGTTTTGCATTTCGATGCGCCATTTCCAGAGCTGAAAATAAAAATACTTCTGTGTCGCATCCATCTTCATAATCCGGCGGAAATGAATTTGAAAAATAATCAACATTAAGTTTTTGAAATTCATTCACTGCAAAAGTTATGACTTCCTCATGATGTAAAGGACAATCTGCAGTTACCCGCACAATACAATCATCAGCTAATGCATTTATTGCTAGCCCTGCACGATAAAAGCGATCTAAAACGTCCAGTTCGCTTCCTCTAAAACAATTAATTGAATTCATTTTACAAAAATTCTCAATTGCATCATCAGCGGATAAATCAGAAGTTACAACAGTGATATTTCCTTCTGTTTTATATTTACCAAGTCTATCGACCAAATGTTTCAATTGCGATTTACCAGCCAGAGGTTTCAAAACTTTCCCTGGTAATCGAGTAGATCCCATTCTTGCCTGAATAAAAATATAGCTCTTCATTTTTTTCTGTCCTTCGCAAACAATCCCAAAATTGCTTTGTCTACATATTTTCCATCAGAAAAGGATTGTTCCTTTAAATAACCTTCAATCTGAAAACCAGTCTTTTTAAAAATTGCTAAAGAAGAAACATTATTGGCATCCACCATCTCCCAAATTTTCCGAATCCCTAATTTATCGAAAGCAAAATCAACTGCAGTGGTATAGGCATCATGACCGTAACCCTTTCCCCAATAGTTTTTGTCTCCTATCATTATTCCAAGATTGCAGGTACCATTTTTTTTGCTGATGCTATGAATTTTTGCGGTACCAATACTTTTTCCCGAAATTTTATCGAGTACCATAAACTTGTAGGTTGATTCAGATGCAAGAACATCTTTAATATATCGTTCAAGCATTTGGAAGGTGTAAGGTTTTGGAACTGTCTCCAAGCCTTTCGTTACTTCATCATCATTCAACCAAGCAAGATACTCATCAGTAATATCTGCCAAGGAGACTCTTTTTAGAAGGATATTATCCCCCTCAACAATCAACTCATTCTTCATTATGCTTCTGATCAAGTTTTTGTTTATACTTTTCCATTTCTTCCATGTTGTTAGTCAGATTTTTCTCATGACGGCGATACCTGTACAAAGGAAGAATGATATTATAAATATTGAATTTTTTTAGAAATCGGATACGCATATCTTCATCTTCACGAGCTCTGAAAGTTGTATCATAAAGCCCTACGTCAAATAATTTGTCTTTACGAAACATTATTCCACAAGCAATAGGTTTTTCCTGTGCAGAAACCCATTCCGTATGATCTCCGTAATCATTTACCAAATAGTAATCAACTGCAACAGCGTCGAGTCGATTATTTTCAGTTAAAAAAACAGATTGCACCTTCAACATATCATGCTGTATATAATCATCAGCGTCTAGAAAAAGCACATACATTCCTAATGCTTTTCTAATTCCAAAATTTCTTGCTTCTGACAAACCAACATTAGTTTCAAGACGAAATATTCTACATTCTTCTGCATAATTCTCTAACACTTGAGGAGTTTCATCTGTACTCGCATCATCTACAATTATGATTTCATAGGAGCTTCTAGTCAATGATTGATTCTGAACACTACGAACAGCACGCTCAAGGTAACGAGCATAATTGTGAGCGGTAATAATAACGGAAATCAGCATATAATCAGATTCTTAAATGAAGATACAAAATTAGAGAGTTGTTTATGACAAATAAATAGAGACAAATTCCTTGAAATTTTTCTCAGCATTGAAATTCTGCATAAAATAATTCTTTGCAGATTTTCGAATTCTAAGTTGTTCATCTTTATTCTGGGCAAACGTTTTAATCAAAATGGAAACTTCCTCAACATTAAAATCAAAAGGAACAGAAAATCCAGTTTCTTGATTTGCAATTTCTGGATTGCCATAAACTGCTGTCGCTAAAACAGGGATTCCAAAACTAATAGCTTCCATCATGGATACAGGAATTCCTTCTGCTTCACTAACGTTTACAAAAAGGTTCACACATTCCTTTGTATAAAATTCCTTTATCATTGTATTTGATGTAAAACCTCTTAGCTCTGCCGTACTGCCGGTAGGAAATAATTTTACAATCTCTTCAACACGACTTCTCCCTTCACCTTCACCAAAATGAATCCATCTTATTGGAATATTCATCTTTGAAACCAGCTCAGCAATTTTATAAATTCGTTTGTTATCAAGAATTACAGAACAAGAAACAATTGTAAAAACTACATTTTCAAAAAAAGGATTCTTTCCCTGCTCCATTACACCCAATCTTGAAAAGGATATTTTTTTTTCTAAATCAGGAAATCTATTTTGAAGATAGTCGCAACCGTGTTTGGAAATAGAAACAATTTGACCAGCCTTTCGAATGATGAAATTATAAAATGGCAAAATCTTTATATACCGAACAAGTGCCCAATCCCATTCGTATAGATCAATTGAGTGACCACGACATATAAAATCATCAATACAACGACGGCCTTTCATCAATCCAAGCATAATTGCTGAGTTATGAATCCAATAACAATAAAACCTGTTGTCATCATTGCCAAATCGTTTCGAAAGTATTTCAGACAAAACGCTTGCCAAATGAGATTGGTGTTTCAGTACACCCAAATACCGTTTTCTTTCATTCCAGAACCAGTTTTTACTTCTACACCGAATCCATTCACCCAGGAATACTTTAAAAAGCTCAACATAATTTTTTGATGACTTAACTAAACCTGCTGCCTCATTCAACAATAGAACTTCACAATTTAGAGGCAAGTTTCTAGCTATATACTTATTTGATTCAAATACTTCAGCAGGCACAAGAACCACTTTATCAAATTTATCACATAGAAATGGCAATTCATCCATTAAATAATGCTCAGCATTTCCAAATGGAAACAACTTAGTAAAAACAAAAAGATTTTTTTTCTTGGTCATTTACAAAAAAATCACTTTTTTTATAATCCTCAAATATTCAGGATGATAAATTATTCAGAATTTTCAAGAACTGATTACTTATGGCTCTAGCGTCATGAAAAGTGGAAACAAATTTCTTTGATCCTACTGCGTACTTTTCGTATTCCGATTTATTCTTAAGTAACATTTCCAGTGCTTCAGCTAATGATTTAGATTTATCACCAACTAGAATCCCACCTTCATATTTTGTCAACATTCCATTCGGGTCACTTCCCATAGAAAGTATAGGTAAACTATTCTTTCCAGCTTGTAAAAATGTATTTGGAAATCCTTCCTGAAGCGAAGTGCTTATAAATACTTTTGAGGCACAAAATAATTTTTCCATTTCATTGGCCGGCACCGATTCAACTAATTCCACATTTGAAGGAAGAGAGGACACAACTTCATTCCAATTATTATCGTCTAATTTATTAAAGACCATACAAAATTTGAATTCTGGAAGAAGTTTTGCAAGTTTTACATATTCCTCCGGCCGCTTAAATGTATTCGAACGTCCTATCCACAAAGCGTCGTATTTTTTTTGTCCATTAAATTCAGAATTTGTGGCTAAGCTAATCGGAGGAAACATCATTTCTCCTTCACATTTATAGTTTTCTCTTAGGAGTTTTGCCTGATAAGGAGTTTGAATAAGAATAACTTTTGCCAATAATAATGTTTCACGAATTTCGTTTAATGAAAGCTTGACCCATTTTTTTAAAACCGCATCAGAAGGATTCTCACCGCCAATATCCATATCATGCGCCATTCTAAAAACAAAATGTTTACCTGTTTTTTCGCAAAACTTCGCAAGCTGGAAGGCTTCAGGCGACATGCCCATTACGTAAATTACATCTGGGTTTATATGAAGAAGTAAATCTTCGATTTTTTTAAATGGATTTCTATCTCCAAATATTCTATAGGCAATTTTACCAGCAAAACTTTTTCTATTTTCCCAATATCCCACTCCTTTTATTTGAGGATGAGGATATAATTTTACTCCGTCTATTAAATGCATCGGCACTCCTTGATCCTTTGTAATAACAGAAACATCAACGCCTAAATTTGCTAGGCCACGAGCATGATATCCTGTTTCTACTTCAGCACCACCAAAAATAAATTTGGTATCTGTGTGAAAAATAGAATATGAATCGAGAGAAAATATTAGAAGTTTCACTTCTGTGGAAATTAACTTAAAATTGAAGAACTGTTTTTAGAGAACCATTCCACAGTCCGCTTAAGCCCGTCTTCAAGATTTACTACTGGCTGAAATCCTAATTCTTTTTTTGCTCTTGAAATATCTGCAAAGCTGTCACGAATATCACCCTCACGAACAGGTGCATATATAGGTGCAATTTCATTTCTCATAATGTTTGATAATATTGCATGCAGATCATTCAAAGAAGTGGTACCACCAAATGCCATATTATAAATAGGTAAATTATCATCAGTTTTTATTGAAATCGCGGCTTTGATATTGGCCAAAACAACATTGTCAACAAAAGTAAAATCACGTGTATTTTTTCCATCACCGAAAATAGTAACCGGCTTCTTTGCAAGCATCGCCTGAATAAAAAGCGGAATTACGGCAGCATAAGATCCATTAATATCCTGATTCGGACCAAACACATTAAAATAACGTAATCCAATAGTTTCAAGTTTATAGAGTCTTCGAAACACTTTTGCATATTCCTCCCCTGTTCGTTTCGTAACTGCATATGGAGACAAAAGATTACCAACTATCGTTTCTTTTTTAGGCATAGTCATATCATCGCCATACACACTCGAGGAAGAAGCATAAATAAATTTTTTGACTGCATTTTTTTTTGCAGCATTCAGCATATTTATAAAACCATCCACATTCACGGCATTAGTAGTTATCGGATCAATAATACTTCTTTGAACCGAACCAAGGGCAGCCTGATGCAAAACAATATCTATTCCAATACAGGCACGATTGCAGGTTTCCAGATCCCTAATATCTCCATTAATAAAATCAATTTTGCCTTCTTCAACCAGGTCCTGAATGGAAAAAAGTTTCCCCGTTTCTAGATTATCCAATACACACACTTTTTTCGCCCCATGGTCCACCAAAGTCCTAACAATATTTGAACCTATAAAACCGGCTCCTCCAGTCACCAAGAATGTTGTGCTTGAAATAAAAGTTTTTTCCTCGTTATTTATCATATTGCAATTATGTGTCAATGAATTTATTTGCTAAAAGACTTCGATCAATTCTTTAAATAATATTTTAACCAACAAGAAATAAAATGGGTAGAAATGCATATTTCAGAAATCGCTGCACTACAATTATCAAATAATTTCCATTTCTGATTTTTGAAAAGGTGGTTATAAAAATAATACTTTACCAATTTTTTATTCTTATTATTTGATGTGGTATTATCCAGAACGAATTGAAGTACAGTTAAAACCTCTCTATTTCTTAATTTATCATTAAATGAATTTCTTGTGGTAGCTGAATGTGCCCTGAAATAATTATTTGTGAAAGTTGAATAGTACATTTTATCGCTTCCCAATAAGTATTTCATCCAAAACATCCAATCGCCACAGAATTTCATTTCTGAAATTTCTTTAAGCAAATTTTCTATTTCATCCTTGTTTTTGAATAATACTGCACTCGCATTAGGAATGGTATTTTTTACAAAAAGCATTTCCCGCACTTCATCCGAAGCATTATTCTCAAAATCATTTGCCCATTTATCCTTTGAAAGATCTTCGTACCAACCAAGGTTATTTGATTTTGGAGCTCCTTCGTAATCAACATTTACAGTCCTTGCATAAAACAAATCAAATCCATTTTGTAATTTATCAACCGCTAACTCCAAAAAATTCGGATCGCAATAATCATCACTTTCTGCAATCCAGATATACTCACCTTTTGCAGCAGAAATTCCTCTTTTCCATTGTAAAAATGCACTGCCTCCATTATTTACATTATAAATAACATCCGAAACCTTATTATTATTTCTATACTTTTCAATAATTAAACGACTTCCATCCGTAGAACAATCATCCAAAATTATTATTTCAAAATCCTGATAAGTTTGCGACAGAATACTCTCCATGCGCTGTACCAGAAACTTTTCATGATTATAGTTAGGAACAATAATTGAGACCTTATTCATCCAACGCGCGTTTAGTTTCCTCTAGGTATGCCTTTCCCCATTTTTTGCAAGGCTCAAGATGATTTCCTTCCGCCCATTCATTCCACGCGTTTAAAAACACAAAATTTTCATCTTTAGAAAAGGGTTTGAAATTTTTAATAACAGTTGATAACCAGCTTCCATACTTTTTAGGTGTAGAATCATGAATAATGGTTGCTCCATTTTCTCTTCTAGAAGTATTGTCCCACATTGGAAATACTCCTGGAAATAATTTATAAGGAACCTGTGGCCGTTTCAACATATTTGCAACAACTTCGTCATATCTGAAAATATGATCGTGAGTACTTGGTTTTGGCTTTGGATTTTTTGTCAGGTTAAATCTGCTAAAAAAAGATTCGTCGCGATCTTCTTTAATTGCAGGAGGCAAAAAGGAAAAATTAGGCTGAAATTCTATGGCCGCATCAAATCCAATTGATTCCGGATCGGCATAATTTTTAAAGGATTGCATATAGGCTAGGTAAATCTCCCCGATACCATTTGCTCTACATTCTCTTCTCCAAGTATCTGTTGTTTTTTTAATGTCTGGAAATAAAGATGGTCGATAAATGATAAATACGGGTTTTCCATCAACCTTAATATAGCGCGGGTCATCGAAATATTTCTTTAAATGACGAATGTGATTAAGGTCATCTTCATCAGCGTATTCCTGTTTCAATAAAACCTCTTCATCTCTGCCATCCCATCTTCGCGTCCAATTTTCATTTGCCCAACAAAGACAAAATGGAAAATCAGGCTTCCCAGATTCTAACATATCTTCAACTGGTCTATCCAAAATTCTTTTTCCGTTAAACCAATAATGATAATAGCAGAATCCACTGATCCCAAACTCTTTTGCCAAATCTGCTTGTGCAATTCTTGTTTCTTCCAAACGCAAATCATAATATCCAAGATCCGCAGGATGATGAGGTTGATAATGGCCCTCAAACCTAGCTTGCGCTTTCGTAACATTAGTCCATTCCGTAAATCCCTTTCCCCACCACTCATCGTTTTCAGGAATCGGATGAAATTGCGGAAGATAAATTGCAATGGCTCTGATTTTTTTATTTTCCATCCGCTTTTCTACTTATAAATACTTCCAGAAATTTTCCATCTAAGCCTTTTTTTCTGTCTACTTCAAGATAAATAATTGTGTTCATTCCTCCATTCTTAAAAATAAAATCAGGAAAATCCAAACCCCAATCAAAAGTTACAATAGAGCCTTTGCCACCGCCGATCGGATTCCCATGGTAAATTGGTTCCATAAGAAATTCATCAGTACCGTCAGGCGAAAGTTTTGTTCGTTGCACGGTCGTTTTCAATTCAGGATACCAGGGCATTGTAAAAATGTGCATTCCTCCTGGTTTTAATACTCTTGCAATTTCTTTGAAAGCTTTGGCTGGTTCATAGACATGTTCAAACACATCAGAGGTAATCAGAATGTCAATTGAATTATCTTCAAATGTAAGTTTCGATAAATCCTCAGATCGAAATTCACCTTTGTATTGGCCTCTTGGTACATCCGAAAAATATTGTGACCCAGAATAGCCTTTGCATTTTCGTTTCAGATATTTTGATAGTTCACCACTAGGTGAAGATTCATGGACAATTAATTTTTCCCAATTCGACGCATATTTGGTTAATGCATTTGCAAGTGCTCTATTTCTAGGTATGGTATCACATTTCTTACATTTATAATAATCTCGCAACCAATCATTATAAATAATGAACTCCGTTTGTTGCTCACAAATACAACAATACCCATCATTTTTTTTCAACTGAGCAAAATTTATTTTCCCCTTAATATTTAGGGGAATATTCAGAATTTTTCTAGCTATTTTTTTTGCGAGTTTAAGCATTTTGCTCTTTAATTTTCAAATGTCTTCGGTAAATAAAATAAAATTTTACTGCTGAAATAAATTTCAATCTATTGCGTTGTTCAGTTGCTAGTTTTTTTATTTCCCATATATATTTTCCAAACTCCCTATTTCCCAAACGCGAACCAAAGTAATTATGCAAATTCAACAACAACTCATTCGAAAAATCAATATCACGTAATATTTGACTTGCACCCCCTCCATTAAATCCAGCAACGGTTATATCGACAAATTTACATTTCTTTCTAGCAAAACACCTTAACATAAAATCCCAGTCACTACAAACTTTGTATTTGGGATTAAAAAGACCAATCTCATCAAACAATGTTCTTTTATAAAAAACTGCTTGCTGGCAAATATTTTTCTCAATCAATTTTTCTAAAGAAAAAGGACCATCATATAAATCATTATTTTTAGCCCAACCCGCATCACCAACAACCTTTACATTTCCATAAATCACCTCTGTCTGATTTTTTGAAATTTCCGTAGCAATTAATTTCAAGGTTTCAGCTGCAAACAAATAATCATCACTTCCCAAAACATATACCCACTTACCTTTTGATTTTAAAATACCTTTATTAACGGCATCATAAATTCCATTATCTTTTTCACTATTCCATTGCAATGTAAGTTTCTCCTGGTATCCAATTACTAAAGTCTTAGTTTCATCCTTTGAAAGACCATCAACCACAATCACTTCAAACTCTTTGAAGGATTGAATGACTAAACTATCTAAACATCGATTTATTGTTGTACTCGAATTATAAGTCGGGATAATAATCGAAATCAAAGGGTTTTCCATTTTCCTATGTATCCTTTTACTTACGAAAGGATTGCTTTGATCGATCAAAAATAATTTCAGCAGGATATTCCTTCAATTTATTTTTTTCCTCTGAACTCATTTTTTTAGTGAAGGATATTCCACTTGTATTAAGATCCTTATTCAATCTGTTAAGAATCTTCTTCTCATGAGAAGACAGGATTTTCAATCTCTTTTCCAAAACTGAATTAACTTCATCGTTATAGCTACTCATTTTTTCTAGACTAAGTTGGTTTTTATCTCTCATTCGAAATGCTCCTATTAACGTGTGAACACAAAACAATTGTGCGTGATCAAAAAATCTCATCCATAAATCATAATCGCCGGCAAGTTTCAAACTTACATTCATCTTGCCACCTGCTTTTAACCATAATTTTTTTCGCCAGAATGAAGACTCCTGCTGAATATGCTCCTTGTCTCGAAGAAAATAATCGTATTTAGACCAATTTCTATAATTTTTAATGTGCACAAGCTTCCCTTCATTATCAATTACTGACGGTAATCCCTGCAACCAATCGATATCGTTATATTTTGAGAACAATTCAGATACGATATTAAAAGCATTTTCATGATAGACATCATCGGAATTAATCCATGCCATAATTTCTCCAGAAGCATGAACGAATCCCTTTTGCACAGCATCATACAATCCATTATCCTTTTCACTAACCCAAAATTTCAATCGATCACTATACTTCTTAATAATTTCAACAGAGCCATCAGTACTCCCACCATCAATTATGATATACTCCAGATTAGGATAATTCTGGCTCAAAACGGATAGAATTGTCTTTTCCAAAAATTCCGCTTGATTATAGGATGGAGTAACAATACTTATAAGAGGGAAGTCTTTCATTAGAATTCTATTTTGGTCTTCAGGCTATTTTGAAAATTGAAATCACTTGGTAAATATTTTGTTTTTATCTTGCTATACGCTACCAACTGAAAGAGGCATATATTTGTCTTATTGGAATTGAAAAATAACTATGCAAATTAAGAATCTGCTTCGTATTGAAATTGACAAAAACAGAATTTACGGTTTAGATATTTTGCGTGCTTTTGCAATTCTGTTTGTTCTGCTAGGTCATGGTCTATTTTTGTTACCTGTTTCAATTAGACCTTATATTGGCGCAACTGTTCTTGATGGCGTTTCGATTTTTTTTGTTCTTAGTGGATTTTTGATTGGAACAATTCTCATTAAACTTCTTGAAAAAAACAAACCTTCTTTTTCACTACTATTAAATTTTTGGAGCCGCAGATGGTTTAGAACTTTACCAAATTATTTTTTGGTACTTTTTCTCTTGATTTTTCTTTCACTTTTTTTTAAGACTGGATTTAATTGGACACAAACAAAATATTATTTTTTCTTTCTACAAAACTTTAGCAGTCCTCATCCACCCTTTTTTGGTGAAGCATGGAGTCTCAGTGTTGAGGAATGGTTTTATCTAATTGTCCCCTTTCTGACAATTATAGGTGCCATCATTTTCAAAATTAGCCCTAAACAAATAATTGTTTTAGTTGCAATACTCATTATAATTTTTTCTACAGCGATTCGTTATTATCGCTATTCCAAAGGTCACAGTTATGATTTAGCAATATGGGACGGATTATTCAGAAAACAGGTAGTAACTCGATTAGATAGTATAATGTTTGGTGTCATTGGAGCATATATCTCTTTCTATTTTGCTATCTACTTTTCTAAATACAGAAACTTTTTATTTGTTGTAGGACTGCTTCTGTTGGCTTTACCAAAAACTCCTTTGAATTTTCATTTGATGAATGACAAAATTTACGCAGACGTATTTTCATTTACTCAAATGTCAATTGGAACTTTATTTCTTATTCCATTTTTAGCTAATCTTAAAACGGGCAAAGGCTTTATTTATAAAACTTTCACTTATATCAGCCTTACTTCCTATTCTATGTATTTAATTAATTACTCACTTATTCTTGCTTTAATTATTCGTCCCTATTTCGCTAATCATCTTGACAAACATTTATATATCATTGCCTCCAATTTGCTTTTCTACGGGCTCACATTTATACTTTCAATTTTAATTTTTAAATACTTCGAAAAGCCATTTATGAATTTGCGTGATTGGAAAAAAAATAAATTATAATTATGGCGCGTAAGTGGTCCTTTTAAATAATTCATTGCTCGATTTCAGAAAAAACAAATCGCATTGCCAGAATAAATCGTCTCCAGGACGACGCATAACATCTACTTGATCCGCAAGGCGAAACCCCAATTTCTCCATATGTGAACACATTTCATGAAGCAATAAAGAATTATTCGCAACAAGAAAACCGTAGCACTCCATTACAATCAATTCAGTTTCTTTCAGCGTTTCTACAGATCCCTCCAAAATTGGCAGTTCAAATCCATGTGTATCGAATTTCAAAAAATAAGGTCCCTTCAATTTTCTTTTTTTGATTTCATCATCGATGGTTGTTAATTCAACCTCACGGAAATCTCCTGAAGTTTTTTCTTCGTAAACTCCACTTCCATCCAAATCAGAACTAACCACAAATCGTATTTTCCCAGTTTTACTTCCTGCGGCGGCAAAAACAGGAACTAATTTCGAATTACGACTTTGAAGCAATTCCAAATCATTTTTTCGTTCTTCCAAGGGCTCAAACATCAGAAAATCCGCTTCTGGCCAAACTGTTTCAGCCTTTAGGGTCCATGTTCCTGCTGCAGCACCTAAATCAATTATACATTTCGGGTTGATATTTATTTTTTTCATCCGCATCAAACCTGCTAACATACTATCTACGGGCGGCAATTTCATTTTTACTTGAGGAACGAAAGGCTGCTGCGCCTTTCTAATTTCGAACCCGAAACCATGAAATAATTTTTTGATTAATCTTTTCATTTTAAATCGATGTCAGTTGATTTCAGAAGCTCAGAAAATAATTGAGAATATCTAAGCGCCTGTAATTCTTGACTAAATCTAGTTTTTGCATCCTCTCTAATTTTTTCAACAGCATAAAGTGGTAGTTGATTCAACACTTTATTTATCGCTATATACAATCCCGTTGCAGTTAATTCATCCGAAAGTTCGCCATTAAAACCTGGTTTTATCATATCAGGAATTCCACCTGTTCTGAATCCAACCACAGGTGTGCCACATAATAAAGATTCAACAACAGTATTTGGAAGATTGTCTTGTATAGAAGGAATGACAAATAAATCAGCTGCACAATAGAGTACTCGTAATTTATCCTCAGACTTTACAAACCCAAAATCAATAACTTTTGAACTTTCCAAATCAGATTTATCCATTCCACCAACAGCACAAAGCACCATGTCTGATTGATCTAACTTTTTAATTGCTTCTAAAAGTATGGCGTAGCCTTTTCTTGGTGTGTGCAAGGTACCGTACGCTACAAACAAAATTATTTTTTTATCTAAAGGTAGATTCAATTCTGTTCTTGCCTTAAGTCTATCCATAGGCGAATAAACTTCGGTGTCAAGACCATTTGGAATCAGCTTATGTTTTAAATTTTCAAACAAATTGCTTTTCTTCGAACAATCCATTAACCAATTCGATAATCCAACAATAGTTAAATTATCTACACCTGAAATCTGCTTTAGTTTATATGAAATATTACGTTTCGAAAAATCAGTCGCATGTGTTGAAGAAAGTTGTGGACATTTGATACAATTGGCTGTATATAAATTGCAATCACCACTATAATGACATCCGCCTGTAAATGGGTTCATATCATGCATTGACCATACAATAGGTTTACTAACTTTTTTAAAGATCGAAAAATCGACAAAATCAGAAACCCAATGCAAGTTGATGAGATCAGAATCCATAACCCAAGGATGTTCCGACAATTCATATCCAGAATCTGGGAAGGAAAACCATTCAATTGTATTCGGAATACATTTTTTAATTTCTTCTTTTATCTCGTTGTCAAAAAAAAATCTTTTTGGAAATAATTTTTTTTTGATCCGATTCGATAAAGAAGGAATTGCTTGTTGTTTTCTTTTTCCTTTATAATTCTCAGAAGCTATTATGGGATTGGTTGTATTTCCATGCAAGACTAATAATCGAGAATCAACACCAGCTTTCAATAATCCCAAATGAAGTCGGATGCATGCCTTCGCTGCCCCACCCTCACTAAATGTATTGATCAAAAGGATCTTCATTTTTTCCTTGCCTCCATAAACAAAGAATCAGGTTTAATAATTGTACCATCCGCCTTTTGATCCAACTCATACTTTATCCATTCAGGAATAGCACTTTCATACGATGTACAAACCTTTGTATCTGTAAATCCTGCATTGATCAACAATTCACTTAGAGAAAAACGATCGTACATCCATTGATGAACCTCACCACTTAATCTGAATTTACCAACTTCAGCAAAACGATTGTTTTGAATTATTCTTTCCAATTCAGGTTTAAGGAAATAATTTCTCAATTTAGATCGATAATATTTTGTCGTAAAAAACCGAAATGGATTTACCTTAAATTCTCGTTTCACTTCCTGTGAATTCCCAATACTTGATCCTTTTGTTTTGCTCAGAATCATTTTTCTAAGATTCTTTCCTTCCTCTCCGATTCTTTGAAATACAAACTCCTCATTCGTCAATTCGTCTTTTTGAAGATAATTTACCATTTCGCCACCAGAAGTCATTCGAACCATTTGGTCAATTAATTCTAAACGCATCCAATTTGCATTCTCAATAGAAGATTTGTTGCCCGAATCGATAAGATCTAATTGTTCTACATAGGATCTAGCAATTCCTTCTAGATCAGGTACCGCAATACGTATTACACCGTTTGGTTTTAAAATTCTTTGACATTCTTTTATAAAATCAACAGCACCAACTTTTGTAAAATGCTCCAACACGTGTGAATGATATACAACATCAAAAGAATGATCTTCAAAAGGAATTCCTTCCAAAAGATTATGTGCAATTACAGACTCGTGCGTTTTTATAAAATCGACATTCACCCAATCAGGATGAAACCGATATCCGCAACCAAGATTTATTTTTTTTATTTTAAGCGATTCCAAATAGTATACTATTAAACAGGTGAATTATTTTCTGAATATTTTCCGTTTTATAATCTTCTTAAAAAAAATATACAGTTGCTTTGTTTCCTCTTTTGAAAAATGACAATTGCCAATCATAGAAAACAAACTCCCAAATTGAGGTTCGGATTTTGTCAAAAAGTCAAAATAAGCCTTTCGAATGTGTTCATATCCGATTTCATAATTCTCTTCTGATTTGTATTTCTTTAATATGCTGAAGGAATCCTGAAAATATCGCTTGCTTCCTATTGAATAATTTGAAGAATGCCTTCTATAAAAATAAAGTGGTTTTCTAACTAGGCCGATTGGATACAGTTTAGCAACTCTCAATGCAAAATCCCAATCTTCAATCGTTAAATGTTCATCATAATAACCCACCTTACGATAAACAGACATTGGAATGACTACACCCATTTGATAAACAAAATTTCCTTTAAGCAAATCATTAAAAACCCTACCTTCTTTAAAGAAATCTCCATCGATTGGAGAATATTTGTTTTTGTCTTCGTAATAAAACTGGCCATGGGAATATACCATGCCACATTCTGGATGATCATTCAAATAATTCATTCGTGCTGAAAGACTATTTGTCTCCAACCAATCATCCAGCGACATTAATGAAACATATTCAGATTTAATGAGGTTCTTTAAAGCATAATTAACAGCTCTTGGTATTCCAATATTACTCTCCATTTTATGAGCAATATATTTTCGCCCAGAAATAGCAAGTAATTTTTCTCCTATCTCGAATGTTTTATCAGCTGAACAATTATCTATATATACAATTTCAAAATTTGGATAATCCTGATTAATAATTGAATTCAATGCTTGTTCAATATATTTTTCATGATTATATGAAAGGCAAAAAATACTAACTAGTGGATACTCCATTATTGAGCAAAAAAACTTTTAACAGTTCCAATTATTTTTTCTATTTGATCAGATTGCAGCCCTGGATATAATGGGAGACTCAAGCACGTTTCCGCTATTTCTTCAGCCAAAGGGAAATCACCCTTCTTAAAATTTAATTCATGATAAGCTTCCTGCAAATGCGGTGGTACAGGATAATGAATCATACTTCCAATAGCATGTTCTGAAAGATGTTTTTGCAATGCGTCGCGATTTTTTGTTCGAATTAAATAAATGTGAAAAACCGAACTACATCCTGCTCCGAGTACCGGCAAAACCAAGTCTCCAATTCCCTTTAACTCTTCATTGAAAATTTCAGCTATGCGTACTCTTTCCGAATTATCAGCAGAAAGTTTTTTTAGTTTGATAGAAAGAAAGCCTGCCTGAATTTCATCTAGTCGAGAATTGTATCCTTTCACTTCATTGAAATATTTTTTTTGAGAACCATAATTTCTCAATACTTCAACTTTGTCGGCAAGTTTTTTATCATTCGTTGTAATTGCACCTGCATCTCCCAACGCACCTAAGTTTTTACCCGGATAAAAACTCGTTGCATTTATGTGTCCAAAACTTCCCGCAGCTTTTCCATCGCAAATTGCACCTTGTGCTTGTGCATTGTCTTCAATTACAACTAAATTATGTTTTAAAGCGATATTCATTATGGAAGTCATTTCTACACATTGTCCATAAAGATTTACAGGAATAATAGCTTTTGTCCTTGAATTAATTTTCGCTTCAATTAAATCCGGATTGAGGTTATAGGTTTCTATCCTTGGCTCAACAGGAATTGGGATGGCACCAACATAAGAAACGGCCAACCATGTAGCGATGTAAGTATTCGAAGGAACAATCACTTCATCTCCTTCTCCTATTTCCAAAGCGCGCAAACTTAGTATCAGTGCGTCCAATCCATTTCCCAAGCCGACACAATGATTCACTCCAGAATAATCAGCATAAGATTTCTCAAATTGCTTGACCTGATCACCAAGAATAAACCAACCTGATTCCAGTAAAGCATTCAATGCTTCTTGAAATTCCGTTTTATAGGAAAGATTAATTGCTTTAAGATCTAAATAAGGTATCATGCTTATGACGGATTTTTATAAACTATTCAAACCGTTTAATAATTTTTGCAGGGTTTCCAGCTACAATCACATTTTCTGGCACTTCGGAAGTTACTACTGCACCTGCTGCGACTATACTGTTATTTCCAATTTTCACTCCTTTAAGTATGATTACTCCCCATCCAATCCAAACATTATTTCCAATTGTCACTTCCGCTTTACCAACTTCTTTATGATCAATTTTATTACCTAAAACTTCCATTTCTCTTACTTGCCAATTTGTTGGGTGAAAATCGGTATCCGATATTATAGTATTTGATGCGATTTGACAATTTTTTCCAATTGAAACTTTTTTATAGGCAGTTACTGCAACACCATTTAACATTGTATTGTCACCAATTTCTATACAGCCATTTAATCCGCACACTAATGTACATCGATACGTTAATGCTGTATTGGAATTTTTGAAATCAGAATTCAGAACGACCTTGTCTCCCAAAATAATTTTTCCATTTTTCGGAATTTTCAAAACTGGCATTTTGCCCAAAATCCTTAGGCGACCAACCAATTGAATTGCCGAACCATATTTCAATTTTAGAAATAATTTTTTCACTTTGCTTTCAAAACTTACTTTACGAATATTCAAGCTAATGAACTGCGTCATTTTTAATTATCTGTTTGAATTCAATATAATTCCTAGGTCTGGAATTGAAGCTGCAAAATAATCCGGTTCACATTTGCTAAGCTGTACTTTTCCACGAAAGCCGTGCTTCATAGCAATTGTTTTAAAATTTAATTTCTTCCCGATATTAATGTCTTCACAGGTATCTCCCACAAGCCAATTCAGTTTATCAACTTCCAAAGTTTCTGAAATTAATTCCAATTTCGTTTTAACATGTTCTGTAACCATTATTTGAGAAAACAACTCCATCCAACCAAGTTCAGATAATTGTCGAATTACATTTTTCTTCGATTGACGAGCTGTTATAATAAAACACTTATCATCTTTTCGAAAATCACTTAATAAAGAATGGACACCTGCATAGGGTTTATCAAATAAAAGCCATTCATCTGCTTCAATCAATGACATCCATTTGATTTCAAATGCATCAATCTCTTCTGTTGTATATTGGTAATTCTTCGAAAGAATATCGAAATGGTTCATTCCTGATCTTTTTAATTCCCAATATTCATTAAAAGACAATTCACATTTTGGGACCAAATAGACAAATAGTTTATACAGTCTTGTCAAAGAATTAATTAATGTTCCATCTAGATCAAAATAGATATTCATTTTTCTAAATTTGACATATACAAATACTCTTCGCGTATTCCTTTTTCGAATGAATATTCCTCAATCGTTAATAAACTATTCATTTTTGAAGTATCAAATTCCAAATTCAAAACGGGGATATTCTTATTTAGAATTTCTGGTGAAATCTTCTTGCCTGAGGCTTTAATAATTGCATCAACAACATCTTTGATACTTAAGGCAACATTTGATGCAATATTTATTGGCCCTTCATAAGTGCTCAATTTTAGTGAGGCAAGCATTGCATTTAAACAATCCTTTATATTCAAAAAACTCCTTTTTTCATTTCCATCACTAAAAAGAACAGGTACTTCGTCTGCAATTACCTTTCTTATAACCTCAGGAATTAGTTTTTTAAAATTTTCTTCACCACATCCATAAATGTGCCCAAGTCTTAAAATCTGTGGAATAACATTGTTTTCTTTACACCACTCCAAAACTAATTTCTCGCAATATAATTTTGACCAACCATATAATGTTGAAGGGGCAGTCTGCGATTCTTCAGAAATCCTTTCATTACTTGCCTTATAAACATCAACAGTGCTGATAAAGATGAATCGTTTAGGGATAGCAGGTAAATTTTTTAATAAATGCAAGGTTGAACTGATATTCGAAGTATTTCCAGAAACATTATTTGCATCCGTATTACTCTTTGGAATATACCCTCCGAGGTGAAATACAGTTTCTAAATCATCTATTTTTATTTCAGAAAATGCACTACGTGTAAAACTATACTCCTCATGTAGTATTTCACAATACTTTGAGTTCATTTTTTTACCAGTAAGTAAAACAATATCTTTTAAAAGGGGAGAATTTATATTTTCTAGATGACTAAGGAAATTTCTCCCAATAAATCCACTTGCCCCAGTAATCAGAATTTTTCCCATTACTATGGATTTAATAATTCAGATTGCAATTTTTCGTCGCTCGTCAATAATGGTTCTCGATCCATTCCGCGACACCACAACAATCCATCTTGAAGTGGATTTATTTTTTTCTCGAGAACTGGAAACTTATTATACAAAACAATATCCTTAAAGATTTCAGGCATATTTAATCCTGCTTCAGTAAAAAATAAAATTGTCGTAAAAAATCTTGAAATATTTATTTCTGTTGGATTTGGAAACCCTGCCTTATCATAAGTCATATCCACACCATAAATCCCATGCGGTTTTTTATCAATGGAGCGAATAGCATCAAGTGCAACTGTATCTACTACTTGTGAACTATACGTTTCGCCAACTTTCGTAACACCAGTAACTCCTGAAAGTGTTCTATTTCCATGCGTCCATCCTTTTCTTCGTCTTGTTTGTGCAACTACTAATTCTCCTTCATGCCATATAGAAAGCCAAGTGACTGTATCTGCAGTTAACATTTCTGCTGCTGCAAATTCGCCCCATCCTTTAAATCGATCTATCCAACCCTTTGCAAATTGAAAATCATTCGTCGGCAATGCACCTTTACCGCCACCACCTGGAGTTGAAAATCTTAACCAGATCATTCCCTTATCGTCAGCTAATGTTTCGAAAGCCTTTTTAAGATCTTTTTCGTTTGCGATATGGATATTCCGAGGAACTTTTACTCCTTGCTTATTCCAAACTTCATATGTCTTTTGCTTGTTGACGCAAGTCTCAATGACATCATGAGTTGGCATAAAAAGTTTTGTCCCTGTACTAAGTATTTTATCACGAAGCGAAGATGCCATTTCAATCTCAATGTCATTTTGAAAATGAATGAGATCAGGTTTTTCTTTATTCAGAAGTCGCAACAAGGTTTCTTCATAGCCTTTTTCAAAACAATAAGGTATTGCATACTTTTTTGTTGCAGCCGACAATGCAAGATCATAGGGTTCACTTCCCATTCCTATAATTTCTTCTTTGCCAGATCTGATGAGGGAGTTGATAACGCCTTCTGAGGGTGCTCCACCTGCGCCTGCAATTATTATTTTTTTCATTCTAAAGTTTTAAATATTCAGCGTAATCTCTTATATAATCGTTCTCGTCATATAAAGCTGAGGCAAGCACCAAACAAATACTCCCGCTTGAAAAATTTATTTCTGAAGCCCATATCTGAGGTGGTATATGCAATCCGGAATATGGTCTATTTAATTGAACAATTTTCTTTTCAACTCCATCATCAAGCATAACTTCAAATGCCCCACTTGCTGCAATAATAAATTGATGGCACGCCTTATGAGAATGTGCACCGCGTGACTCGCCACCAGGAATATCATAGAGATAAAATATTCGCTTAACATCAAATGGAATCTCCTTTGAGTTTTCAACAGGAGTAATATTTCCTGCAGCATTGTAAATTTTCGGGAGTTCAATAATTCTGCAATCGGAAAGATTATATTTTTTCATTTTCCCTCCTGTAACTTATAAATTTTTCGAATTCCCTGATGTAATCACTTTCTTCAAAATTTGTATTTGAAACAACCAATGCAAGTGAATTGGTGGAAAAATTTTTCATTTGTCTCCACATTCCATTTGGGATATAAAGTCCGTAATAGGATCTATTAAGAAAAAAAGTTTCTTCTACGGTTCCATCATTGACACAAACCTCAAAGCTTCCAGATAAAGCAACAATAAATTCCTGCTGTTCTTTAAAGGCGTGCCCTCCTCTTGTTTCTCCTCCAGGTACATCATAAATCCAATAGGTTCTTTTAATTTCAAAAGGAATTTGTGAATTGCTTTGAAAGAAAGAAAGATTCCCTCGTGGATCAATAATTTTAGGAAGATTTATTATTGTTGTTTTCATATACTTTACAACCAGTTCTTCCATTCAGAAAAATTATTACCGGTGACCTTTTTCAGATTATTAATATCATCTGAGAGAAGATCTTTAATCCAGTTTTTATCTTCTATAGACATTTTTGGAACTTCATAATCACGCATAAACAATTTCGTAGTTAAACGAGTAAGTCCAATACTTTCTCGAAATGATTTTGGAAACGTGTACAACACTTTTTTTATGAAAAGCGGAATCTGCTCTGTTTTTTTAATGGGCGTTATATTTTCTCTCTTTTCAACAATCGACTCTAAATGTTTTAATTTTAGAAAATCAAAACAATCGTTTAAGGTTGCAAGTGGATCAGAAGAAAGTTTTTCAGTGGTAATAATTAATATATTTTCCTTGCCGAAAGCGTTATAGTATCTCTCGATTAAGGTTCCATACATGGAAGACAAAATGTAATTTTTATATCCAATCCCATTCAAAGGTTTATTCGCATCAAATGTGGAATTCATATCCGCTTTAAGAGCTTCTCGAAGGGGCAATACTTCCACATTATTTGCACAAAGCCAAGAATAATGGGAATATATTTTAGCAACAGGTTCACGTAATAAAATTATAAATCGGGGTTGACCTACATATTTTTTTATCCGTTCTATCGCAACTTCTGATAGCAAATAGGTGGTGCTTGACTCACCGAAATATTTTGCTTCCTTATTACAATTAAAAATCGAATTATAATATTCAAATCCTTTTGCAAAGGTTTCGTCAATAGAAAAAAACTGAGGTTCCTTGACCGTAGACATACAAATCTCAGGATGTTGGTTGAGATATCCATGCAAACTTGAAGTACCTGACTTGCCTGCACCTGGTATAATCAAATTTGCCTTTAATTGTACATTATTCATTCTTCAAAAATTCAGGAAATATTTTAAACAAGAGCCTGTCTTTAAATTTCACTGCTTTATAAAGTTCATCATCGTAATATTTCTGCCAATTCTGATCTTCGGTTCTACCTAAACCAAGCGGCAAGACTTTTTGCTCTTTCAAAATAAATTCTGCATCTATCTGATTGTATCCAAATGAAATCAAAAGCTCATATAAACCTTGATTTAATCGGTTTGTTTTAAGAAAATGAACATCATACATGTCAATTTTGTAATCGCCACTTTCAAAATAGTTTTCATTTAATTTTTCAAATACTATTTCAGGGTTTTTAAAAAAGTACAAAATAAATTGCCAAGTCAGAAAACCCATTTCAATATTAAATTTCCGTCCTCCTGTAACTTTGTCAAGGAACAATCCATTTTGCATTTCCATAAATTCATGGAAGGTTAAATTCGGAAAGGAGGGGAAATTCTTTTTAATTATTTCTTTTTCAACTAGTGGATATCGCTCCCAATGTCTGAATTCATAAATTGAAACATACCGATCGAATGGATTTCTAACCGTGCTCACTTTTGGAAGTTTTTGAAATTCCAAAGGAATCATGTTACAAGTATCGTGTTGTCCAAAAGTCCGATCTGTAAATGGAATAATTTTATTAGACTCTATTTCAAAAAATGATTCATTTTTAAGGTTTGCTTTAATTAAAAATTTATTCAACTTAATTGCAAAAGAGGATCTCTTCTTTTCGATTCCAGCATAAAATCTTTTTAGAATTTCCGTAACAAATGTTCCACCTGTTTTAGGCAAATGAACAAATACAAACTTTTCAGTAATAACCATTTTTTATTTACTCGACTATTTATTGCTCAATGGTAGTAATAGTAAATTCCGAGAAAATTTTATCTCTCCCCTTTTTCTGTATCGCACCAGTTCCATAAAAATCACCTTCGTTGATAATTAGCTTAAAGCCCTGTTCAATTTGATCCACCATATCCATTCCCCTTGGACTTTGGAACATGATTAATTCTCCAGCATAATCATCCGACGCTAATTGGATTTTTTCAATAGTCCACTTGATTTCTGTTTTCTTGTTTATTCTAATTTTTTGGTTTTTTAATCCGGAAGCCAAACTCATTATTCTTAAACCTTTAGAATCATAGATGGAAGTAGTAAAAAATAATTCTGCATCAAAACCAGAGTGAACAGGCTCTACAAGGGCATGTATGTTGACAAAATCTCCGGATTTAAAATAGGTAACTACTTTATTATTTTTATCAGTAAACCAGGTTTTGACAAAACGCGCAGCTCCACTTCCTTGACGATCTTTTCTATCTTTTAAGTCAATAGATTCTAAGGATTGATTGTTATGCGCCAAATATTGTTGAATAGCATTTTCAGAAGTTCCATCATAAACCATTTTACCATTTGCTAGCAAAATTCCTCTGGTACATAAACGAGAAACGGCTTCCATATTATGACTTACAAAAATAATGGTCCTACCTTGTCCGGAAACATCTTGCATTTTTCCAAGACATTTTTTTTTGAAATTCAACATCACCAACAGCTAATACTTCATCAATCACCAAAATTTCAGGTTCAAGATGTGCTGCAACTGCAAAGGCAAGGCGAACATACATTCCGCTACTATATCGTTTTACAGGAGTGTCGATGTATGCTTCTACTCCACTGAATGCAACAATCTCATCAAACTTCGCTGCAATTTCTTTTTTACGCAAGCCAAGTACAGCTCCATTCAGAAATATATTTTCTCTTCCTGAAAGTTCAGGCTGAAATCCTGTTCCAACTTCAAGTAATGAGGCAATTCTTCCTCTTATTTTAATTTGCCCTTTTGTAGGCGCAGTGACTCTGCTCAAAATTTTTAACATGGTTGATTTACCGGCTCCATTTTTTCCAATAAGTCCTAAAACTTCCCCTTGCTTTACATCAAAATTAATATCCTGCAAAGCCCAAACGAATTCGGACTCGGATTTTGTTGTTCGATCATTCGCAATCGCCTCTTTTAAAAATGGATCCTCTTTTCCTCTTGCCTTATGCCACCATCTTTTTAAATCCTGACCTAACATGTCAGAATTAAGCATACCTAATCGGTATAACTTGGAAACATCTTCAACTGAAATAACTTTTCTACTCATTTTTTAAACTCTGTCCATGAATGTTTTTTCCACTTTAGAAAACAACACAACTGAAATGAAAAGTAATATGACCATAAATCCAAAGGCATATAAAATTCCAAACCATGACCATTCGCCTGTTCCCAATAATGCTTTTCTAAATCCTTCCATAATCCATACAAAAGGATTGTATTCAAGAAGTGCCATTACTCGAGGGTGATTTTTAAAAGTAGTATAGGGTATTACCACGGAGGATCCATACATTAAAAACTGAATAATAAATCCAATTAGAAATCCTAAATCTCTATACCGAGTTGTCCATGACGAAACAATAAGTCCAATTGCTAATCCACTACCTCCTAAAATTAAAATGAGTAATGGAAGAAATACAATATGGTAATCTATTCTAACTGGAGCATTGTTAAAGAATTTATAAAATATAAATAAACCTGCGAGTAAAATTAATTGAATGCCGAAACGAAATAAACTGGAAATGATAACTGAAATCGGAGATACTAATCGCGGAAAATATACTTTGCCAAATATTGCTGCATTACCAGTAAAGGTTACGGATGTTTTTGAAATGCAATCAGCAAAATAACTCCAGGGAATAAATGCAGTCATGATAAATAAAGCTGGTGGTGTTCCGCCCATTGGAAGCTTTGCTATAAAACCAAAAATAATAGCGTATAAAATTGTAGTTAATAGCGGCTGAATCAAAACCCAAAGTGGTCCAAGTATTGATTGCTTATATAATGCTACAAAATCACGTCGCACCAAAAGCATAACTAAATCGCGATATTGCCACACACCTTTAAGATCAATGTTGTACCATTTATTCTTAGGTTTTAATATTATATCCCAGCCTTCTTCTTCGGTGACAGTATCGACGGATGATGATGCAGTTGTACTATTCATTCGTATTTTCTAATGTGTATTCTGAAATGTTTAGGGATTTATAAATCCAGCAAGTTCTTTTGCCTGTTGACGTAATTCACGAAGGGCAGTTGTTTCCCAAAGTGCGGATTTCCGCATTGGACCGATACACCACAATCCATTTTCCAAATTGCCTGAAGCATTTACAATCTTACCTTCCGCGGTGCAATTAATTCCAAGACCAAGTTCATCAGAAGTAACTTTACCTTGCTCCATTAAATTTTTTATAATTGGAAATTTTACTTTTCTATAATTCGATTCAGGGCCTGTACAATTAATTATTTTTTTAAATGTTCCAACCCTACTCTCATTCTCAAATTGATATTCAATTTCAATTCCATCTTTTGCAATTTTTGCTTTCGTAATGGATCCTTTGCCGATTTCAATTTGCCCCTCTTTTATTAGTTCATTTAAAACATTAAAAGATGCATTCGGAATACGATGTCTAGCAATTTCCCAAAAAGGTCGTAATCGTTTTAAAAAATATTTTCGCTCTTCAAGATTCCACTCTACCCAGATCCTTTGCGTTAAAGGTCGTAGTCCATCAATTATAGAAGGCCACGGAATTTCCTTATTATTTTTTATAATTCCGCGAATCCAAAACCAAGTATCTCGAGGATGTAAATGTCCCGGGTATTCAAGTTCAAATGGTTTTGAGGAAAGATCATGTGGCAATGGTAATCTACCTCTTCTCGAAATTAACTTCACTTTCCCTTGAAAGCCTCTCATTTTTAATCCCAATACGACATCCACTGCTGTGAGTCCAGTGCCAACCAACAAAATATTTTCATCACCACTGATATTACTATAAATACGATCTAGCCAAGGCATTGAAAAGTATCTTGGATCATTTTTTACGGGATGCCCATCTTCAAATAAATCTGCTGGTGGGAAATTCCCTAATGCTAAAATTACATGATCAGCACTTAACAAAACTCCTGACTCTAAAGTAACCTGAAATCCGTCTTTGCTTTCTGTTAATAAAATCGCTTCATCAATTCGTATTTGCAAACGACCTTTATGTTGATGATGAAAAAGTTCAAGATTTTCAATAATGTAATCGCCGTAAATTTTTCTTGGAACAAATGAATTTTTATTTATTTCTGGCAAAAGGTGATTATATCTAAATTGATTTTCAAGAAGCCAATCTAAAAAATGTAATGGCTTTTCTTCGAACAGACTCATTCCACCAGCTACAACATTCAATGGTTGATGTGTAAAGTCATGATGATATGCGACTCCACGGCCCAACTTTTCCGGATTACATTCCAGAAGAATAATTTCTGTTTCGGACGATTGTTGCAATAAATTCATAGCAACAAGAGTTCCTGATAAACCTCCTCCTACAATGACCACTTTTTTATTCATAAATTTTTATGAATTGATACTATTTTGAAATTTCTTTCTTTTTGATTCCAGACAAAGCCACTTTGAGTCGAAAGTTTTTTGCCATAGCATCGAAAGTTACAATGACAAAATTTTCTCCAACGAATTTTTCAATGTTAGCAGTAAAAGCTTTGAATTCACTTAATTTAAATTCTATTCGGTCTCCAATTTTTAATTCTTGCTCATCCACATCATCCAAAATAAATCCATGTTCAACAAAATATTTCAATCCCTCCATTTCCTCTTCTCTTATAATTGCTGGCTGGCCATTAAATCGCACATAATTTAATACCCCATTTTCATAACGAGGCTTATCCATTTCCTCCTTAGCAAGAAAAACAAAAACATATCCACTAATCAAGGGAGATTCAACTTTTTTTTTTCGGTCGCTCCATTGGCTCACTTTTTTTACGATCGGCAAATAACACTCAATGCCAGTCTCTTTAAATCGCTGACAAATTCTCTTTTCGTGCCTCACATTAACATAAAGCGCGAACCAATTTTTTATATTTTTATTCGTGACCATTTACAGCTTCGCCACCTCAGTCACATTTGTAAATGCCCGGCCAGTGGAAATTATTTTTATTAAATACTATTTGCTCCAGAGTAACAGAGGATGCATTCCAGGCTCCTTTATTTTCTCCAATTCAAATTCATCACTTGTATAATGTACGTATCGAATTTTTTTGTGAATCTTCTTTTCGGCTTTTTCAATCAGTCCAATCAAAAATGTTTTATCAATCTCACCTACTAAAACCAAATCAATAATATCAGTATTCTGTCCTTTCGCTAATTTCCCAACGAGATAAACTTTTTTAAGATCTCCCATACGCTGGAGAATATAGTCTATCACATGATCAAGCCCCATGAGCTTCATGACAATACTATTGATGTCATTAAAAAGCGGATGTTCTGCGTTGGCTTTAAATACTTTTTTATTCCCATCAAGATGAGAATTAATAAAACCGGCTTTTTCGAACTTATTAAGTTCTAAACGAATTGCATTTGTGGATTCTCCAAACTCTTCTTCCAGCCCACGGAGATAGGCAGTAGCTGAACTGTTGAGAAAAAATTTCAACAATAGCTTGATACGCGTTTTTGATGAAATTAAGGTTTCTATCAACTTCGAGTAGTTTATCTACTCAAAAATAGATTTTTATTTTAACAAAAAAAACTGTTTTGGGATAAAACTTTCTGCTTTCCAAATGGAGTAAAAACTATCTATAAATACGCTTCAAAGGATCAAAAACCGAATTTTTAAAAAGTTAACTTTATTGGACTTTTTCTGAGTTTTATTAACATAAATGGGCCAAAACAAACAGTTTTAGCCCATTATTGAATGTTTTTTACGATTCTAATTCTTACCCGGCGAGGATTTAGGTTTGGCTGAGGAGCCATAACCGCCACCATATCCACCACCACCATAACTGCCATAACCGCCACCATAGGAACCATATCCTTTATAATTATATCCATATCGGTTATAATAGTATTTGGACTTCCGACGTTTGACACCATTTAAAATAAATCCAAAGTGAACGTCAGGATTCAAAGAAGCAATTTCATGAGCATTCTGAAGTGATTCTCTAGAAGCAAATCGGGTATTCAATACAAAAATCAAAATACTTGCTTCTCTTACAAGAACGAAGGCATCAGAAATCAAACCAATAGGAGGAGTGTCAATGATTACATATTCATAGTGTGCTTTACAATATTCAAAAATATCCTTCATTGCTTTTGAAGTGACAAGTTCAGAAGGATTTGGAGGAAGTGGTCCTGAAAGAATAGTGTCTAGATTTTCAATCTGAGTTTTTACAATTACATCTTCTATCTTGTCTTTACCTATTGCAACAGTCGAAATTCCTTTTCCACTAGGAAGATTCAAGCCTTTTTGAACCCTTGGTTTATGCAAATCCAACTCGAGTAGGACTACTTTCTTTCCTGTTTTCGCAATAGCAGCGGAAAGGTTCAATGAACAGAAAGTTTTCCCTTCACCTGGATTATTAGAAGTAAGGACAATTACTTTCGCCTTTTCGTCGGTACTCATATATTGCAAATTCGTCCGAACTGTCCGGAATGATTCTGCCATAGGCGATTTTGGATCGTGTTCAACTGCTAAAGAAAGTTCTTTCATCATCTTATCGAAAACAATATCACCAAGTATCGGCAACTCGGTTGAACTTTTTAACTCTTCAAAAGTTTCAATTCGATGGAACAATATGACACGAACAAAAACAAGAATAAATGCAAGAATTAATCCAACACCCAAAAAGGTATAAATGATTTTCTTTTCATCAGGACTTACAACTCCTACATTTCTTGGACGTTCAATTATTTTGACGTCAGGAATAATGGCCGCTTTTGAAATTATCGCATTCGCACGTTTTTGTAATAGGAAAACAAACATATCCTGAAATGCTTTTTGACGACGCATAATATTTAATAAACCGCGTTGTTTTAAAGGAAGCATTTGCAATTGGTCGTTGTAATATCCAATTTCTGTATTTACGCCTTCAATTTTTTCATTGATTGCTTTTCGAGAGTTCTTTATATAAATTAAGATATCTCTTTTGGTAGAATCGATCTGATTTCTAAGATTTTTTACGGCCTGATTTTGAGAGGTCCCGATTAGCAATACGGAAGATAAAGCCTGGCGTTTATTATATAAATCATCCAATGTCGAAACTTGAAATTGATCATTCTCCAGAATATAAGCCGAAGGCGGAAGGAAAGTAGGATCTCTATCTGCAATTACATAATTCTCCAAATCATCAAGTGATTTCTGCTGCAACTCAAGCGCCTTTTTATTTCCTTCATAACCACTGTATCGATCAAAATATTGGCCTGCCTGTCGATCTAAATCAATGACAGAATTTTTTTCCCGAAATTGTTGAAGGGTATCTTCAATATTATCTAGAATATTACTTACGTCTTCTAACTGTCGATCAATAAAAAACAAGGTGCTTTTATTGATTTCCAATTTAGAAATAAGTGAATTCTCCATATATACAGAAGCAAGCGTATCCAGAAACTTTGTGCTTCTTTCAGGCAAAACATCCTGAGAAGTTAATTTTAAAACATTTGTATAATCAGGATTCTCAACTGAAAGATGATCTAAAAATAATTTTGTGAGGTCTGCCAATCGATGAGGCTGGATAAGGTAGTTGGCCATATTCGGACCAGTAATTGCACTTCCAATTACGTTACTCTTTTTAGACACCAGAATTCTCATTTGAGGATTTTCCAATTCTTCATTAAATTTTCCGTCGACTTTAGTTTCTTTTCCATCAAAAAGGAAAGTCAACTCATAATCATTTTTCGAAACAATTCTGAACTTCATCTTTTGTTCATAGAGGGAATTGTTCAGGACAAATATTTTTATGGAAAACGGCACACCGGAGTAAACCTCTGTTGTTCTAATACGTCCAACGAGAAAGTAAGAAACGTCAAAGTCAAGTTTTAAAAGTGCTTTTTCAATTAAATCCTGAGATCTTAAAACCCGTATTTCATTCGAATTATCAACAAATGTTTTATATGAATTTCCATAATATTTTGTGTTTTCAGAAATTACACTTCCAGGATTATAGTCATCATTCGACTCTAACAACAAAGAACTACTGGAAGCATATATCTTATCCAATTTATAGACATAAAATACGCCGATTGTATATGCAATTGCTCCAAACAATACCACAATCCACCAGTTCTTACGAACTATTGGAAGGATTTTTGCGAGGTCGTTCAGAGAAAAACCACCTTTGGGTGCTACAACTTTGTTCTTCATTTCGAAGGGCTAAATTACCAATAAAGAAAGACAGTTAAGTATATTTTTTTGGAATGTATTGCCATCAAAACCTCCAATACTTAAGTTCCGACAAAATTGAACGAATTATAAATGCAAAAGTTGGTGATTTTATTCATTCGGACATAATACATGCGAAAAGCACTTTTTGATCATTTTGCGACATAAAAACTTACAATTTTTGAATTTATGTAGACAGTTTTCATCATTTACATCGTCAAATCTAGTCGGCTATTTACCAAATTTGAAAATGTTCATATCTATCCAAAAACAAAACGAACAATTCTTAATAATTCTCGTAAAATATATTGTTTAATTACCCCCTTTGCCCCACAATTTTGAGATATAATAATCTGACCTAAACCTATGGTAATTCCCTATTTATGGGTTATCTTTGAAGTCTAACCATTAACGCCAGCATTGTAAATCAATTTGGAGATTTGCATTCACATCAAAAAGTTTTGACCATGAAAAAAGCTACATATATTTTCGTAACCTGCCTCTTCATTTCATTGAGTTCGCGTGCAGGTGTTTTCACTTCTGTCGTTTCTGGCAATTACGGTTCATCAGGTACCTGGACTTTTACTGGTGCTGACGCGGATGGAATTCCGGATTCCGATGATGATGTTACCATTGCTGGTCCGCATACTATAACGCTTACAGCAGCTTCGAATGCAAAAACACTTGTAATTAATCCTACAGGAACCATTAATTTAAACAATACCCAGATGTCAGTTTGGGGAAGTTTTACAAATAATGGCAGTTCGACAGGTTTAGGAAGTTGGATTTTTCGTGGCTTTGGCACTTATTCTGGAAATCCAATTAATAATACAGGTGCGATTTTCTTTTTCTCCAGTTATATTATTGCTCCAGGAGTAAATCTTTTTAAGAATGGAAGTATTACGGTTTCAAGTTTTTCCATTGTATCTAATAGAGGTTCTGTTAATCTTTTTGCAAATGGTCAAATGAACATTAATGCGAATGGAAAATGGATTAATGCTGCAGGTTCCAATTTGACATTATCTTTTAACCCTGTAATTACCGGCATCCTTGATGCATCTGCAAACGCAAATACAGTAACCTATTCTACTGCTGGTTATAACCAGGTGCAAGCAATCAATTGTACCTATTACAATTTGAATATTAACTCATCAGTTGTTGCAACAAAATCACTTACGGCGGCAATAAATATTTTGAATAACCTTACAATTGCACCATTAGTTACCTTGAATTGTGCAAATAATAATATTAATCTTGGTGGGAATTGGAATAATGCTGCAAATACAAACTGTATGAATCTGGCTTCGGTCAATTTCACTGGCAGTGGAATTCAGACAATAACTCGTACTGCTACAGAACAATTTAAGGATGTAAACTTAATGGGCACTGGTAGCGTAAAGTTAATGACCGATGTAAATATTTCTGGAACCAGTACACTAACAAGCGGTACGCTTGATCCTAATACTTTTGTTTATCATCAAAAAGGTGTTTCCTGGTTAGGTAACGGTGGTGCATGTAATACAGCAAGTGCCGGAATTGTAATGTTTGATGGTTTGCAAAATCAAACTTTAGGTGGAACCGTTGGAACAACATTTGGAAACCTGACCATCAACAATCCTGGATTTACTGTTACTTGTATAACAACACAAACAGGTAGTGCTACTACTATTTTGAAAGCAGGGACATTTGATCCGGGCACAGTGGTGTTCCATCAAAAAGGAGCATTGTGGAATGCAAACGGAGGAACATTAAGTAACGTCTCAAGTGGTTCAATTACTTTCGATGGTACGGTTCCACAGTCAATCGGAGGAACTGTTGGTACATCATTTGGAAATATCATTATCAATAGCACATCTACTGTTTCGCTTGCAAGAATTTTGGATGTAGCACAAACCTTAACCCTCCAAAGTGGGACGCTAGATGTTTCAGCAAGTTTTTTTGATATTAATCTGTCAGGAAATTTTGTAAATAACGGAGGAACTTTAAATGCACAGAGTGGAACTGTTTATTTCACGGATATCGCACTTGCTGCACAAACTGTTAGTGGTACTGGTTCCACAAACTTTTTCAATATCACTTCTAATAATGTTACAGGTGGTGTTACAGTTACCTCTTCCATTATGAGAATTTCTGGTGTTTTACAAATCAACACAATGAATTTTGGAACTAGTGGAACTGGAAAAATAAATTTAATAGCACCAAACGCAACTTCAACAGGAAAAATCGGTCCAGTACCTGCAGCTTCTTCACTTACAGGAACAGGTTGGAGCGTATTTTCATATATAAATGGTCCAGCAACTGCATACTGGCAATATTTGGGAACACCGATAAGTAATACGACACTTGCAGATTGGGATACGGATACTCGTTTTTATATGTCGGGTGTTGGTGGAAACGACGGAAATGCATGTTGTCCTATTTTCTATTCTGTTAGAACTTATAGTCCAACAACAAATACATATACGAACGTTACTACTACAACAACAAGTCTTATAAAGGGTCGTGGTTATATGGTTTGGATGGCTGATAACTTACAATCATTAACTGGCCCACTTCAATTTGATACTAAGGGCACACCGAATTTTGGAACTGTTAATCGTGCAGTTACTGCTGGCGGACCTGGTGCAGGATATAATTTGGTTAGTAATCCTTATGCATGTCCAATTACATATGCTAATGTTGTTGCTGCTTCCTCAGCTTCTTTAAATGCAAATTTTTTAATTCTCCAGGAGAACGGAAGTTATGTAACTAATCCAAATAGCGGAACAATTGCAGCTGCTCAAGGCTTCATGTGTATTGCTGGTGCAAACGGCAACATTACTTTTACGGAGAGTTGTAAAAATGTTTTTGGTACTCCAAATATCATTAGACAAGCACAACCAACTGATTTCATTAGAATAGCTTCTGGTAACGGAACAAATGGACTTGGTGGAGAAACAGAAATTAAATTTACTTCTGATGCTCATAATGGAAAAGATTTCAATTCAGATATGCCTTTTCTAGCTAGTCCATATGATGATGCAACTAATATTTATACAACTGACAACGATGGACAGAACCTTTTATTAAATGCATTAGATGCTAATCAGGATGTTCTTGAAATTCCAATGTCTGTTTTATCAGGTACTCCTGGCAGTCAGCTTTTATCTTTCAAAGGAATCAATGGATTATCTGCCTATAGTTGTGCAACTTTGATTGATGTTACCTCTGGCGAAAAAACAGATTTACGTGCACATGATACTTATTCCTTTAATGCAAATGGAGCTGGCGAAAAACATGATTTCATTTTACGCTTTGAGCGCGATGGAAATTGTCCTTTGAATGAACAAGGCATTGCAGCTTCTTTAGATGCTTCAACCAGAGTGTTTACAAACAATGGAAACATTCTTGTACAATTTGGATTTGAAGATCTAACTGATGTCGTGGTTACTGTTTTAAATGTTGCGGGACAGGAAGTATCAATTCCAAAAGGAATGACAGTTTCAAATGAAACTATTGCACTTGACAGTCCTGGTGCGCATGGTATTTATCTTGTTAAGATTGCAAAAGGTGATGAAATTGTCACAAAGAAAATTTACTACTGAAATTGAATCTGCAAATGAAATTCAATAAATATTTTCTCCTTACAGCAACAGTTTTGCTAATTGTGATTAGCATTCAAACCGGTCATGCACAACCGCCACCTCCTCCTCCACCAGTTGGAGGTCCGCCATGTTGGCCTCCTCCATGTGTTCCTGTTAATTCCGGGATCATTTATGTAGTAGGTGCTGCCATTTTATTTGGTGCTTACGCATTGATCAAAACTCTCCGAGCACGCACAGCTGAATGATTCTTTGATGAAGCTTTCATCACCTGAACGTCGTATCCTTCTTTTTGTAATCCTTTTTCTGGGTATTTATTTATCCTGGATGATGTTGTATGAATGGCTACTTCATCCTTGGGGAAAACTAGATACACTTGTAATTAACGACTCTTCTCAATGGGCAATTTTCCTACTCGAGAAAATGAATTTCCAAACGTTTACAGGTGATAACGCAACCATTCGAACTCTTGGCATCGATGGAACACACGGGCTTTGGATTGGAGATCCCTGTAATGGAATCTCACTCTTCGCTTTATTTTTCAGTTTTATCCTAGCCTATCCAGGAAGCTGGAAACATAAATTATGGTTTATTCCGGTTGGAATTACTGCAATTCACACCATGAATATTATTCGCATAACCAGTTTATGTATTATTGTTTTAAAAAAACCGAATTGGCTTGAATTTAATCATACTTATCTCTGGCAGATATTTATGTATGGATTTCTATTCCTGCTTTGGTTAATTTGGATTAAGAAATTTTCTACCAAAGGAAACGTTCCTAAGTCATGACAAAAGAAATCAGAAGCAAAATCTTCATCGCAATTCTTCTTGTGGCTTACATTGCGACTGGTTTCTTCAGGGAATTTCTTTTCCTCAATATAAACGAACAAAGCAGAGTTACCTTTTATCACGATATTGATTCGCATGTTGCTTCATCCTTGCAATGGCTATCCTCTTTGAGTTATCCGACTCTTTATTATGCGAAATGGCCTTTAACACTATTTTTCACAACATTTTTTGGATTTTTAGCCGCTACAATTATTCGATTATGGTTCAACGATAAAAATCTTGTAAAAATCACATGGCTTGCCTATGCGATTACATTTGGAGCAGGCTTACTCTTTTATCTTGCAGGTTCATTATCAGGAAACCGTGAAACCACTTACGATTTGGCTAGATTTTTAGCTGGCTTAACCGAAACTCCTGCCCTATTGGTAATGTTATTGGCTTCTTTTCTGGCTATGCGTCGTAAGGCATAATGGCCGAAGATTTTCTTACTTTTGCCCACGTTATTCATCTATACAAATATGAAAAAGGACACCGTAATATTCGATTTAATTAAAAAAGAACTGCATCGCCAGACCAGCGGAATTGAATTAATCGCATCTGAAAATTTTGTCAGTGCACAAGTGATGCAAGCAATGGGATCGGTGCTTACCAACAAATACGCTGAAGGGCTACCAGGAAAAAGATATTATGGTGGATGTGAAATTGTCGATCAAACAGAACAGTTAGCTATTGATCGTGCAAAATCATTGTTTAATGCAGAATGGGTAAACGTACAACCGCATTCAGGTGCTCAAGCCAATGCTGCTGTAATGCTAGCTGTTTTAAAACCAGGAGATAAAATTCTCGGATTTGATTTATCACACGGTGGCCATTTAACGCATGGTTCTCCAGTAAATTTTTCAGGTAAACTTTATTCTCCCTCTTTTTATGGAGTAGAAAGAGAAACCGGATTAATTAATTATGATAACGTAGAGAAGACTGCGAAAAAAGAAAAACCTAAATTAATTATTTGTGGTGCTTCTGCATATTCACGCGATTGGGATTATGTACGTTTAAGAAAAATCGCAGATAGTGTTGGCGCATTATTGATGGCTGATATTTCTCATCCAGCAGGTTTGATTGCACGAGGTATTATGAATGACCCGATGCCGCATTGTCATATTGTTACAACTACAACACATAAAACTTTACGTGGACCACGTGGAGGAATGATATTAATGGGAAAAGATTTCGAAAATCCATGGGGGTTAAAAACACCAAAGGGAGAAATCAAAACAATGACAGCATTATTAGATGCGGCTGTTTTCCCAGGAACACAAGGCGGACCTTTAGAACATGTCATTGCTGCTAAAGCTGTTGCATTTGAAGAAGCACTTTCAGAAAGTTTCTTGAAATATGCAGTTCAAGTAGTAAAGAATGCTTCTGTCATGGCAGATGCATTTATGGATCGCGGATACAATGTAATTTCTGGAGGTACTGAAAATCATTGTATGTTAATTGATCTCAGAACAAAAAATATTACTGGTAAACAGGCTGAAAATGCTTTGGTAAAAGCAGATATAACTGTAAATAAAAACATGGTTCCTTTTGATGACAAATCCCCATTTGTTACTTCAGGAATTCGTGTTGGAACACCCGCAATTACTACCCGTGGAATTAAAGAAAAACAAATTCCAAAAATCGTTGATTTGATTGATGAGGTAGTGATGAATCACGAGAATGAAACAAAAATTCTTGCTGTTAAAAAAGAGGTGAATAAAATTATGAAGGCGTATAAATTATTTGCCTATTAGTTATCTTTCAATAAAACTAAAAGAGGCTTGGAATTAATTTTTTAAGCCTTTTTTATTTGGGTACAATTTCAATCGGCATCAATTTACCTTTGTTGGCATCAAATGCAGTCACGGTAATGATAGCAAAACTCGCGACGCGTTTCGTGTTAGGATGTTCTTGTTTACCACCTAATCGTTTTGCTTTTCTTGCCGGTTGCCATTTTGAAAGTTTACCTAAATAATAATAACAAACATTTTCTAATATTTCACCTGTAGAATCCTGATGTAGAATTGGAATCTTATCACATGTTGCAAAACCATTTTTATCTACCGAAAAAATAAATCTTGCACTATCAGACCGAACAGAATCAGCCCAGGCAAATGAATAATTTGTTTCGCTGATGTATCCAATCCAATCAAAACCATTATCAGAATTCAATCCTTCTCGAATTGGAACTGGTGCAAAGGCATTTCTTACAGAATCTGTAAATACAATTTGTTGTGTAGAAATCTCCGTTATTTGTTTTCGATACGATTTATTATCCCGATAAATAACTGTCATTTGAACGCTGAAGGAAGCAGAGACAGGAGCACGGTGAACAACAATTACTCCTGCAGGAATAGAATCGCGACTTTGCGAAAACACTTTTAATGTAAACAAACAAAGGAAAAACAAAAAAGGAAGTTTAAGTTTCACTCCGCAGTTGAAACGCATTCACAAAATTAAGATTAAGATTGAATATTAACGATTAACTATTTTTCAGAAGGAACATTAGTATTTTTTTCCATTGATTTTTTTTGCTGCTCATCCAATGGTGGTGAATTGAGTGGATAATCAAAAGGCGCATATCTCGAATTTTTTTGTTCTACAAGCAATGGATAAGAAGAGACAATTACAAATACTTCACAATAATAACTTTCTAGAATTAGTGGAGATTTTCTGAATAATTTTTTCTTTTCATAATATCCTCCTGCATCACCCCAAATAGAAATCTGCTGACTTGTACGAGTTAATTCTTTCACCAACTCATCTGACATTTTAAATGTGTATTCTGGATCATCTAATACACGCTTTATTCTGCCTTTTGAATCGATCCACATTCCGATAACCAATGTATCAACTCGAGGAGTATCATTTGCGTTAAATTTAAAATTCATGTTTTCGACAAACAATTTTGAAAGCAATTGTGTTTCTCTCGGATAAACACGTTTAAGTTTCGGTGAATATACTGTGGAATCAAAAACCGGCACATTGTCTACTTCAATAATATTTCCCGCAATCGGATCAGTAACAGTCTTATTTTCTCTTACCATACTCACCTTCGAGAGATAATATTTATATTCTACTTTGACATAGGGAATAATATTGGATTTACGGACGTAAATAATTCCTTGAGGAATCTCCGCTACTTTTGGGATCGTATCCTGCGCAATTACAGAAATTACAATACAACTAAAAAATAAAACAATTAAGGTCTTCATCGCCGCAAGAATTTATTAAAGATCCTGCCCAATTTTGAAAAATGCTTTCATCTCTTCAGCGGTTTTGAATTCCTTCTCAACGGGTTTCAAACTAACTGTCCCCGAACCAACAGAAGGAAGTTTTGATAATTGATCGTTATCAGCATAAAATAATTTACCGTCTTTAACAGCCCAAATAATGTTAGAGGATTTTGGATTAAAATGAAAGCCTGCTAAAGATTGCGCATAATGATAATTGTATAAAGCTTTTTTATTTCTGTCAACCAAAAACAAATTCGCAAATTGTTCAGTATAGGTCTTACCATCGTCTTTAAAGTTTAAAACAATAATACCTCCTTGCGGATAAGAAGACGGGCAATCAGTATTATAAATACCAAATTCAGAAACTTCAAATACATGAATCAGATTTACCAATTTATTTGCAGTTGCCTGATTTGTGGGATTACCCTGAACGTAATTTGCCGTAATAATTTGTCGACTCTTGAAATCCAAATAAGCATTATACTCACCCAACTTTTTAGAATAATCAGCGAATTCCTTATTGTATTTCTCTAACGCAATTGCATAAGACTTTTCATCAAGTGCAGGATATACATCCAACATTATCACTTCATTCCCTTTTGCCAATGCCAATTTATATTTATTCAAACCATTTCCATAGGATAATTTTATAGATTCCCAGGTTACATTGTACCATTTTACATCAAACTTCTGGGTCTTTTCATCCACCATAAAAATCATATTCTCATATGCCTGCATCTCAGGAAATTCTTTTGGATCAATTGCAACAGTAAAACGATTTTTCGTTAAATCAACTTTCACTGGTTTGATTGGTTCACTTGGAGGACTTGGTATATGTTCTTCCCAAAATGGATTTACATTAGGGTTTGTAATGATGGAAGAATCTTTTTTCACAGGAGTTAGCTTATCTTTTCCCAAATAATTCCAATTGCCTGCAAGCGTATCAAACCTGTATAGATTATATTTTACTCCTGATTCTTTCGAAGCAAACTCAACTTTCACTTTTTTATCTTTGGCTAGATAAACAGTTTTACCATTAATAAACCCAGTAATTTCCATCATGCCTGCAGATTCGAATTGATACGTCTGTCCCGCAGAATCGTATTGCATCGGAATTCCCGAAAGGAAAAAATCTACTTGATTACGAAATTCTCTATATTGAATATTTACATTTCCAGAAACAACATTTCCATTTTCATCAACAAATGCATTTGCAGGGAATGTTACTTTTGTTCCATTGAGATGAGTAAATGTCCCTCCGCTTGTCGAACTGACATTATAAGAATGATTTTTAATAATTAGACCTTTTATTGGAGGAGCAACTCTTCTTTTTGAGCTAACTATTTGTGAATTACTAGAATTAATAGGATTGGTTGAATCGGAAATTAAAACTGTATTCGTTTGAACATTAGGAGATGTTGATTTTTTTGAATTGTTTGTATTAGGAAGTCCCTTGTAAATAAAAACTCCACATACAACTACTACAACAGTAGCCATCGATCCAAGAAACCAGCCAGATTTCCAGAATGGTTTTTTAATCACTGTTCCTGGTGCAGCATTATACTGCTTTAGTAATTCGTCGAAATTACGACCTGACAAAATCTCTTCCGAAGAAGGTTTTTGGCGATCGATATTGACTTTATATTTTTTCATGGCGATAGAATGCAAATAAATATTATCCGTTTGTTCCTGTTGCTTTATTAAGATTTTTCAAACGCACTTTTTCCAAAAGAATTTTTTTGAGTTTTTCTAAAATGCGATATGTTTTCACTTTAGCATTATTTTCTGTGATCCCGAAAATGTCAGCAATTTCTTTGAATGCACGTTTTTCAAAAAAGCGCATCTCAACAAATTGCATATCGTCCTCCTCCAAATCAGTTACCGACTCTTTCAATATTTCAATATAAGGTTCGTATTTATCCTCCACCATTTCCTCCACCATTTCGCCTAATCCAGCGGTATCCATATTCACTGTCCGCTTAGTTTGTTCCTTTCTGAAAGCAGTATACACTTCACTTTTCGCAATCCTGTATAACCAAGAAGCGAATGGAACACCTTTGAATTCATACTTATGCAAATTTGTCATTGCCTTTAAAAAAACCTGTGAACAAACATCATGTGCCAAATCTTTATCGTCAACGCGCTGCCAAACAAACAGGAATATCCTTTCGTAATATTTATTATACAAACCTTTAAACTGCTCAGGATCTTTCCTGGCACTTTCCACCAGAACCTGCTCATTTAGCATATCCTCATTGGTGGCATGATACTTCGAGATACCCTCCATAGTCGGGGGGTTAAGTGTTACTGACCGCATCGCAACTTACTTAATTTACTAGTATAACGGTCTTCAATTGGAAAGATACACCACTTCGCAAAGAAATTGGTTATTAGTGATTGTTGTTTAAAGATTATGCATTTTCACTTTAACAAAAACTTGACTATCAGTTCTTTAAATGAAAAAAGGCGACTCATTTCTGAATCGCCTTTTTTAAAATTCGGTCTTATTTAGTGACTGACTACCATTTTCTTAACAATCTTGTGATCGCCGAAAGTGAGTTCGTAGAAATAAACACCTTCTGGCAGCGTGCTAACATCAACAGTCCACACATTTAACCCCATTTGCTGGACTTCTTCTAAGGAATTAATTGTCCTTCCCAACATATCGTGCAAAGTAATAATCACATTACCGTTTGAAGGCAAGTTGTATTGTAACATCGAAGAAGTTCCAGCAGGATTCGGATAAGCAACCATGTTTAATCCATCTGCAGTAGCCAGTTCAGGAACACTCAACACACAAGGAGGATTTCGTTGGAAACAAATATCATCAATTGCCCATCCTTCTGTTTCAATGGAATTATCAGTTCCAAAACGGAATCTGAAAATTACCTGACCAGCTTGTGAAAAACGAATATCGTGTTGCTGTTGAATCCATCCATTCGAAGTTCCACCAAAGTTTGGCTGCCATCCGTTTCCAAGTCCTGTTGCAGTTGCACTAATGTACCAATTCGGTTCAAGAGGAAGTCCTAATTGAGTCCAGGTGTTGCCCAAGTTAAACGAATACTCCACTACTCCACCATCTTTATTTGCTTCCGTCATGTAACGATTCCAGAATTCAAGATGATAACAATTAATAGTATCAACTGTAAATACAGGAAGGAAAAATGCTGTGGAATCATTGCGTAGATAATTCTGTTGTAAGCCCGTCATCCAACATTGTGTTCCACCATGCGCAGCATTGATAATATTTTTTGCCGGTGTTCCTTGTACAAAATCGGAATTTGAATTCGTAAATCTTAAAGCATTCATCGTTGTCAATGGAGGAATTCCATTACCGATTTCAAAATTATTACAGTAAGGATAAGTTGCAAATGTATCCATGACCGAAACAACCCATGTTGTTGTATCGTTTGAATGATTTGTATCTACCAAACCATTAGGTGCGCTAGACCAAATTTTGATCGTGTGCAGACCAGGTGAAGCTGTATTCCATGGCAAAGAAAAAGTATGATTCTGAGTTGCACCGGGTGCAAGTGCTGGTCCAAAAGTTAATGGGTCTGTAACAATAATAGTGTTGTCAATTTTCAAAGTTACATTAGCAGCATTAATTGCTATGGTACCCGTATTTTTGAAATTGATTTTCACATTGTCCGTTCCTGGTAATGGAAGCGGCGACACATTTCCAAAAGTTATAGTATTCGTCGCAGCATCAATTGGAACAAATAATTCGAAGTCATCAATTGCCCAACCATCAACTGCAGTAAATACATTTCCATCAGAATTAAAAATATATCGGAATTGAATTGGTGTTGGATAGTTGTTAAACATTGCAAGATTATATTTCGACTGGAAATAACCACCGCCATTTCCACTCCATCCTGGAAGAGTTGATGATTGCAGATAAGATTGATTGTACCAGCTTGTAGCTAATGGATCAAATTGAACACCTAATACAATCCATGTAGCACCAAAATCATTGCTATATTCAATTCGACCTCCATCATAGAAATTATCGCAACTGTACCATTGCCAGAATCGAAGTTCAACGTTTGAAATTGCAGAGAAGTCAAAGAATGGAGAATACAAATATTCATTTGCATTATTGGCGTAAGGACCATTTAGATTTACTTCCCATGCATTTGTACCACTATGTGTTCCTGTAATTAAAGGTGCAGCTGGATTTCCCAATTGCCAAGATGGTGTTGTATTCGTCACAGCTACAAAGTTTTGCGGTCCTTCAAAATTATCTGACCAAGGCACTGTAAATACAGGCATTCCAAATAATGACTTACACAGTGTGTCATTAAAATTATTTGTGTCAAGTGCTAATCCGGTCCAAGTACAAAGGCTATATGCACCTGTTGGCGAAATATACGTCGGTGTAAAAGTATAAGTAGTAGTTGCATTCGGATACAACGTTCCTGACCATGTTCCATTTACAGCAGGATTGAGTCCAACACGGTAAGCAACTGGAATTGAAGTAAGCGTATCAATACCGAAGTTGCGAATTTTCACAATAACTGTGGTTGCTGTGTTAGCCAAGGATTGCGCTTGAGGCAGAACAATTTGTGTTATGCCAGCATCTACACTATCCGGATGATAAATATGAATATTGTCAAGGAATATTCCTGTTCCTGTATTCGGAATATCATAAGTAACCTTGGATTCAAAATCAATAATTAGATAAGGTGAAGGAAGGAAGGAAGTCAACATATAACGGTAAGTATCGTAAGTTGAGTTCGCAAGATTCGGTTGTAAATGTGGGGTAATCATTGTTCCATTCACTTTTACGCGGAAGTTGGTGTATTCATTTGAGTATTGAAACAATAATTTTGTATCAAATTCAAGAACGAGTGAAGTATAACCAGTTGTATTAACAATCAACCTTCCTTGTGCAAGCTGCTGATCGCAACGCGCCTGATCCCAAATATAAAATGGCGAAGCAATTATTGTATCTGAACCGAAATCCCAGTCCAAAGAACTTGTAGCATCAAATGCTAAACCTTCGCTACTTGCATTTCCTGCAGCAGATGAAAGTTGAACACGACCTTGTCCAGTATTTAACAAACAGAAATCAGTAAGACTTGAAGGTCCGCTTTCAAAATCATTTACATATGGAACAGTAACGCCTGCAGCAGTGCTATAGGAAACAATTACTGTATCATCAGGAATAAATCCATCTCCTGTTAGTGCAGTAAAAACTTTCAATGAATGAACACCAGCTGTATTATTCAATAAAGTTGTAAATGTATAATTGGAAAATTGAAGCGGAGTTAAGGTTCCATTCCATTGCTCAATTACCGGTGCTCCATTGTCAAGAATGTATCCGATATTCATTGGTCCTACAATATTATTCAAACCAACATTCTCAAAAGAAACGGTCAAAGGAATATTTCCTTGCGGCAGACAAGAAGAAATGTCAGGTGCAACGATCGTTTCCATTTGAGCATCTTGTGGTGAAGGAAGTGCAATTAAGAAATCATCAATAGAATAACCATCATAAATAACCGAAGCATCCGAGGTGAATACAAAACGGAATTGAACAGGACCTACTTCATTATTTAAAGTATCTAAACGGTAAGTAGATTTAATCCATCCCGCACTGTTTCCTGCCCAACCCGGAAGTCCACTTGAAGACAAGGTTGCAAAATTATACCAGTTGGTAGCTCGTGTATCATTCATGGTTCCAAGAACACTCCATGTATTTCCATCACGCGTATACTCAACACGAACACCATCCCAGTAGGATTCGCAATTATAATTATGCCAGAAACTTAATTTTGCATTTACGGCACTTGTAAAATCAAAAACAGGTGTAATTAAAAAACAATTTGCGTTGTTATCATATGCAGTGGTAAGATTAATATCCCATGCATCCGGTGCAGAATGTGAACCGGTTGTTGCACCAAAAGCAGGCGCACCTAATTGCCAAAGTGAAGTAGTTGAAACGTTATTAACTGTAAACGTAGATGAGCCATCAAAATTTTCAAAAAACGGGAAGGTGATTCCTGCATGCACAACGAATTGTGTGCAACCCGAAACTGGAAGAAGTGCCGTATTGGCTGCAGGTGATGCATCAAAAGCCTGAACATGATAACAAATTGTATCTGAATCTGCAGCAGCAGGAATTAAACCCATCCAATGATTTCCAGAAACATTTGTCATGGCAACATTTTGTTGCGGACCATTATTAAGCGTATAAAATAATGTAGCTGATGCAATTCCACTTGCATCCGTAATGCTATCATTAATAGTAAAGGGACCTAAATTGTATACGTTTCCACTATAAAGTGCTGGAAGTTGAAAAATAAGCGGGGGCGTAAGTTCACTTGGAGATGCTGTGACCTTTAATGCATCTAAAAGCCATCCATAATTACCAACGTTTCCATTAGCATTTCCATCGTACAATTTAAAACGGATTTTAACTTGCGCTGCGTTTCCTGCAAGTGCAGAAATATCAAAAGTTTCATGCTTCCACCAGGTTGCATTCGGGACAGCAGCGTTATTACCGGGTGCCCAAATTGCATATGCTGAAGATGCAAATCGATTTCCCAATGCCTGAAAAGGTGCCGTTCCTAAATAGGAAGTATAGGTAACCAAATTCCATGTTACTCCGTTATCGTTCGAAACCTGAATTCTTGCGAAATCATTAAATTCAATTTTACAGATCTGATCAAATTCTAGAACAATACTTGAATTTCCAGTTGTATTGAACGCAGTTGTTGTCAACCATGAAGTATCAGCAGAAGCAACCTGATTCTTATAACTTGCAAGTCCTTGTGCATGCAAAGTCAAATCAGGAGTCCAAGTTGGATTTCCACTAGAAATAACAGAATCGGCTAGCTCAAAATTTTCATGGTAAACAATAGTTACCTGAGAAAACATTGATATTGAGGCCAAAAAAAGGGCGCAGAAAAGGGTAATTTTTTTCATGATTAATTTTTTCATAAAGTTTTCAAATATAGCACATTATGAGAAGGTAAACAAGTCAAAAAAAGATGTATTTTAAATATGAAATGAACAATGTTTTAAAAACTTGCTGATATTAATTAGTGGCTAAAAGTTGTAAAATAAAGTGTTACCGTGTTCACTCTTTTCATTTGCTACCTTTGCCTCAAATTATCACTATTCAATTATGAGCAAGGCAAACGATCCAAAATTAAAATCATGGGTAAACGTACCCGTCAATTCAGATTTTCCAATTCAAAATTTACCTTTTGGTATTTTTTGTAGTTCACAAAGAAGTGCTAGAGTCGGTGTTGCTATTGGTGATCAGATTTTAGATCTTAATGCTGTAGCTGAATTCGGATATTTTGATGCAATTCGCTTTGATAAAAAAGTTTTTTCTCAATCAACGCTGAATCCATTTATTGCTTTGGGAAAATCGATTACGTCTAGTGTTCGCGAAAGAATTTCCGAATTATTGGATGAGAAAAACAAGGCTTTACAAAGTCAAACTTCAGCAAGGGATACTTGTTTAATACCAATGAAAGATGCTGAATTATTAATGCCCATACATATCGGAGATTATACCGATTTTTATTCTAGCATAGATCATGCAACCAACATGGGATTGATGTTACGCGACCCCGAAAATGCATTACTGCCAAATTGGAAACATATACCAGTAGGATATCATGGAAGATCATCCTCAATTATTGTAAACGGAGGATCTTTTTATCGACCAAAAGGACAAACAAAAGCGCCAGATGCTAACATCCCTTCATTTGGACCTACTAAGGCATTAGATTTTGAATTAGAAACCGGATTTATTATTGGAAAATCTACCAAAATGGGCGATTCAATTTCGACCGAAAATGCTGATGAATTTATTTTCGGAATGGTTTTATTTAATGACTGGAGCGCGCGTGATATTCAAGGATGGGAATATATTCCACTCGGGCCATTTCTAGCAAAAAACTTTTGTTCCGTTGTTTCACCTTGGGTAGTTACCTTGGAAGCATTAGAACCTTTTCGTGAAGCTGGATACAAACAAGTACCTGAAGTTCTTCCATATTTAAAATATTCAGGAGAAAAAAATCTTGCCATTCATTTGGAAGTGTCAATTGGTAATTCCAAAAATGAAGAAACTGTCGTTTCAAAGTCTGATTATAAATATATGTATTGGACAATGGAACAACAATTAGCGCATCATACAGTAAATGGTTGTAATATTAATGTAGGTGATTTGATGGCATCAGGGACTATAAGTGGACCTGATCAAGGTTCGTATGGATCGATGATGGAAATTACTTGGCGCGGAACAAAACCATTAAAACTTATTGATGGAACAGAAAGAAAATACATCAACGACGGAGACAAAGTAATTATTCGAGGATGGTCTGAAAAGAATGGCGTTCGCATCGGGTTCGGCGAATGTTCATCAACAGTTTTACCTGCGAAAGATTAGTACTAATGAAAAATATTTTTGTTTTTTGTTTTTGGTTTCTGATGCTTTTATTTGGAAATTCTTGTCATTCTGATAACTCAATAATCAGCAAAAATGACTCCCTTAGTAAAATCGACTCCTCCATTATTTCCATTGAAACAGATTCCGGAAGATTAGAAATTATTCACAGAAAAAAAACAAACGAAGCTGACTTTTTTCTATTTTCAAAAAACGGAAAAATTCTTCAACAAGGGAATTACTTAGAAAATGAAGTTTCTGGTCCCTGGATAAAATTTGATGAAAATGGAAATGCAATTAGCGCATATCACTTTTCAAAAGGCAAGGCAATTCATAAACTGGATTCTTCCGATTTTAATTTTGTGGTTTATTCGTCAAAGAATTTGGGAGCGAGTTTCTCCTATCCTAAAAATTGGAAGGAAGAATTCTCCAATGAGACCTCTGGCATTATTGCCTTTTCAAAAACGTTAAAGGATAAATCACCAACCACGTTAGCCCATTTTAGTATTCGACACGAACAGCTTCAAAAAGGTGACAATCTTGAAAAATTAGGTCAAATGCAAATACAAAACTTGCATGAAAATGCTGATCGAGTTGAACTCGTAAATGAAATTTTTTACGAACAGGATTCGTGTCAAGTCCTCAGAAGATTCGGAATGTATTCTGATGATTCGGGTACCATAGGTTTCCTATATGCAATTCTTCTTAACCGAGATAATGTCTGGTTTCTAACTTGTGAATCCCCAAATAATGTTGCAGGTCAATTCTTAAATTACCAAGGTGTTTTTCAGGAAGTTTTAGAAAGTTTCAAATCATTGAAGAAATAGTTCTTCTGTATTTACACGTCTACTTGACTCATTTAAACTTGTTTTAGTATATTTAGGTCTGACCTCGAATATGAAATTTCGCAATTTACTTTTAATCCTATTCTTACTTTTTTCAAGTATTCTGGTTTCGCAGAATGTGGCTCATATTGTAAAATTTCATTATGCTAAATTTACGGGTAAAGACATTTACATGTTGGGATATGATTTAGGCATTCGAAAAATGTGTTTTAATGTTAGCGGAGGAATTGGAAAAGGTTTTGACAATCAGTCTATCAATGCAAATCAGGTGGACGATAATATTGCCGTTCAAAAAGTAAAAGCTAGCCAAACAATATTTCCTGCGATAGAACCACCGAATACGTATTTAGAAAGTTGCAATTCCACCTATAAAGTAAAACAGGCTCGTCTTGGTTTTACCGTCTATTTAAGAAGAAATGACACTTTAGGTAGAGCACCACAAACAGGATTGCATTTTGGAGTGGAGGCTATTTATTCTCAGATTGTCGAATCTCAAACCATTACTTATAAATCTGAGATTGATGAAATGCGGTATTCCTATTCCGGAATAAATCATTTTAATACTTTTGGAGCAGGAACGCATGTGGGTTGGCAGTTTGCCTTAATTAAACAACATCTTTATCTTGACTTTCGTGCTGTAATACCATTTTATTTCCCTTTTATGGATGAGCCTAATTTAAATAGTCCATTTGCTGGTAATAAATATGAATTGCAAACGAGTATCGGTTGGCACTTTTACAAAAGTCCAAAAGAAGATCAACCAAAAGGCGACGGAAATAAAGTCAGAAATAAAATCTGATTATACATTTTAAGAAATGTAGTTTTTCCCAAGTACTCCTACATCGCATAGCTGAAATTTTGCGTAACTTCATCCTTGATTAATCCGAATATATCCGGACAAACATGGCTGAAAAAGATGCTGCCCCGATAATAGATCTTGAACTCGAGCGTAAAGAAATATTAAGTCGATACCGAGAGTTGCTGAAAGCCTGCAAGCGAAAACTTGAAAAAGGTGATAAAGAAATCATACGTAAAGCTTTTGACGTTGCTCTTGAAGCGCATAAGGATATGCGTCGTAAATCCGGCGAGCCCTACATTTACCATCCTATTGCTGTAGCGCAAATTTGTGCAGAAGAAATTGGACTAGGAACAACTTCTGTTGTCTGTGCATTATTACATGACACTGTAGAAGACACTGAAATTACACTCGATGACATTAAGGGAATGTTCGGAGAGACCGTTTCAAAAATTATTGACGGACTCACAAAAATTTCAGGAGTTTTTGATACACAAACAAATTCTTTGCAGGCGGAAAATTTCCGTAAAATGTTGTTGACCCTTTCCGATGACATTCGTGTTATTCTTATAAAGTTGGCCGATCGTTTGCACAATATGCGAACGTTGGAATCCATGAAGCGTGACAAGCAATTGAAAATTGCCTCTGAAACACTTTATCTCTACGGTCCGCTTGCACATCGACTTGGATTAAATAAAATCAAAACGGAGTTAGAAGATTTAGGTTTGAAATTTACGGAAACTGAAATCTATGATGACATTTCACAAAAACTAAAAGAGACAGAACCAGAAAGAAAAAAATTCATCCAGAAATTCATTCAACCAATTAATGAAATTCTCGCGGAACAAGGTTTTAAGGTGAGAGTAATCGGAAGACCGAAAAGTATTTTTTCAATCTATAATAAGATAAAATTCAAAGGTGTTCCATTCGAAGAAATATTTGACATTTTCGCAATTCGAATTATCCTAAATACTCCAATAGAAATCGAAAAGGCTGATTGTTGGAGAGTTTATTCCATAGTAACTGATTTTTATCATCCAAGTCCTGATCGCCTTCGAGATTGGATTTCTACTCCGAAAGCAAATGGATATGAATCCTTGCATACTACAGTGATGGGCCCTGAAGGAAAATGGGTTGAAGTTCAAATTCGTACTGAACGAATGGATGAATTGGCTGAGAAAGGTTATGCAGCACATTGGAAATATAAAGATTCAGTGAGCGGCACAGAAAGTAAGGAAAATCAGTTGGAAGAGTGGCTGCGGAAAATCAGAGAGATGTTGGAGAATCCAGAGGATAATGCATTGGATTTTATTGATGATTTTAAATTAAATCTCTTTGCTGAAGAAATATTTGTTTTTACTCCTTCAGGAGAAATGCGCACACTTCCTTTTGGTGCAACTGCATTGGATTTTGCATTTGAGATTCATACTAAGGTTGGTGAAAAATGCATTGGCGCAAAGGTGAATCATAAATTAGTTCCTCTCAGTCACCAGGTGAAAAGCGGTGATCAAGTTGAAATTTTAACTTCTGTAAAACAAACTCCAAAAGAAGATTGGTTGGGATATGTTATTACAGCACGTGCAAAATCTAAAATTAAAAATGCTTTAAAAGAGGAAAAACGAAAAGTTGCAGAAGAAGGAAGAGAAATATTAGAGCGGAAATTTGATCACCAGAAAATCGATTTTACAGTTAAAAACATAAATGATTTTCAAACATTTTTACGTTTACCCAATCCTCAGGAATTGTTTTATCGAGTTGCAGTTGGTGTCATCGCCTTAAAGCACATTAAAACCTGGATTAAGGAAAAAGATAAACCAAAACTTTTAAAAGCAGAGCCTACACTTGAACAAGTGATCAAGGAAACGCGCGGTAAAAAAGCCGGAGATGATGCACTTGTTATTGGCGATAATCTGACAAAAATAGAATACAAACTTTCTCCTTGTTGCAATCCTATCCCAGGAGATGACGTATTTGGATTTATTACCATTGGGGAAGGAATCAAAATACATCGGGTAAACTGCCCGAATGCCTTATCAATGATGTCAAATTATGCCTATCGAATTGTAAAAGCAAGATGGACAGGTCAAGAGCAAATTTCATTTTTAGCAGGTATAAAAATTACTGGAATTGACGAAGTTGGATTGGTCAATAATGTCACCAAGATTATTTCAAATGAATTGAGTGTGAATATGCGTTCACTGAACTTTGATACGCATGATGGAATTTTTGATGGTATGATTATGCTTTTTGTTCATGACGCACAACACCTAACGGAGCTGATGAAAAAATTGAAAAAAGTAAATGGCGTATTGACAGTTTCAAGGATAAATCCGGATTAGAATGCCCCAATTACGAGGGTATGAAATTGTTATTAACCCGTTGATTATTTCCCTCATTCCAAGGTTCTTTTTTGCTTTCCTCCTATCCTTTTTGAGTACTTTTAGCCTTCGCTTTTAAGATAGCTATGCCACAACAGGAAATACGAGAAACCGTTAAAAATATTTTCGCCGAACATCTCGGAAAACTCGGGCATCGCAAAACTCCTGAACGTTTCGCTATACTTGATGAAATTTACACGCAAGACGGGCATTTCGACATTGAGTCACTTTATGTTTTTATGAAAAACAAAAAGTATCGTGTAAGTCGAGCAACCCTTTACAATACAATTGAATTATTATTGGAATGTGGTTTAGTAACCCGTCACCAATTCGGAAGAAATCAAGCTCAATTTGAAAAGGCATACGCTTACAAACAACACGATCATTTGATCTGTCAAGATTGCAATAAGGTTTTTGAATTTTGTGATCCCAGAATTCAACAAATCAAAAAAACCACTGAAGAATTTCTTGCTTTCGAAATTACAACTCACTCCCTGAATTTCTTCGGACGTTGCAAAAGCCTTGCTTCAAAAGGTTCCTGCGAGAATTTAAAAACATCACCTAAAAGATTGTCATGAGTTTTACTTACAACTTAGTCCAGAAACAACCGATTGCAATTTTTAATCTTTACGGTGAACTTATTGATCGTAATGAAGGTCAGAAAATTATTGATGACGTTCAAAAATTTTCTGAAGAGGGTCAACATAATTTTATTCTTGAATTGTCCGAATTAAAATACATGAATAGTACAGGTTTGAATGTTTTAATAAATGTTCTAACTAAATCCAGAAAAAACGGTGGTGAACTTGTTATTTGTGGTGTATCCAAAAAAGTTCAGGAATTGTTGCTGATAACAAAACTAAACTCGGTTTTTACAGTTACCGAAACAACTGAAGAAGCAATTGCAAAATTTAATGTTTAATAAAAAAATATGAAGGCAGAAGTTCTCCTAGGCCTCCAATGGGGCGATGAAGGAAAAGGTAAAATTGTAGATGTTCTTACTCCCAAGTATGATATTATTGCGCGTTTTCAAGGTGGGCCTAATGCCGGTCACACACTTGAATTCAACGGCATTAAGCATGTACTACATACCATCCCATCCGGGATATTTCACGAAACAACAATGAACGTGATTGGAAACGGAGTGGTAATAGATCCAACCGTTCTAAAAAGAGAAATTGATAAGCTTAAAGAAATGGGAGTTGACGTTAAAAAACGTCTTGTTGTTTCGCGTAGAGCTCATCTTATTCTACCAACACATTGTTTGTTAGACAAAGCTTCTGAAGCTGCAAAAGGAAAAGAAAAAATCGGTTCAACGTTAAAAGGAATCGGACCTACATACATGGATAAAACCGGACGAAATGGTTTGCGAGTCGGTGATATTGACGCTTCTGATTTTAAAGAAAAATATAATACGCTGGTTGCAAAACATCGTGAACTTTTGAAATTTCATAATGCTGATGAAGATCCAGCACCCTATGAAAAAGCGTGGTTCGAAGGGATTGAAACCTTACGCGAATTAACAAGAATTGATAGCGAACATTATGTCAATGAGGCTTTGGCTGCAGGAAAAAAAGTACTTGCCGAAGGTGCACAAGGATCATTATTGGATATTGATTTCGGAACTTATCCTTTTGTGACTTCTTCTAATACAATGTGTGCGGGTGCTTGCACAGGCTTAGGAATTGCGCCCGGAAGAATTGGTGGTGTAATTGGAATTTTCAAAGCCTATTGCACTCGTGTTGGAAGTGGACCATTCCCAACAGAATTATTAGATACAGTTGAAGAAAATGGACCAGGAACACAAATGCGTAAAGTAGGAAATGAATTTGGCTCTACTACTGGCAGACCGCGTCGTTGTGGTTGGTTGGATATCCCAGCTTTGAAATATGCAATCATGATTAATGGCGTAACAGAATTAATTATGATGAAAGCTGATGTATTGAGTATTTTCGATACCATTCGTGTTTGTACTGCCTATAGAATTGATGGAAAAGTAATGGACAAACTTCCATACGATATCGTAAACAAAGTAATTGAGCCCGTCTATATCGATCTTAAAGGATGGAAAGCAGATCTTACTCAAACTACTTCAGCTGCAGAAATGCCAATGGAATTAAACGATTATATCGCCTTTATTGAAAGAGAAACTGGCGTCCCAATCAGTATTGTTTCGGTTGGTCCTGACAGAAAACAAACTTTGTTAAGAAATGAAGTGTGGGCATGATAATTGTCCCCTTGGACCGAAATGCACCTACTGAAAACAATTTTTATTTTTGCTTTTTCTATTCTGCTTTCGAAAGCGGCCTGGTCGCAAACACCTGAGAAAGGGAAGCAGATTAATCTTAAACATGCCAATTCCTTAAAAGGAAGTAAATCGGGATTTCAACGACTGATTGGTGCAGTTGAATTTGAACAGCAGGGCATGGTCATGACTTGCGATAGCGCACATTTTTTTACTGAAGCGAATTCCCTCGATGCATTCGGCCATGTACATATTCGGCAAGGTGATTCACTTAATATTTTTGGAGACTTATTGAAGTATGATGGAAATGCACGTACTGCACAATTGAATAAGAATGTTCGAATGATTGATGCGGATATGACTTTGACAACCGATGCAATTCTTTATGATCTCAATGAAAAAACAGCAAGTTATTCTACTGGTGGAAAAATTATAAATAAAGAAAATACATTAACAAGTCAAATTGGAAGTTATTCCACTGAAGGAAAAATACTGACCTTCAAAAAAAATGTTGTTTTGGTTAATCCCGAATATGTAATGAAATGTGACACGTTGCGTTATTTGCCAATTTCAAAAACTTCCTATTTTCTGGGTCCAACAACAATAAAGGCAACTAACAATTCTAACTTTATTTATTGCGAGAATGGTTTTTATGATAGTGAAAATGATGTGTGTCAATTTCAAAAGAATGCCTATATCATTACCAAAGATCAAATTTTAAAAGGAGACAGTATTTGGTATAATCGGAAAATAGGAATTGGAAAGGCGATGAAGAATGTTGAAATTATTGACACAACACAAAAAATTACTATCAAAGGAGATCTTGCGGTTCACAACGAGAATACAAATACTTCATTGATTACAGGAAACGCTTTATATATCCAGGCATTCACGGAAGATTCTCTCTTTTTACATGCAGACACATTGAAGTCGATTACTATTTATGATTCAACCGAAGTAAAACAAAAGAATAAGAAAAAAGATCCTTTAGATACTATTGTAAAGGAACCTCAACGAATTGTTTTAGGTTATCATAATGTACGTTTTTTCAAAACCGACCTTCAAGGCAAGTGCGATTCTTTATCTTGGACTTCCAGCGATTCAACGATGACGCTATTTCAAGATCCTGTTTTATGGTCGGGTGGAAATCAATTAACCGCTGAAAAGGTTTCAATCATTACCAGTCATGGAGAAATCCTTCGATTAAATATGGACAACAATGCATTTATTGTTTCCGAGGAAGATAGTTCGCGCTTTAATCAGATTAAAGGAAAAAAAATGATAGGTTACTTTTCGAAAAATGAATTGTATAAAATATTTGTTGAAGGAAATGGCCAAACCTTATATTATGTAAAAGACAAGGGCATGATCATGGGCGTCAATAGAGCAGATTGCAGTAGCTTATTAATTAAAATTTCGGACCAAGAAGTTCAATCCATTACATTTTACAATCATCCTGAAGCAACACTTTATCCCCCACTCGATCTTCCTCCCAAGGAAGCACTTTTAAAAGATTTCCGTTGGCGCGCTCCTGAACAACCCTTATCCGTTTTAGACCTGTTCCTAAAATAAAATATTCATTAACCTTCCTGTTCTATTTTCTTTTTAAATTCCATAATTTAGCTCCAGATGCCAAAAACTACCGAACACGAAGTTCATATCCTTCTGGGTTGCGCAGATGCCCGCGATTTATCACAAATACATATCGATGCCATTCGTCATGTGTCTGCTGAATGGCGACAAAAGGGAATTGACATTGATTATCATACCATACGCGCTGCTGGAACGTTTGTAACGCCGGATGTGGTGATGGATATCAAACGTACGATTGAACAAGAATTACGAAATAGTCAGGATGTAAAACGCCCAGTTCGTTTTTTTGTTCACATTCAAAGTCATGGACATCTTACTGAGAATTCCAGTAAAGAATATATTTCGCACGTTCATGATTTACATATCGTCGAAGGTTCGCCTTTAAATTGTGGTATGTTGAACGCCTCTTCACTTGGAATTGAATTGGAACAAATGTTGCTTGCAGAAAAGCCAATTGTTGAATATCACGGAAAAAGTTACAAAGTGCAAACGGCCGATGACATTCGTAGACTTTTGAAATATGTATACAATCACGATGGCTATTTGGCAGGAGATTGGATAAAAAGTATTGATTTGCTCAGAACGCATCCACGCAATCAGCGTACCGCACTCGAAAAAGCAATCAGAAATGATGCAGATTTAAAAACATTGGATATTAAAGTAACTGCCGGCATTCAGGATTATTCTATTCATGCTTTGATAAGAGTTGATGGCGGTGAACCTGCCGCTCCATGGTGGGACCAAGTACAACATTACATTAGAGATCACAGTAGAAATGAACGTTTACGAAAAGAAACATTATTAGCGCAGGCAGAAACACAAAAACCATTAGCAGGATTGGTTTGCATGTCTGATCCAAGAATGTCTTCGTGTATTGCTGCAGCACAATATTATCTTGCCTTAAAAGATTTGGCCACAGGTTCAGACTATATGCCGAATACAGTTTTTAATATTTCTGGAAGCAACTTTGATATTCCTCTAACTCCTTTTGGACCTTATGTAATTGCGGGATTCTATTATAGCGTCCACTATTTAAATCTCACTGATCAAATGGTTATGGGATATGACCCAATGCAAACAGATCGCATCATGGCGAAAATTGAAAATGATCCGCTGATGAGTATGATTGTAAAAAAATACAAGGTGAATTTAATTCCTGTAAATCAGATTGACGTCACTCCACAGTAAAATGATTTGTAGATTTCAGATGGTTGATTTGCTGATTTCAAATTAGAAATTCAGTCAATCATTTATAATCTGTAACCTGAAAATTTGAAATCGTTTTATCCTACCAACATTCTTGCATGCCAACTTTTTTTCATGGGAACCTCCCATTTAGTAGCCATTTCTTCTTTCGTACCAAGAAGATTGTTAAAGACAATAGTATCTTCTGTTAAAACACCTTTCTCAACCAACTGCTCGAATTCTTGAAGTTTCGTACCTCGAATAATATTATTCTCATCACGAAAAGTTACAAGTAAGCGATCAAAGAAATTCACGAGATAATCTTTCTCTAATTGTTGAATAAAACGAACTGATTTATCAATACCGCATCCACTTGCGCTCGCGGCATTTTCATCAACAAGTACAATTACAAAACGATTGTAAATCACATCAATGGTTGCTAACATCATGTTTCCGTGAGAAGACCATTCCAACAAAAACATCGCTGCTTTCTTTTTCATTTCAGCAATTTCTATATCTGTGAGATTTCTATCAGCCTGGTAAATCCAGACTTTAGAATGATTCGGCATTTCGTTAAAACTTAACATCTCAGTTATTCTTATTTGTCGGTTAAAAATTGGCTATAAATCTATTGCGCTTGCAATCAATTCAGCAACATCCATCACTTTTGTTTTCTCCTCTTTATTGAAATGCTTTACTCCATCGGTCATCATCGTCATACAGAATGGGCATCCAGTTGCGATCACATCAGGATTCAGTTCTAATGCTTCTCCTGTACGTTCCACATTAACTTCCTTATCACCTTTTTCGGCTTCCTTGAACATCTGTGCACCACCAGCACCACAACAAAGTCCATTTTGTTTACTGCGTTTCATTTCTACTAATTCTGAATCTAGATTCTGAATTACAGAACGTGGAGCTTCATACTCATTGTTAGCACGACCTAAATAACAAGGATCGTGAAAAGTTATTTTTTTCCCTTTGAATGCGCCACCTTGCACTTTTAGTTTTCCAGCATCTATTAATTCCTGAACAAGTTGAGTATGATGTATTACCTCATATTCGCCGCCAAGTCCTGGATATTCATTCTTAATAGTATTAAAGCAATGCGGACAACCAGTTACAATTTTCTTTACGTTGTAAGCATTCAACACAGTAATATTATTCATAGCCTGCATCTGGAACAGAAATTCATTTCCAGCACGCTTTGCAGGATCACCAGTGCAACCTTCTTCTGTTCCAAGAACCGCAAATTTTATTTTTACATGATCTAGAATTCGGATAATTGCTTTTGTGATTTTTTTCGCACGATCATCAAAACTACCTGCACAACCTACCCAAAATAAAATTTCAGGTGTTTCGCCTTTAGCAAGCATTTCTGCCATTGTCGGTACGTGAATTGGTTCAGCCACGGGAATAAATATTATTTTTCAAAAACTTGAATTATTTCATTTCTCTCCACGAGTTCAGTAAATTTTCCAGTGTAACGTGTTGCACGCACCATATGGTTATCGATCCAATGATAATTTCCTCCACGAGGTTTTCCCATAAGTAATCCATGCCACTGAAAACCTTTTTTTTTCAACCAAGCTTCTGTTACTTCACGATGTTCTTCTGTTCTAGAAGTAAAAAATGTAATCACATGACCTTCTTCAAACCATTTTTGAATTGTTACCAATGCTTCAGGATAAAGCGTTGCATCAATCATCCGTTCTGGTTCCTCATTTGGAATATCATCACATATAGTTCCGTCAATATCGATGAGAAAATTTTTTACATGTGAAGGCAATACAGGAGAAATTTTCTTTCCGTTTTCTTCGATGTCAACTAATTTCAAATCAGTCATTTTATTTTTCAGTCTTTTACTAATAACTATTGGCTAATAACTATTCTTCATTCGCCCAATTCAAACGATCCATTTGAGAAAATTGCCAAGGCGCCGAATTATTCTCAATATTTGTCATCATCATATTCAATTCATTCGGAGCTGCAGATTGTTCCATCACTTGAAAACGACGAAGATCCATGATGATTGAAAGGGGATCAATATTTACAGGACATTCTTGCACGCAAGCATTACACGAAGTACAAGCCCATATTTCTTCTCCGGAAATATAATCTCCGAATAAAAATTTTCCATCGTCAATAAATTTCCCGCTATTCTTATCCAGATTTTTTCCTACTTCTTCTAAACGATCTCTTGTATCCATCATTATTTTACGAGGAGAAAGTTTTTTTCCAGTAATATTTGCAGGACAAGATGAAGTACAGCGACCACATTCTGTACACGAATATGCATCCATCAATTGTTTCCAAGAAAGGTCCTGCACATCTTTTGCACCAAATCGCAAAGGAGTTTCTGGTGCAGGTGGTGGAACAAAAGAAGGATCAAGCATTGCTTTTACTTCGGTAGTGACAGAATCCAGATTTGTAAATTCTCCTTTTGCTTTCAGATTTGAATAGTAGGTATTCGGAAATGCAAGAATAACATGGAAATGTTTTGAATACGGTAAATAATTCATGAAGCCAAGAATACCGAGAATATGAAACCACCAAGTGAAACGTTCTGTCAATACCAAAGAAGGAATGGAAGCGTTTCCAAATACTTCAGATAAATGAGATGAAATCGGAAATGCATTTGGAGAAAGGTTGATGTTGTAATGTGAGAAATGTATTCCCTGCAAACGAAAATCAGCTGCATTCATAAAAAGAAAAGCAGTCATTAAGGCCATTTCCAAAATGAGAATATAGTTAGCATCTGAGCGAGGCCATCCATCTAAATCTTTACTGCGCAAACGTTTGATGTGTGCAACATTTCTGCGAAGAAAAAAAACAAGACAACCAATAAAAACAAGAGCGCCGAGAATTTCAAAAGTTGCAATCAGAAATGTATAAAGCGGGCCGAGGAAAGAAAGAAAACGATGTGTTCCAACTGCTCCATCAACAATAATTTCTAAAACTTCAATATTGATGACGATAAATCCAACGTAAACAAAAATGTGCATGATTGCCGGAAGCGGTCGTGTTACCATTTTTGATTGACCCAGTGCCACACGAAATAAAGTCTTCCATCGCATGGATTTATTATCACTTCGGTCAACTGGTTTACCAATAAGAATATTGCGGCGAATTTTCCGAACATTAATGGTAAAGATGATGACTCCTGCAAGAAACAGGATAACAAAAACAATGTTGGTAATGTATTCCATTCTCTGTTCGGTCTGTAAACTGATTACGGCTGCTTAGGAGGAGGTGGTGTACTTGTTTTTTTCTTTTTATCGCGACCAAAAATTGACAAATAACGTTTCGGATGAGCGGTGAGATCAATAATCAAAGCGTCCAGATCAGCATTTGATTTGACTAGACCATCATAAAGCTTTTTGTCATTTACCAATAAACCAATTGTTCCTTCACCACGATTAATTTTATCCATAATCAACGCCGTTCTTGCCATTACTGAGCTAGCACTGTCAATCACAGATTTTAATTGTGATTTAGCAATGCTGTCGCTGATATTTGCGAAATTATTAATGGCTTTAGTTAGCGGCTCATTATTTTTTGCAAGGTTGGTTGAAATAGATTGAATCTTTAAAAGAATATCAGAAAAGCGTGCTGATTCAGAAGCTACCATTGTATCAAGACGAAAAGAAGTCTTTTCAAATGAAGAAAGTGAATTTCTAATACTCGCAAAACTTGCGACTAAATCTTCACGGGCATTTTGATTCATTACCGCTTGAAAAACCTGCACAACAGAATCAACAGAAGAAACAAGACTCTCTAATTTTTTCTTTAATGGGATTACCATCGCACTAACTTGATCCTTTATGCCTTGTTCATTGCCACCAATAAGCGTGTCTTTGTCCTTTACTGGCTTTCCACCAGGATGAGTTGTAATTCGAATGGCTTTATAACCTAATAGACCATCACTGAAAATTTCACAAAATGAACTATCTGTTAGAATAGCATTATCGTCAGTTACTATAAAATGCACAATGAGTTTATTGGTCTTGGGATCCATTTTTACATCCCGAACAGTTCCGATTTTAAAACCATTGATTTGAACTGTATTGTTTGAAGTCAAACCATCAACATCAGAATAAACAGCGTAAAGATCTATATTGGTATTGAAAATGTCACGTCCCTTAAGAAAATTAAAGCCATAGACTGTAATTGCTACAGCAACCACCACAACAATTCCGGTTCTAATTTCTTTAGTGATTTTCACAGGTAATTTTTCGATTCAATTGAAGTGCAAATTTACAAAAAATACTGCTTGAGAAGTGAGAAGAAAATAATTTGAAAATTGCATAACACCCAACAAATCAACTACTTCCCTCCTGTCAGCTTTTTAGCTTCATCAAGTGTTAGCCGTTTACCATTCGAATCAAAGGCAACCACAAAGGCTTCTGTAAAACCTTTTTTCTTCAATTCATTCTGTCTGGTTATTGCGTCGCCTTGCGTGTTATAGGAACCTGCAGTGTATTTGAAACTTCCTTTTGACTCATATTTCCAGATATCTTTTACTCCCTTAAATTCAGATGCGCCATCCTTCAATATTTTATCCGAGGAAAGAATTTGCACTCTATAAATCACCGTCAATACGTTGGGTGGAACGAGCATAATTTCAGAATCAATTTTAGGCTTTTCTGAAACGGTGTCCTTCGGAATTACAATTGCTACGGAATCGATTTTAGGTTTAGTTCCCGCTTTAGGATTAACATAATTCACCGCTTTTCTCAGTCCTGAGGTATCCGAAACTTCAGGTTCATAAGGTTTCATTTTTTCTATTTCGTCGGTATATTTTTTACTAGTTCCTTCTAATTCATCCTTCCATTTTCGAAAAGCTCGGAAAATAGAAGCAGCCATATGATTCTGACCTTTTTCAAGACTTAGGAATTTTTCCTCTTGAGGATTAGAAAGAAATCCAGTTTCAATTAATACGGAAGGCATACTTGTTTTCCATAGTACAAGAAAACCTGCTTGCTTTACACCATCATTATCACGACCCGCATTGCTCGAAAATTGCTCCTGACAAAGCTGTGCAAAACGCATACTTTCTTCCAAGTATTCATTTTGATAAGTACTGAATATAATTTCCGCTTCGTCAGAATTAATATCGAGATTATAATTGTTCTGATAATTATCTTCCATTAATACGGCATCATTCTCTCGTTTTGCAACATCCAAGTTTCCATCTGTTTTATGTAAACCCATAACATAAGTTGCCGAACCATGAGCCGTTTCATTACACACATCATGGTACTTTCCGTTGGCCATTTTCTTTCGAACACAAGCTGAATTACAATGCACACAAATAAAAATATCCGCATGGTTACGATTGGCAATCGCTGCACGTTCATTTAATTCAACAAAAACATCTGTTGTTCGAGTGTAAATAACTTTAATTTCCGGAAAATTCGATTCTATATATTTCCCGAGTTTAAGCGAAACGGCCAAAGCAATGTCTTTTTCTTTCACAAGATCGCCATGACAACCGGGATCCTTTCCGCCGTGACCTGCATCAATACATACCACTTTAATCTTTTTGCTATCTGGTCTGATTATTGTTGCAAATGAGGCGGTCAGCAACAACACGAATGCTGAAACTGTTAATAGAATAAAGGGATTTTTAGCAATTCTTCTCACCATTTAAATAACGCTGAGCGGGTCTTTTTATTTAGTTTTGGGCCACTCTAATACTATAAAGCAAAAATACCGCCAAACCTTGGATAGCCTCTCTCAGAAACATGTACTTTTCAGACGCTTTTTGTTAATAAGCGTGCTGTTTTTAGGTACACTTCAAGGTTTCTGTTCAGCAGGTGATACCATTCCGCAGGGTGATACTTCAAAAAATGTTAAAACAGTTAAACTAGGTACCACCTTAAAAGATATTGTAATCTACAGCGCACAGGATTCAATGTTCTTTGATCTCATTGCTCAAAAAGTATTTCTCTACGATAGCGCTGCAGTTGATTATACTGATGTTAGTTTACGTGCCGATTATATAGAAATCGATTTTAAAAATAGTGTCGTTTCTGCTGAAGGAAAAAAGGACAGCACCAATAAATACATTGAGAAAGCCATGATCACACAGGCAGATCAGACTTTTTATGGTGAAAAACTGAGTTTCAATTTTGAAACAGGAAAAGGAAAAGTCTCAGAAGTAAATACGGAACAAGGAGGAGGATTCTTACTTGCCGAGACCGTAAAAAAAGATACAGGTTCTGTTATTTACGGTTACAGAGGGCAATTTACCACTTGCGATTTGGATCATCCCCATTATGCTATTCGAGCTAAGAAGATGAAGATTATTCAGAATGATAAAATTATAACGGGTCCTGCCTATCTTGAAATTGCTGATGTTCCTACTCCACTAGCTGTTCCATTTGGTTTTTTCCCAAATAAAAAAGGAAGAAAATCAGGGATATTAATTCCTTCGTATGGTGAATCGCCAACACTTGGTTTCTTCTTGAAGGATGGTGGATATTATTGGGGAGCGAGTGATAGATTCGACATGTCGCTGCGTGGCGATATTTATTCCAAAGGAAGTTGGGGTGCAAAATTGTATACGAATTATAAGGTTCGTTATAAATACAGCGGAAGCGTCAATTTAAAATATGCCAGAATTCTTACTGGCGATCGGGAACTTCCAACTACGAGAGTAATCAGAAATGATTTTTTTATTAATTGGTATCATACGCAGGATCCAAAATTCAATCCATCCATTCGCTTTTCTGCCAATGTAAATGCTGGATCAAGTACCTACAACTCGATTAATTCCGACAGGCCTAGTGATTATCTATCCAGCATTTTTAATTCCAATGTTTCAGCTTCAAAATCATTTAAAATTGGAGTTTTATCTGCGAATCTTAGACACTCCCAGAATACGATTACGCACAATGTGGATATGACTATTCCTCAAATTGCTTTTTCCGTAAATCGATTTTATCCTTTTAAAAATTCAAAAAACCCTTCGAATAAATGGTATGACAAAATCGGGGTTTCATATAGCTCTGAATTTCAAAATAATTTAAATGTCGGCGATTCGCTTTTCAGAAAAGAATACAGACCCTTATTAAAAGATAATTTCAGAAATGGAATCCGTCAAAGTCTTCCTATTGCAACTTCTTTTAATGTTTTAAAACATTTTACATTAACTCCAGCACTTTCTTTTAATTCGGTAACCCAATTTCGAACCATCAATAAAACCTGGAATGCAGATTCAAACCGAATCGAAATCGATACAGTAAATGGTACAAGAATGAATTTTGATTGGAGTGCAAGTCTTACCTTAAGCACACGAATGTTCGGAATGTATTACATGAATGGCTCTCGTTTTTCAGTTATCAGACATACACTTACTCCGAATATTTCATTTACATACATGCCAGATTTTACCGATAGCAAGTATGGATTTTACAAAACCGTTCAAAACAATTCATCTGGAAGTACCGAAAAATATTCAGTTTTTGAAGGTGGAATTTATGGGTCCTCTCCTCAAGGAAAATTAGGAACTATCGGCTTTGGTTTGCTAAATTCATTTGAAGGAAAACGAAGATTAAAACCAACCGATTCAACAGGTATTGCTCAACGTGTTTCATTAATTGATGCTTTGAACGGAGGATTCTCCTATAATTTAATAGCAGATCATTTTAATTGGTCTTATTTAAATGCAGGATTAAGAATGAAACTTTTCAAAAAAATAGATTTCAGCGCTGCTGTAATTGGCGATCCTTACAAAATGAGTGCAGAAGGAATTCGAATTGAAAGATTTGAATGGAGGGATAAAAAAAGAATTGCACGATTAACAGGAGCCAATTTAAGTATCGGAACCAGTTTAAGAAAAGGTGGCATTTCCGCAACAAACGAACGTACTTCCTCCAGAGGGACAGATGCAGAATTGAACATGATAAATTCCAATCCAAATGCCTATGTGGATTTCAATATTCCCTGGAGTTTGAATCTGAGTTTCATTTTAAATTATTCAAAACCATTACTAAATGAAACATTCACACAAAGCATGCACATTGGAGGCGATTTAAACGTTACTCCAAAATGGAAAGTAGGTTTCGATTCAAATTATGATTTACAACGTGGACAGTTTTCTTATGCTTCGATTAACTGTTACCGCGATTTGCATTGTTGGGAATTACAATTTAATTGGATTCCATTTGGCATTCGCCAGAGCTATAACATTACACTGAATGTAAAATCTGCTGTTTTGCAGGATCTTAAGCTTAACAGAAAACGTGATTGGTACGATTTTTCAGGAAGATAATACCAAAATTTGCACAATACGTTTTTCCTTTCTTTCTACTCTTATATTTACGGTCAAATAAATCTTTCATGAAAAAAATATTTCTGGCAATTTTTACCTTATCAGCCTTCACCTTTATTTTCTTTTCTTTTAAAAATGGCGAAGTACAACAGGTAAATTCAACTGATAGTGATTCTCTTGTAATTTCAAAAATTTATCAAGAAGGTTATGCCGATTGGGGCGCCTATACTACACTTAAAGGTCTTTGTGAAAAAGCACCAAAACGATTGGCAGGTTCACCAGGTGCTCAAGTAGCTGTTGAATATATGGAGCAAGTAATGAAGGACGCGCATTTCGACAAAGTCTGGTTGCAGCCTTGTATGGTTCCACATTGGGAGCGCGGAAAACACGAAACAGGACACATCATTTCAGCGGATGGAAAAACAAATTACGAAGTGAATGTTGCTGCTCTTGGTGGTTCATTGGCTACTCCTGACAAAGGACTTACTGCAGAAATTATCGAGGTGAAGTCATTTGAAGAATTAGAAAAACTAGGAAAAGAACAGATCCAAGGCAAAATTGTTTTTTTTAATCATCCATTTGATGACAGAAAAATTTCAACATTTGGTGCTTATGGCGAGGCAGTTGAATATCGTTGGCAAGGTCCACCTAGTGCTGAAAAATTTGGTGCTGTCGGATGTATTGTACGCTCAGTTACCAGTTCTATAGATACATTTCCACATACCGGAACGATGCGCAATGATTCTTTGGCTGCAAAAATTCCTTCCGCTGCCATTGCAACAAAAGATGCTGAATTTTTATCTTCCTTACTTGCAAAACAGAAGGGTGTAAAATTTTATTTGAAGATGTCTTGTAAATGGTTTAAGGATGAAAAATCTTATAATGTCATTGGCGAAATAACAGGCAGCGAACATCCTGAAGAAATAATTGTTGTAGGTGGACATCTAGATGCATGGGAATTAGGAGATGGCGCACAGGATGATGGCGCTGGTGTTACAGGCGCTTTTGAAGCGGTAAATCTTTTTAAAATTTTAGGTATTCGTCCAAAGCATACTATTCGTTGTGTATGTTTTATGAACGAAGAAAATGGTGGACGTGGCGGAAAAGCTTATGCTGATGAAGCTGATAAAAAGAAGGAAAAGCACATTGCAGCAATTGAATCCGATGCGGGTGGATTTACACCAAGAGGATTTGGTTTGGATATGCTTTCTTCGAAAAAAGATAAAGTGCAAAGTTGGGCTCCTCTCTTTCTCCCTTATGGCGTTTATGATTTCAGTCATGGCGGAGGTGGATCTGATATCGGACCTTTAGGAAAATCGGGTACTCCACTGATCGGACTAGAACCAGATGGCTCTCGTTATTTTGATTATCATCATACGGAGGACGACGTTTTCAAAAATGTTAATCGTAGAGAATTACAGGCCGGTGCAGCTTCAATGGCAGCGTTAATTTATTTAATTGACAAGTACGGACTATAACCCAATAGAAAAAAGCTATCTTGGTTAGAAGTATTTCTGACTACTTTTGATCTACGATAATATTAATAATCAAATCATATAAAAATTAAATCCTATGGCAATTGAAATCACAGACGCCAACTTTGAAGAAGTGGTAATGAAAGCAACTCAACCTGTATTGGTAGACTTTTGGGCAGAATGGTGTGGACCATGTCGCATGGTTGGACCGGTAGTTGAAGAAATCTCTAAAGATTATGACGGAAAAGCTGTTGTTGGAAAAGTAGATGTGGATAGTAATCCTGAAATTTCGATGAAATTTGGTATTCGTAACATTCCTACAATACTTTTCTTTAAAGGTGGACAAGTAGTAGATAAGCAAGTTGGTGCTGCTGCTAAAAATGTATTGACTGCAAAACTTGATGCACATATGTAATTTGAAATAATTCTGAAAAAGGCAGGTCTCATAAGATCTGCCTTTTTTTATTTTACACGAATTCCTTACTAATTCGAATTTGGAATAGAAAAGAAAAATGCATCAATTGACGATTCGTTATTCATTAGCATATTCGTACCTTTAGTAATTCGAACAACATTTATGGCACTCAATCACCAGGAACTTCAGCAATTCACACATCTTGAGCTTTTAGCTCGTCAGGTGGTGGAAGGCTTTATTACGGGTCTTCATAAAAGTCCTTTTCATGGTTTTTCTGTTGAGTTTGCAGAACATCGTTTGTATAACAGTGGAGAACCTACAAAACATATTGACTGGAAGCTTTATGGAAAAACAGACAAAATGTTTATCAAGCGCTATGAGGAGGAAACAAATCTTCGTTGTCAATTAGTGATCGATCATTCCGCCTCGATGTATTTTCCAATGCCAGAGAAAGGAAAGAAGGAAGTTTTAAATAAGATTACATTTTCAGTCCAGTGCGCAGCAGCAATTTCCGAATTATTGAAAATGCAACGTGATGCTGTTGGTCTCAGTGTATTTGCTGAGGAAGTTGAAGTGCATACCCCAGCAAGAAGTAGTAATGTCCATCAAAAATTATTATTCAGCGAATTAGAAAAATTACTCGAACCGCTGAAACCTGAAGAACACAAAAAAACGTTCGCTGTAGAAGCATTACATCAAATTGCCGAAAGTATTCACAAACGTTCATTGGTAATTATCTTCAGCGACATGTTTGATTCTAGAACAGGATCTGAAGATCTTTTTTCGGCCTTACAACATCTACGTCATAATCGACATGAAGTAATCTTATTTCATGTTACAGATAAAAAACATGAAATGGAATTTGACTTTGACAACAGACCCTACACATTTGTAGATATGGAATCTGGCGAAGAAGTAAAAGTTCAGCCGAATGAGATAAAGGCAACTTATCTCAATTCAATAAACGAGTTTAAGCACGAATTAAAATTGCGTTGTGGCCAGTTTCGAATTGACTTTGTAGAAGCGGATATAAATGACGGCTTTAAGCAGGTTCTTCTACCTTATTTGATGAAGAGAACAAGAATGCTCTAAACAATAAGATAATTGACCATTTTTCATCGACGGGTCAAAGCACTTTATTTTTGATTACCGTAATAAGGGGCACTAGAAACCTATACCTTTGTGCCGCTATTAACAACGGTAATGTCTAAAGACGACCATCATCATTTACACAGCAAGGTTACTTTCGCCGGTCTCCTTGTAACGCTCGGAATCATTTACGGCGACATCGGAACCTCCCCGCTCTACGTTCTTAAATCGATCGTAGACAAAAACCCGATTAACAGCGAAATTGTTCTCGGTGGTTTATCCCTTATTTTCTGGACACTTACTTTACAGACGACAATTAAATATGTCATCATTACACTTCGAGCGGATAATAATGGTGAAGGTGGAATTTTTGCCCTTTACGCTTTAGTTCGAAGAACAAAGAGAAAATGGTTGCTAGTTCCTGCTATTTTAGGTGGTTCCATGTTACTTGCAGATGGAATTATCACTCCGCCGATTTCAGTTTCTTCAGCTATTGAAGGTTTGCGCGTTTTCAGTCCCAACATTAATACTATTCCCATTGTAATAGGAATCCTTGCCGGACTTTTTGTTATTCAACAATTCGGTACACGATTCGTTGGTCGTTTCTTTGGACCTGTGATGCTTGTATGGTTTGGAATGCTTGCTGTTCTTGGAGTTTGGATGATTCATTCAAATCCTCATGTGCTTATGGCATTGAGTCCACATTATGCCTTTCAACTTCTAACACAACATCCTGGTTCCTTAACCTTATTGGGTGCAGTTTTCCTTTGTACTACAGGCGCTGAAGCACTTTATTCTGATTTGGGACATTGCGGCAGAAAAAACGTTCGTGCAACATGGTTTTTTGTAAAAACCGCTTTAGTTCTTAATTATTTTGGACAAGGTGCGTGGTTACTTCAAAATGAAGGTAAACTGATGTCGTCTTTTAAAGGAGGAAATCCTTTTTTCTCCATGATGCCGGAATGGTTTTACGGAACAGGAATTGTAATTGCAACTGCAGCTGCAATTATTGCAAGTCAAGCCTTAATCAGCGGATCTTTTACACTTATCAACGAAGCCATCCGTTTAAATCTTTGGCCTAAAGTCAGAATTAAATATCCTTCCAATCTCAAAGGACAGTTATACATTCCTTCTATTAATTGGTTTTTACTGAGTGGATGTATTGGAGTTACTTTGTTTTTCCGTGAGTCAAGTAACATGGAAGCAGCTTATGGGCTTGCTATTGTGATTACAATGTTGATGACAACAATTTTGCTCAGTTATTATTTATTAATGAAACGTGCTCCGGTATGGTCAGTACTTTTATTATTGGCCGTTTACTTAACTATTGAGTCTTTATTCTTGATTGCAAACCTTGGGAAATTTATTCATGGTGGTTACATCACTTTGATGATTGCAACGTTATTGACAACAGTTATGTGGATTTGGTATGATGCACGAAAAATTCGAAACCGATATGTTGAATTTGAAAATCTTACACCTTACCTAAGTTTATTCGACAAACTAAGTCGCGACACTTCCATTCCGAAATTTGCAACACATTTAGTTTATCTAACAAGTGCGGATCATAAGGAAGAAATTGAATCTAAAATTATTTATTCGGTGCTTCAAAAAAGTCCAAAGCGAGCTGATGTATATTGGTTTGTTCATGTGCATGGAACTGACCAACCTTATACCATGGAATATAAAGTAACACAATTGGTAAAAGGAGAAGTTTTCAGAATTGACTTTTATCTGGGATTCCGTGTACCACCGCGCATCAACGTTTTATTCAGAAAAGTTGTAGGTGAGATGGTTTTGAATCACGAAGTGGATATTACCAGTCGTTATGAATCCTTGAAAGAAAAAAATGTAATCGGAGATTTCCGTTTTGTTGTGCTTGAAAAATATCTTTCAAATGACAACGAATTACCGATTTACGAAAAAATCATCCTCGACATTTATGACCTTATTAAGCCACTTACACTTTCTGAAGAAGGTGCATTTGGTTTAGATACAAGTTCAGTTACAGTGGAAAAGGTGCCGATTGTAATTAATCCATCAAAACAAATTCATTTAAAGCGTTTAGAATAGAGCCAAATTATATAATTTACACTCGGTTAAATACCATTATTACTTCTTTCAGACTACATTATCCTTGCCTACAAAAATCGCACTGCCGCCAGAAAGTGAAATCATTGCCTTGTTAAAAGCAAGAGATGAGAAGGGCCTACGTGTGCTTTATGATCATTACTCCGCTGCATTATATGGAGTAATTTTTCGGATTGTATTAGAAAAGGAAACGGCTGAGGATGTACTCCAGGAGTCGTTTATTAAAATTTGGAACAATGTAGCCTCCTACGATTCTTCAAAAGGACGCTTATATACTTGGCTTTTGAATATTGCTAGGAATACTGCCATTGACAAAACCAGGTCTAAAAATTTCAGAAAAGAAAGTAAAGTCTACAGCCTTGAAGATTTCGTATATACCGTAGATAAAAGCCATAACCACTCTACAGCCATAGATCATATCGGTCTTAAAAAGTTTGTAGATGAATTAAAACCTGAGCAAAAGCAGTTGATAGACTTGCTTTATTTTGGTGGATATACACAATCAGAAGCAGCAGAAGAATTAAAGCTGCCGCTTGGAACAGTAAAAACAAGAGTAAAAGCAGCTTTAATTAAGCTACGCGAAATATTGAAATGACAAACGAAGAATACATATCCTCTGGCATCCTCGAGACTTATGCGCTCGGTGCTGCAACGCCTGCTGAAAAGCTGGACGTAGAGAATATGCTTTCATCATCCGAGGAAATTAGAAAAGCCCTGGATCTTATTCAAAAAGATCTTGAAGTTTATCTAACGCTTCATGCTATAGAACCTGATGAGCGTTTGAAAGAAAAAGTTCTTGATGCAGTTAAAAAGGATCAGGCTTCAAACCCTTCCATTGAAAATGGAAAAATCATTTCATTAGTTAAAGAATCAAATTCTACTCGACTAAAGAACTACGCAATAGCAGCTTCTTTAATACTTGTTGTAAGTATTGCAATTAATTTTTCTCAATGGAGAAACGGAAATTCGTTGAAAGCAGAAAAATTGCAACAAGACACTATTCTGTCAGCTGAAAAAACGCAGAAAATGTTTTTTGCTTCTATGATGGTTTCATCGCAGGAAAAATTGGATAGCGCAATGGAGGAATTGAAATTCATTAGGAATCCAATGACTCAAAATATTGCTTTGAATAGTATGGTGAAGGGTCATCCAATGAAAGCAACCATTTATTGGGATATGAAATCAATGCAAGTAGCCGTGGATCCTTTAACACTTCCAGCAACTGCATCCGACGAAAAATATGTTTTGTGGGCAGTGATAGATGGTAAGGCAGTAAATGAAGGCAACTTTGAAATGAATGCAAACACAGGAATGCTGATGATGAAAGTAATTCCCGAAGCAGAAGCATTTGCTATCAGCTTGGAAAAGTCTGGAGATATTCCTGTTGCTGAAGGTCCTATTTATGTAATGGGAAAACCAAGTCCTACTGCTCCCTGATTTTTACGATATTTACTTCGTTTTAAATCGGTGATTATCCATGCGTTTAATTTTATCGGCTTTAATTGCTGCGACTTTTCTCCTTTCAGGGGCTTGCAAGAATGAGCTTGATATTCTGGACAATTATCATTCAGAATTAGTTCTTTATGGAATTTTGAATCCAGCAGACACTGTTCATTACATCCGTGTTTCAAAAGTTTTTATTGGTGAAGGAAATGCATTAGTCGCTGCACAGAATCAGGATAGTATTGGCTTTTCTCCAGGAACCATGCAGGTAAAAATTGAGCAATGGAAGAATGGTGTTTTGCAAAATACTTATTTGCTCACAGAAGACAGAACGATTCCACGTGATTCGGGTGTTTTTGTTTATCCCTATCAAGTTCTTTTTCGATCTCGATTTACCGTTACTCAGGATGGAAGTACTTATAAAGTTATTGCGACTGACTTAACAAAAGGAACTTCTGCAAATGCAGAAACTGCCATTGTTCAAAATGTTTCGGTAATAGAACCCTTTAGTAATTCTACACCAATTAATTTGTGGGATACAACCACCATTCGATTCAAATGGAAGTCTGGTGTTTTTGGAAAACGATATAAGTATACGATTCGATTTCATTATACAGAACAGTTTATCTACGACACAACTGAAACCTCTGAACATTTTCTGGATTGGGAAATCGGACAAGTGGATGCACCAAGTATTGCAGGAAATGAAACGATGATACTTTACCAGGAACGAGAGAACTTTTTACGTACACTTTCACAACGCATCCCACAGAACAATTATGTAAGAAGAATTGCAGGGAAAATGGATTTTATTTTTCTCGGGGCTGGAGAAGAGCTCGCAACTTATCTTGATGTTCAGGTTGCTAATTCAAATTCATCTGCTTCATTACAACCTTACAGTAATATTAATGGCGGTTTAGGTTTATTTTCCGCAAGAACAACGAATGTATTTTCGGGGTATTGGCTAGATGCGAATACTCGTTATCAGATGCGCATCAGCACTATTACACAAGGATTAAATTTTGTTCGATAGCTATTTATTGTTTTACAAATCTAGCTACACGACTATTTCCTTTGCTATCCAGTAACTGAATTAAATAAATTCCCGCTGATAGATTTCCGATTTCCAAAGTCAGCATTTTTGAATATGGTACGGGCGTAACTTTTTTTACAATTTTCCCATTTGTATCAAATATCTCTACAGACAAATAGGTATTATTTTGTTCCGAAAAATCAATATGAATCTGATCAGTTGAAGGATTTGGCCAAATAATTATGGGTTCAGGAAAAATGCCATTTTCCGTCACATCCGTTACCCAAGCAATATTCAACATTGCAAGATTGGGGTGATACTTATAACCAATGGTTGCAAAATTTCCACCAACATACAATTGATTTTGAGAAACCTGCATCGTTTCAGGAAATGAATTAGGCGAAGGAGACCAAGCATCATACAAACCATCGCCTAAATCATAATTACATAAATACGGTTTTATTAAATTTCCATTTACCACAGTGAATGCACCTGCAATAAATAAGTCATTGTTCCATCTTGCAAACCCATGTATGTAATTTCCAATAACAGGATTAAATGGCAACAGATTTCCTGTTGTTGTGTCCACTGCGGCAAAATAATTTCTGCTTTGTCCAGAAACATTCAAAAACCATCCACCTAAATATAGTTGATCATTAAATAAATCAATATCATAAATCCCATCGTCAGTATTGCAAACCCATGACCAGTCTGCAAGCCCAGTTGATTTACTTAAACGTGCCAGATTATCTCTGAATTGACCGCCACATTGCGTAAAAAATCCTGCAACATAAACATTGTTGTTATCAAGAATAATTTTGTTTACTGTTCCGGCAGACCCAGGATTCCAAAGCGTGGCACTCCCTGTTGAAATATTTACACTTCCGATATTATTTCTACTTTGATTTCCCAGCGTGGTAAAATTTCCTCCAAGAAATAAATTTGTATTGTCAGAAACCATTGTACGTACAGCTCCATTTATTCCTGGATTAAACGCATTCAAAGATCCGCTCGAAATATCCATGGAAGCAAGTTTGCTTCTTGACAGGCCATTAATAGTATTGAAACTGCCGGCAATGAAAAGATTTGTATTATCAATAGCCAAACAATTAACAGGTAAATCGACAATTGGATTCCAGTTTGTAGCAATCTTCGAATTTATATTAATAGAACACAGATTTTTTCTTAAAACACCACCAGCTCCAGAAAAATCTCCTCCAATCCAAACTTTGCCTGCAATATTTGCTGGAAGAATTGAAGTTGCACCATTATTAAGTTTCGGATTCCAAACGATTACAGTCCCAAGAGAATCCAACAACACCTTCCCTGCATTATAACAAGTATCCGTTCCAATTTTATGAAAGGTTCCTGCAACATACAATGAGGTAGAATCTTCATTTGGAGCAATGTCATATACCACACCATCTGCAGAAGGATTCCAAGCTTTCAAATTCAAGAGAGTATCCAAACAGGCAAGATGCATTCGTGAAAGAGAATGTGATGTGGTAAAGTTTCCTGCAATAAAAATTTCATCTCCAATAATTTCAACATCTTTTACAAAACCATTCAATTGCGCATTGTATTGTTGTTGTACAACACCTGAAGTGAGATCAAGAAGTCCAATGCCGGGTGAGTTATAACTTGCAAAAGCTAAAAAGTCACCAGCAACAAAAAGTTTGTTATGAAATATTGAAATAGATTTTACTGGACCAAATACTTGAGGAATCGCAGTCCACACAGAATTACCCCAGCCGCGATAGGTACCATTAATCGGATCTAATTTTCCCAAATAAGAAATGACACCATTCCCAACAGAAGTAAAATCGCCGCCTACAATTACAGAAAAGCCAACTACATCAGGACACAAAGAATAAATCGGACCATCGGCATTTGGATCGAAAGGAGTTATAGAATCATCATCGAGCGTAATTGCAGCACCACGAAGTCGCGTCTCTCCACCAAAAATTGTAAAATCACCTCCAATAAAAAGAGTATTCCAACCAATAGATAAATCAAAAACTTCTCCATTGGGATTAGGAATAAAATTCACATCCACATTTCCTTGAGGCGTTAATCTAAATAAATTAAAACAGTCAATGTTGCCAACTTTTCCAAATAGTCCGCCGACATAAATGAATCCTTGAGTGTCTCTAATCATACAATTTATTTTCCCATTAACCTTGGGAAAATTTGTCGCAAGAATTGCATTGGAAGAATCGAGAGCAATAAAATTTCCAGTTACAGGAGCTACCTGATCGAAATTTCCGCCTACAAACAATAAACTATCTTTTAATGCAATGGCGTTTACAGGTCCGTTGGGCGACCACAAAGTTGTATCGGTAATCTGAGCATTACTCCTGATTCCGCATAAAACAAGCCCTAAACATACCAGTAATATCCTCATTTTGACCGTTCATTAAGGCAAGTCTGCCGATTCAAAAATAGGTAATCATTCACTCGAAAAAAACTTAGTATCTTCGCCATGCTTTAAAAACACTTCCGTTTAACGGATTACCAATGAAAAAACTAATTCTTTTCTGTTCCCTCGGCTTCATTTTTTCAACCTGTTCCACTGATCTTGATATTCTGGATGATTGGAAAGAAACAATGGTTGTTTATGGACTTTTAGATACAACACAGGCCAAACAATACATTCGAATTGAAAAGGCATTTCTCGGGCCTGACAATGCACTTTCAATGGCACAAAATTATGACTCCATTAATTATCTAAACAACCTTGATGTTTGGTTAAAAGAAATTGATGCAAATGGTATTCTTGTCATGGCTTACCAATTGAGTCCTGATACTTTAACCAATAAGGATGATGGTATTTTTGCTTTTCCTCAGCAGGTTGTCTATTCTATGCCAACTGCGAATTCTTTACCCTTCCTTTCTACACATTCCTACAAAATAGAAGTGACTAACCTTTCTACAGGAGTTACAGTGAATGCTACCACATCTTTAGTTGGTGATTTTATTATTTCTCGTCCTTCCGGCACAACACTTGACATTAGAAAAATTACTGTCAATAGCCAGATTATTATGGAATGGAATGGTTCTGCTAACGCTCGTGTCTATCAAATTGCTGGTCGTTTCCATTATCGTGAACGGGATCAAAATAATGTCATTACAAACAAGGTTACTCCTGATTGGATGATTAGAACTGTTAAGACAGAAGAAAACAATTCAACTACTTTACAGCATATCGATTTTGATCCTAATAGCTTTTATAAATTCCTTTCGACAATATTGGTCAATGACCCCAATGTTAGTGCGAGAGAAGCTGATTATATTGAATTCGTTGTTTATGCGGGTGGTGTAGAACTCAACACGTACATGGAAGTGAATGCACCATCAACCACTTTAGTCCAAGAAAAGCCAACTTATACGAATATCAATAATGGTCTTGGTCTATTTTCTGCCCGTTATCAGAAATTTACAAATCCAATGACTTTGACTTTGTCAACAGAGGATACACTTGCGATGGGTCGATACTCTTGTCATCTTCAGTTTCTGGACAGAAACGAAACCATTCTTAATAATTCGGATTTACCTCCGGGCTGCCAATAAGATTTTAGAAGTTAATTATGAAACGGCACTTCCTATTGAAGTGCCGTTTTGTCATGTACAAACCCCTTATAATTCAGGGTTTCCTGTCAAATATGCCCTAAATAACGGGTGGCATAACTATTGACTATTAGGCCTTGTAATTATTAAATAAAAACACATAATAACATGGGCAAAATCATAGGAATCGATTTAGGAACAACAAACTCTTGCGTATCTGTAATGGAAGGTAATGAGCCGGTTGTAATTCCAAATAGTGAGGGTCACAGAACTACTCCTTCTATCGTGGCATTTGTTGAAAACGGAGAACGTAAAGTAGGTGAACCTGCCAAACGTCAGGCGATAACAAATCCTACAAAAACTGTTTATTCAATTAAACGTTTCATGGGTCACCTTTTTGAAGAGGTCACCGTTGAAGCAACTCGAGTACCGTATAAAGTTGTAAAAGGGGACAACAACACTCCACGCGTTCAAATTGATGATCGCAAATATAGTCCGCAAGAAATTTCTGCAATGATTCTTCAGAAAATGAAGAAGACTGCTGAAGATTATCTTGGAACCGAAGTAACAGAGGCAGTTATTACTGTTCCTGCATATTTTAACGATGCACAACGTCAGGCTACAAAAGAGGCTGGTGAAATTGCCGGATTAAAAGTCCGTCGAATCATCAATGAGCCTACCGCAGCAGCACTTGCTTATGGTCTCGACAAAAAGAATCAGGAAATGAAAATCGTTGTTTTTGACTGCGGTGGTGGAACTCATGATGTTTCCGTTCTTGAATTAGGCGATGGAGTATTCGAAGTAAAATCTACGGATGGCGATACACACTTAGGTGGAGATGATTTCGATCAAAAAATTATTGACTGGTTAGTAGCCGAATTCAAATCTGAAAATGGTTTAGATCTTTCTAAAGATCCTATGGCACTTCAGCGTTTGAAAGAAGGTGCAGAGAAAGCGAAAATTGAATTATCAAGCGCAGCATCTACTGAAATCAACTTGCCTTATATCATGCCGGTCGATGGAATACCAAAACATCTTGTGCGCACGCTTACACGTGCAAAATTTGAACAACTTGTTGATGATTTGATTCGTCGTACGATTGAGCCTTGCAAAACTGCATTGAAAAATTCAGGTTATAGTGTAAGTGATATCAATGAAGTAATTCTTGTTGGAGGATCAACACGTATTCCTGCAATTGTTGATGCAGTTCAAAAATTCTTCGGTAAAGCGCCTTCAAAAGGTGTAAATCCGGATGAAGTTGTTGCAATTGGAGCAGCCATTCAAGGAGGTGTATTAACTGGAGAAGTAAAAGATGTATTGTTACTTGATGTATCTCCACTTTCACTAGGGATCGAAACTTTCGGTGGCGTTTGTACAAAACTTATCGAAGCAAATACAACGATTCCAACAAAAAAATCAGAAACATTTTCTACCGCTTCCGATAATCAACCTTCTGTAGAGATTCATATCCTACAAGGCGAGCGTCCGATGGCAAAAGACAATCGTACACTTGGAAGATTTGTCCTTGATGGAATTCCTTCAGCACCACGTGGAACACCACAAATTGAAGTAACATTTGATGTGGATGCTAATGGTATTCTAAATGTTAGTGCAAAAGATAAGAACTCAGGTAAATCGCAGAACATTCGCATTGAAGCTTCAAGCGGGCTCTCGAAAGATGAGATTGAAAAAATGAAACGTGAAGCTGAACTCAATGCTGATGCAGATAAAAAAGCAAAAGAAGAAGCTGAAAAAATCAATCAGGCTGACGGACTTATTTTCCAGACCGAAAAGCAATTGAAAGAGTACGGCGACAAACTTCCTGCGGATAAAAAAGCTCCGATTGAAGAAGCTCTTGCAGAATTAAAAACTGCACATGCAGATAAAAACATTCCCGCAATTGATGCTGGTCTTGCAAAGTTGCAAACTGTTGTGCAAGGAATGTATGAGGCAATGAAAGGTGCAGAAGGTGCTCCTGGAGCTGAAAATGCTAATCCGAATCCGGAACAAAACGGAAAAGATTCTGAAGTGCAGGATGTAGATTTTGAAGAGGTGAAAGAAGAAGAGAAAAAGTAATCCTTCGATATGTCCCTTTTTAAATTGCAGGGACAAATCAAGATTACAAATTGAGTAAATTAAAATAGAACGGCCGCTTCTGTGAGAAATCTACAGAAGCGGTTTTTTTATTACACAATGCTGAACTCTTAGTAAATTTGAAATTTTCACATTAGCAATCTACACCTCTATTTTCTTGAGTATCTTTCAAGCAATGAAAGACGCTCTCCGCGGATTAACTTTTATTTTGCTCCGTATCTTCCCTCTTGTTCTTATACTGGCAATGATAGGCGGTTTTACCTATTATTCTTTTCATGTTCCTTTCATGTTGGATGATTTTGCATTCCGCACTGCAATGGATGAAAAAGGCATTCTAGAAAATGTTTCTTTCTTTTATAAAACATTTAACGGCCGATTTTCTTCGCATTTCTTTTTGTGCACAGTAATAGACATTTTTAATCGTCACGAATCGTTGCTTTTCATTTATCGATTCACGATGCTTTTCTTATTTGTCATTTCACTGGCTCATCTCATTAAAAATTATCTGAGGGTATTTAGGAATAAAACTATTGACCTTTTTCAATCTTACTTCTGGTCAGCATTTATAACTTCTTTTCTTTTCTTTTTTTACTTTGCAGGGCGAATAGAATTGTGGTTTTGGATTTCCTCTACAGGAGTTTATCTGATCAGTCTTATTATTGGAATGACTGCATTTTCACTTTTGCTTTCCGAAAAATCCTCAAAATGGAAATTGATTCTTGTGGCTATTTTATTTTTCCTTATTGGCGGATTATCAGAATCGTATGCAATAATGTATTTAATTATTCTTCTTTTCCTTGCATTAAAACACATTAGAAATAATGCTTTTATAAAAAAGAATAAATTTAATTTTCGCTTGGTCTTAACCTTCTTAATCCTGGGATTGATTCTTAATTTGATTTCTGTTGGATCACACAACCGTTTAAATCAACTTCAGGAATTTGCATTTCCATATGCATTTAAAAACACATTACATTCTCTGGCATTTGTTTTTTTGCGCTACAAATATTTTCTTTTGGAACTAGGGCTTACATTAACATTAATCCTATTTTCTCAATTTCATTACCCGAAGAATTTCCAAGGCTGGAAACATTTTTTTTATACCTCATTTATCGTTTTTATTTTCATTTTCATTTCCTTCCTTATGCCTTGCTATATTTTATCAGACATCGTTCCGGATCGGGCTGCTGCTTTTGGGTATTTTGCTGGTGTATTATTCCTATTCGATTATTTTATTTTCAGAAGCAATTTAATTTTAGTAAATAAAAAAAGGCTACTCCATTAAGAATAACCTTTTTTCATTGATACTATTTAATTTTTTAATGTACAATCACTATTCGTTCTGTACCGATGATTTCACCATTTTCAGATTTCACTTGCACAAAATAAAGACCTGTACTTAAATGAGAAACATCAATCGATTTATTTGCATTTAAATGTTGTGGAGAAATGACTACTCTACCACCGAGATCGATAATGTCCACTAAACTATTTTCATTATCGTTATTTAATCCTGAAATAATAATCATATCATTGGCAGGATTCGGATAAACTGAAAAAGTATTTCCAGAACTTGCTTCATGAATACCAGATTGATCCTGACTTGCAGGATAACGCCCCCCAAAAACTGGCCGCATCATCAATGAACCATCAAAAATGGATTGGTTCCAATTTCCAGAAGTGTTGTAATAGATTTTATCTGAATGATCTGTATTATAATCAAAACCAATATATAAACGATCAATAGCCTGTTGTTCCCAACCTATATAATAAGTTTGACCGGCACTTAGTTGTATTACAACACTATCAATATCGTAACTGAAAAAACGATTCATGGTTTCAAAATTGTAATCAGGTGTCTGATGTGTTTTAGAATAAATCACTGTTCCTGGCTGATTTCCGCCATCAGACCAGACTTTCAATGTAAATTCTCGAAGCAATAAATTTGTGATATCATTTATTGGAAGAAAATACATCTGAATAGCAGTCAAAGTATCCACTGCTCCAATTGGCATACTTGGTGGCATGGTGAATTTATACGCCAACTGCGAATATTGTCCGTATAATCCATATCCTACTTCTGCGGTTCCATCATCATAAGCATAATAATTATAAAAAGACTGGTGAAAATCTGCAGAGTCAACACGAGCACCATCAATTAGTTTATGTCGGATCGTGTAATATCCAGAATCCCCAGAATTGAAAGTTAAAAAACCAGGAAAATTAGTTGGATAAATAGCAGGATGCGAATGTGCAGGAGTATTGCTATACCCAATTTGATTAAATGGTAAGAGGGTTGCTCCGCCTCCTGAATAATTATAAATAGAAGTTCCGGCTTCATCCAGAATATCATATTTATAAGTAACATTTCTACCCGTACTGACGGTGTCATTATTTCTAATTGTAATTCCTACAAAATCAATCATACTTTGATTGGGTTTGTAATGACGAGCAGGCATAGATTGAAAATCAGTAATGAAAGAAGGCATTTCATAAACAAAAGATGCTTCTTTGACAATGGAATCATTTATTGATCTTGCCGATTTCAAATAAACATCATCAAGGTGCCAATGGTCATTACTTCCACTTTGCGTTGCGTAATTATGAAAACGGAATCGAAAACCGGAAGTAAAATAAGAAGCACTATCTAACTTGACTAGAACTAAATGAAAACTAGTATCTGATCCTGCATTGTATCCTTCTTTAAACCAGATTTTTTTCCAATTCAAACTAAATTGATTTGCATTCCAGGCAGGAATATTAAAATCTAACAAAAAAGAATCCTGCGCATTCGGCATATATCCACGACCACCGGGTTGATACCAAAAACTCAGATAAACTGAATCTCCAACTGTAAATCCCGTTAAGTCAATTGGTCTTGACATTAATTCATCACACCGTCCGGTACTTGAAGCAGAAGCCAATGTTACGTATGGTTCACCATTCCATTGTAATCCATCAAACGTACAAACACCAATATTTATCGGAGAAATGGCCCAAGTTCTATTGATAAAAACACCTGGTCCTACTAAATTTGAAATAATTGATCCATCCAATTCCCACAACGAGGTATCAGGTCGATGCGACTCGTAATCAAATTTATCTCTAAGTCCTAAAGAAGTCAATACGATTGTATCTGTAGGAAATGACGCTGCAGATCGTTGGCTTGCAAACCGCGCTGCATCGGCAATTTGTATTGGATTGGCAGACAAAGGAACAAGTACTTCCTGTGCCATAAGATTTTTGTTTACAAAAATCAAAGTCATTACAAACGAAAATAGGATAAGGGTCTTCTTCATGCTATAACTAATTTACAAACTTTAAATCGAATCAACTTTATTTTTATCATTTGTAACTCTTAAATCAAGCATTGCGCCTTGAATTAATTTCCTATCACGGCCCGGTTTTGGTTCCTGACTGTAAACCGTTGCATTTAAAGTATCCTTTACACCTGGATCAGCCACTAGCAACCATTCGAGACCTAAATCAATCATTTTTCCTCTTGCTTGTCTGAAAGTCATACCTACCAAATTAGGAACAGGAAATCCTTGTCCACTATCCTCCTCACCCCTACCATAATATAATACAACTTTTGCTCCTTTAAGAATCGGAGTACCGGGCTCTATTCGCTTTCCATTATATTCTTGCTTTACAATACATCCGTTGCAAGGATTATCAATAATCTGCGGTGCTGCAATCAATCCATAACTTTCACAAACAGCCAATGCTTGACGAAGCGAAAGATCTTCCAGTTTTGGCATATTAATACTCGGAGGCAATAAAGCTGTTACGTAGAGATAAACCTTTCTTCCTTCTTTGACTTTTGCGCCTGGCTCAGGATCTTGTTTTAAAACTATTCCTTTTTCAATTTTAGGATCCCAAAGCGAGTCGATAATTTCGTAATCTATTTTTTTATCGGAAACAAAAGCTTCAAGTTGTTTTAATTTTAAACTTTTAAAATCAGGAACTAAAACAAAATCATTGTGTTTAGTATACGAACCTAACCAAGCAAAAATGATGTAGAAAAATAAAGGGAGTGCAACAATTGCAATACCTAAATTGATCAGAAATACACGACTTTTTAAAAATGCAATAATATTTTTTACCATAATCTTATGCAGGCTGCTGGGCCTGTTTCTTCTTTCGTGCAAATGCGAATTCCAGAATCCGATCCATAAATTCGTAAGGCTTGTAATGATTGATTGCTGCTTGATGAAAAATACAAGTTGCAGGAGTCATTCCTGGCAAAGAATTCACTTCAATAATAACTGTTTCAACTTTATCAGGGCTAAATACCCGCACGAAAGCATCAATCCGGGTATAACCCTGAATATTTAACAGACGTGCTGCTGCTCCCAAGGTTGCCTTTACCTGATCAGAAATCAACTGTCTATCTTTTGAATTCAGCGCATATCTCGCAGGAGTAATATTCTGTCCTTGTCCTGCAAGAAATTTTTCTTCTAGTGAAAGTACTTCACCTTCGGAAAGTGCTTCTGAAGCTTCAAACACTTCATACTGCAACTCCCCTTTTTCATTCAGGCTGGTGAGCATTCCACCCGTAACTTCAATAAAATGTTTGGCGTCTTTTTTACTGATTAATTCTTCTATCAAAAAAACGTTTTTACGTGGGAATTCTTCCTTTGCTTTAATTTTCAGAATATCCGTTTTTGCTTGATCAAATGTTTCTGTCTTGCGGAAAATTAAATCAGCAAAAGTTTCAAGTTCCAATTTTGTTTTGATTCGGCGAACAGCAGAACTACAACCATCATCCACCGGCTTGGCAATGAATGGCCATTTAATGTTTTTATTAATGTTTTCTAGAACAGTTTCTCTTTGGGAATTCCAATCCTCTTCAGTAACAAGCATGTGCGCTGCTGCAAGAAAACCGTTCTGCATTAGAATTTCATTTGTCTTATACTTATCAATTGTAATTTCTGAACTTGCTTTTCCTGAGCCATTGTATGGAAGTCCAAGTGCATCCAATTTTTCTTGAATTGCCCCATCTTCTCCCGGTCGACCATGCAATCCAATAAATACTGCATCGCACATACTTGCTAATTCTTCATATGAAATTTTGCGCGGCGCTGCCAAAGCAGAAGTTGAGGAATACGTATGTGTAAGGGAATAACAGCTATCTATGATACGTTGAACTACAGGGTGAACTTTCCAATTATCAATTTTATCTTTTATGTCATCGGCATTATCCTTCAATAAAATATTGATCGGAATTACAAACAATTGATGTTCTTCATTACTTCCTGTTAGAAATACAGGGAAAGGCGCATACTTGGTAGAAGAAGAAAGTTTTTCATAAATATTTCTTCCACTTTCTACTGAAATATGTCGTTCAGAAGAATAGCCTCCTAATATAACAGCCACTTTAATTTTAGATTCATTTTTCGTACGGAGGTGATGCATTGCTTCATCTAAATGAATTAAGAGATGATCATAACGGTGTGCGAACTTGTCGCCCCTGATCCTGCAACGCAAAGAAGTATGAATAATAAATGTGAGGAATTGAGAAGGATTCAATCCAATTTCTGCAGCCTGATGGAAGAAAAATGACGAAGGCATCATTCCGGAAGTTGTATTCGGGTCATTAAGATAAATCACGCTGTCTTTTGTAATAAATCCATCGATACGGGCATAAACATCAAACTCCAAAGCAGAAAACAATCGTTCACATTCCGTTCGTATTTTTTCAATTTGATCCTCCGGCAATTCAATCGGCGTAATTTTTCTTGATAGTCCGGGCAAATACTTTGAACGATAATCAAAAAGTTCTTTTCCTTTTCTAATTTCAGTTGGAGGAAGGGCAACAGCTTTTTCATTTTCATCTTCCACTACGATGCACGAAAATTCTTTTCCTTCAATAAAACCTTCAATTAAAATTTCACTTTCTGCGTCGAGTGACTCCATAAATAATGGAGCATCATTTTTTGAAAAATAATTTTCTATAGTCGCTAATAATACATCGGGGTGAAAACTAATTTCAGTTGTTTTACCAAAATGAACCATCAATGGCATTCCGATTCCTTCTCGGATATCCGAAAGCGTCCTAACATATTCATTTTTCTCCTCTTCATTCAATTTTCCCCACTCTTGCGAATGAATTGATCTTGTAAAGAAACTTTTATTAACAGCTCTTTCAAAACCTTCGAAATTTTCTTTTTGCAAAATGGATATTCCAATGGACGAACCTTGCGTAGCCGATTTAATCACCAATGGAAAACCAATTTCTTTCTTTGCCTTTTCGAATATTTTATTTTTGTCTGAACCAAACCATTCGCCTCTTTTCAAAGCAAAAAAAGCTGGCGATGCAAAACCTGCATTTACCATTAATTGTTTCTGAATCGCCTTATCAATTCCTATTGCTGATGGTAAAACTCCACTTCCAGAATAAGGAATTCCAAGATATTCGAACATTCCCTGAATTCTTCCATCTTCACCGAAAGGTCCATGTAAACATAAAAAAGCAAAATCTATTTTCTGCTTAATTTCATCTGTCGACAATCTTTTACCGAGCAAAGCAGCCATCGCTTCAATTTGTTCTGCATCGGGATTTAGGCTTTCAGCATAGACTTGAAATTCACCTGCTGAATCAGGAACCATTTCCAATGGCGGATAAAAATCTCTAATGCTTCCTTTATAAACAAACTCCCAGTTCAGTAAAATGAATTTCCCGAAACTGTCAACGAAAATAGGAACGGGCTCAAAGAGCGCTTTGTTCAAATTATCATATACCGTTCTTCCTCCAGCAAAGGAAATTTCGCGCTCTTTAGAAACGCCGCCAAAAAAGATGCCAACACGTATTTTCATAGGCCAAACAAAGATAAGGGTTTGAACCACCTTACTACCAATGAAAGAAGCAGGTTTTCAATAAGTGTTGTTAAAAACTTATCAAGTGCAATTTCTACAATGCGCAGAGACAATCTTTAAGGGTCATAATAGGCCAAAAGTGCCTATTGGCTTCCATTTTCCCCTAAAAAATTAGCCAATATTTACCTTTATGTAAAGTTGAGGGAAAAATTTAAATTAGATTTACCACTTGGGTTTACTTCGATTCTTACTGGCATTATCTGTCCTTATTTCGCACACTTCTCCTCTTTTTGGGTTGAACTTCGTTGGCGGCGACTTGGCTGTACAAGCATTTTTCATTATTTCGGGATTTTATATGAGCATGATCCTAAATGAAAAGTATATTGGAAGTAATGGCTCCTTCCGTCTTTTCATAACCAATAGATTTCTTCGACTTTTTCCAGCATATTGGTTTGTTATTGTTTTAATAATTTCGTTTTCCTGTTTTGTTGGAATATACACGCATGGTCGAAATTGGGTAAGCTTAAATGCTTGGTATCAATATGGGAATGAACTTAGTTTGACAAGTATCTTCTTCTTAGGCTTAACTAATTTATTTATTTTCTTTCAAGATGCAGTGATGTTTTTGGGCTTGAATCCGATGACTGGTAATTTATTTTTTAGCCCCGATTTTCTAAATACTCATCCTCAAATTCATACTTTTTTACTTATTCCACCCGCATGGAGCATCAGTACCGAATTATTTTTTTATCTGCTGGCACCTTTTGTTCTTAAAAAAGGACTAAAACTAATTTTACCAATTATGGTGCTTTCTTTGGCGCTACGTTTTTTCCTGTATAGTAAAGGCCTTAATCATGACCCATGGACCTACCGTTTTTTTCCAACCGAACTTATTTTCTTCCTTCTTGGTAATATATCTTATCGTTTTTATAAAATTTTAGTTACTTACAATTTGAATAAACATTTCTTGAAATTTGTTTGGCTTTTTATAATTTGTCTGATAATTATTTACTGGAATATTGACTTTGAGTATAAAAAGATTTTTTTCTTACTAATGTTTTGTGTGGCGATGCCCTTTATTTTTATTCATTCGAAAGCTAATACAATTGACAATTACATTGGGAATTTATCCTATCCGATGTATATTTCACATCTATTTATTCTATCTATTGTAACTACATTAAAAATACATTTTTTAGGACCTATTAACCTTGCTACTATTTTTCTTACAGTAGCTTTATCCATCTTTATAAATCGATTTGTAGTCAACAAAATTGAACAAAAACGTCAGAAGAGATTAAAACCATTAGATATTTCCTGAAAGAAGGAATAATTTAAATTTCTGAAATGCTCTTGCACGGTGACTGATAGTATTCTTTTTTTCTAAATCCATTTCTGCAAACGATTTACTTTGGCCTTCCGGAATAAATATTGGATCATAACCGAATCCATTACTTCCAACTTTCATGTTTGCAATTTCACCTTTGACAATTCCTTCAAATAATTTTTCCTCTGTCCCATTTAAGTACGCAATAACAGTCCTAAATTGAGCGGATCTATTTTTTATATTTGCCAACTCTTCTAATATTTTTTCCATATTTCTATCTGCATTCTTTTCTTCACCCGCATAACGAGCAGAAAAAACTCCAGGCCGGCCGTTTAGACTTTCAATTTCTAATCCAGTATCATCGGCAAAACATGCGTTCCCTGTAGCAGCAAAAACAAACCTTGCTTTTTGAAGTGCATTTGCTTCTAGGGTATTACCTGTCTCAGGCAATTCATTTTTAAAAAGAAGAGGGTCCAAACCGACGATATTTATTTTTCCTTCGAGAATTGAATTTATTTCTCGAATTTTATTTGGGTTCTGACTTGCAAAAATAATATTCATACAACGAAAGTAAACATTCATTGAAGTCAAAACACCCAAAAAATGGTCAAAATCGCTATCTTGTGACCCGTTAATATGAACGAGATTAACCCCAATTCTAGTCCCGAAAAAAAGATTTCATTGATGATTATCGGCGCTCAAAAAGCTGGTACAACTTCATTGAAAAATTATCTTGGCCAGCATCCTGACCTAGAAACTCATCCACATAAAGAGTTCAGCCATTTTTTTGATGCGAATGAATATTCGAAAGGCTCCGATGTGGCATTCCAAAAATATTTTGATGAAACTTCAAGTAAACCTTTATTTATTGCCAAAAATGCTGGTTTATTTGTAAGTGAGCCTGGAATTCTAAGATTAAAAGAGCACAATAAGGATTGCAAATTGGTTTTTATGCTACGGAATCCTATCGAAAGAACTTACTCCTCTTTTTTAATGGAAAAAAATTATGGAGCAATAAAAGGTTCTTTTGAATCTCTCGAACCAATTATACGTAAGAACGATATTACTGATTGGCGTTTTGAATTTTTTGTTGGCATGAGTTTATATTGCAATCATTTGAGCATGCTTCAGAAACATTTTAATAAAGACCAAATGAAAATTATCAGATATGCAGATTTTAAAAATAATCCAGCTGCAATCTGTACTGACCTTTTTAAATGGTTGAAGGTGGATGAAACTTTTGTGCCTGATACGTCTGTAAAACATAACGTAACACACGTAAATAGGTCATCAAACTATGGAAGATTTGTAGTTCAATTACTCCGTAATCATAGTCCATTGAAGAAAATTGCAAGAATTATGATGCCTGGTAAAATGGATTATAAGGTAGGTGAAATGCTTAGGAATATTAATAAGACAAATAGGCTCCATTCCAAAATGCCAGAAAGTATGTACCATCTTTTACGTGAATATTATGAACCTTTTAATAATGAATTGAGCGAAATGACTGGAATAGATTTTTCTGATTGGAACCAAAAAGCACACAAAAAATAAATTAGATTTTATTCCTAGCATAAGTATAAACGGCATAACAGAAAGTTGATCCATTAATGAATAACGAAGAATGCAGAAAAATCTGGATCAAAGAAAAACTGGAAAAAATTCCTTCAGGAAATCGATTGCTGGATGCAGGAGCAGGAGAACAACAATACAAATCATTTTGTTCTCATTTAAAATATGTTTCTCAAGATTTTGCCGCTTACAAACCAGAAAATCTTGATCAAGGCTTGCAAATGCAAAACTGGGATTATGGAAAATTGGATATTATCTCCGACATTACTTCCATACCAGAACCGGAAGGCAGTTTTGACGTTATACTTTGCACAGAAGTTTTTGAACATATCCCTGATCCTATAAAAGCTATTGCAGAGTTTTCAAGATTGCTGCGAAAAGGTGGGAAATTAATTATTACTGCACCTTTTACTAGCATGACGCATTTCGCTCCGTATCACTTTGCAACCGGTTTCAACAGATATTTTTTTGAACATCATTTACCGGCACACTCATTTTCAATTGAAGAATTATCATTTAATGGAAATTATTTTGATGTTGTAGGCCAGGAATTAAACCGTATCGATCACATTGCCATTAAATACGCAAATGATAAACCAAGTTGGCTGGAATACCAAGCACTTAAACTGGTTAAAAAAATGAACAATCGATTTGAAGCAAAAGGAAATCGATCTACCGAATTATTAGCCTTGGGAATTCATATTGTAGGAACAAAAGTTTGATACAAATGAAAACTCCGAAAATATCTGTCATCCTACCTTGCTATAATGCAGAAGAATATTTGCGGGAATCCATTGATAGCATTCTTAATCAATCCTTTTCAGATTTCGAATTGATAATAATAAATGATGGCTCAACCGATTCTACATTTCAAATAATTTCGGAGTATAAGGATGATCGAATTATTTTGATTTTAAACGAAACGAATCTTGGCTTAATTAGAACATTGAACATTGGAATTAGCAAATCGAGAGGGGAATTAGTAGCTCGAATGGACGCAGATGATATTTCCAGACCCGAACGGTTTCAAAAACAGTTGGAATATTTATTGAAACATCCCAAAGTTGGCGTTTGCGGAACTTGGATGCATATGATCCACAATCAAACCATTTATAAACAACGCTATCTGCTTTCCGATCAAATTAAATCCGTTTTACTTTTCGCCAATCCCATTGTCCATCCTTCAGTCATGTTTCGAAAATCAATTTTTGAAAATGAAAATGAAATTTACAATTCTAATTATCCACATGCAGAAGATTATGCATTATGGGTTTCACTGATTGAAAAAACAGAATTCGCAATTATCGATGAACCACTTTTTGAATATAGAGCTCATACGAATCAGGTAAGTAGAAATTTTAACGAAATTCAACGTGCATCAGTTAAACAAGCGCAGCAAATAATTCTCGATAAGCTACAACTTGATTGCACAGATGAAGAAAAGGAAATCCAGTTTTCTTTATATATTGAAGAATATCAAAAAACAAATAATTATTATTCTTCTGTTGAAAAATGGTTGTCAAAATTAATTGTGGCGAATCAGGCAACAAAATTTTTCAACGAAAATATTTTCAGAAATATTGTAGGCGAATGGTGGTTTCGTGTCAATCGTGAATTGGCACCTTCTGGTTTCGGAAGCTATTCTCGTTTCAAAAACTCTCCGCTTTCAGCTAAATACGAACCTTCAGCAACAGCGATTGCAAAAATCAGAGTCAAGTCCATTCTAAAAGCAAGAAAGAAAAACTAAAATGCAGGCAAACGCGCTCTGGGATTATTTTAAGTTTCGCATCCGAGGTCTTCCTAAACCCGATGAGAAACCATTTGCATTTATTAAGGCAGGCGATCTAATTTTTGATATCGGAGCTAATCTTGGAAATTACAGTGATTTATTTTTGAGTAAAAAAGCAAAAGTGATTGCAATTGAACCTCAAACTTATTGCATAGACTTTTTAAAATTACGTTTTAGAAAACATTCAGATATTACTATTTTAAAATGTGGGATTGGATCCAAAGAAGAAGAAAAAGAATTAATGGTTTCCTCTGCTCATACATTATCATCTTTCAATTCAGAATGGGTCGAAGGCGTAAATAAAACAGAACGATTTAAGCCGAGTAATGCTGTTTGGGAAAAGAAAGAAAAGATTCCCATGCATACATTAGACTATCTCATTAAAAAATTCGGTATTCCTGATTATCTGAAAATTGATGTGGAAGGATATGAGAAGGAAGTTTTGAGAGGTTTAAAGCAGCCGATAAAAATGGTTTCGTTTGAATTTACAATTCCTGAATTGGCAAAGGACTCGATAGAATGCATAGATATGTTAAACGTACTTGGGCTTTATGAATATCTTTCAATAGAGGAAAGTAATATCGAAGAAAATTGGATTTCTTCAGATCAACTTATATCAGAAATCGATAAGGCGGAAAAATCAGGAATTCTTATGGGTGGAGATATTTTTGCTCGATTAATAAAAAATAAATAATGGAAAAAGATACCGCCATTTTAGTTTTGTCATGCGACAAATACAAGGATGCCTGGAATCCATTTTTTATACTGTTTAAAAAATACTGGCCGAGTTGTAATTTTCCAGTGTTTTTAGGAGTCAATGAACAAGACTTTACCTTTGAAGGTATACAAGTAATAAAATCAGGAAAGGCATTAGATTGGTCTAATGACACCATTCATATTCTTAAGCAAATCCCTTACGATTATATAATTTTAATTTTAGAAGATTATTTTTTTCAAAGGCCTGTTGACACCAAGTGGCTTGACGAATGTATTGCATTTACAAAAGAAAAAAATGCATCATTTATGCGGATTGCCTCTTTTCGCAAAGATCATTTCCCTATGTATCCATTTGAAATTTCAAATGAAAACAAACGCTTCGGAGTAAATCAAAATAATGGCCCATACGCTTTAAATCTTCAAGCTGGCATTTGGAAAAAAAGTGAACTTATTGAATTAATAAAACCAGGAGAATCTCCATGGGAATTTGAAGTGAATGCATCCATTAGAAGTAAAAACCAGAATAAATTATCACTTGCAATTGTTGAAAGTTCGAATTCCAATTCCATAGTTGGACCTCTACCCTACTTGTGCACCGCTATTACGAAAGGAGTTTGGATGCGTGAAGCAATTAATCTTTGTAAGAAAGAGAATATTAAATTGGTACAAAACACCAGATCAATTGAATCTAAATGGCAATACTTTCTACGAAAAACTTATCATAGCATGCCCTTTTGGACTAGAAAATATCTAGACTTTTTGAGATAAATTAAAGGGGTTTTTATGAATAAACTTCTATAACTTGTAGACTGCACATTGTTTAAATTAAAAGCTCTTATAAATTTAATTTTTGATAAGCATAGATTACGGTTGTCAAAACTTAAAAAAGAAAGCTTTATTCCAAATTTTAATTACAATTTCCTCAGTAATTCTGGCTATTTTAGAGGGAAATTTCTCCCCATTGGATTCGGTGACGATAGTTATACCTACTTACAACCGTTCAGGCAAGCTATTAGAAACCCTAAAGGCACTTGCACTGCAGGATTTTCTTGGATTCTCCGTCATAATTTCAGATGATGGTTCTACCGATAAAACCAAAGAAGTAATAGAAAACTTCAATACGACTTCTCCTTTTCCTATTCAACATTTATTTCATCCAAATCGTGGTGCTTCTACCTCAACTAATTTAGGCGTAGCTGAGGCGGCTGAAGGAATTGTAATTCTTTTTGATGATGACATCATTCCAGCAGAAAACACAATTTCAAAACATATAGCCTTTCATCAATTACATCCTTTATGCATTCTTTCCGGAAGCGCAAATACGGATCCGAACCGATCAGTAACGGATGTTCAACGCTATAAATTATTCATGGAAGAACATTGGAATAAACTTAGGCCCGACTTACAAAAATTAATCAAAATAGATTTTAAGAACTTTATTATTACAACAGCCAACATGTCTTTTTCTAAAAAAACATTCCAAGATTTGGGAGGTTTCAATAATGATCTTCGTGATGGTTATGATGTAGATTTTGGTTTTAGGGCTTTACTAGAAAATATCCCTCTCTATTTTGACAGCAACGTAAAGTCTATTCACAACGATCAGATCAATCTTCGCTATTACGCAAAACGACAAAAAGCATATCTCGATTCAAAAAGAATTATATTTTCAAAATATCCAGATTTAAAATCAAAATTCAACAATGATTTTGAGATAAAAGTACCACGCTACAAATCTCTTTTTTATGGACTTTTAAGATTACAATTAGCAGTTCGATTTTTTGAATCCGATTTTTTTGCATCATTTATTCCTAAATCAATTCGTTACAGAATTTATGGAAGTACTATTGCCGCGCTTACCTTAAAACAATGAAGAACCTTTCATTCAAAACTAAATTTCTGAATTCACTTAGACTTGTATTTAAAAACAAGCCAATGGAATCTTTTTTGTTTTTGATGACGAATGGTAAATCTTGGAATCAAAACATTGCACGTTTGCCTGCCAATTATTATCAATACTCAAAGAATTCCTGGCGTGAAGTTGAAAGAAATGGTTTTAAATTTCGGCTTGACATCAGCGATTATATGCAATGGCTGATCTATTTCGGAATACAAGCTGAACCAAGAGAAAAACTGCACAGCTTAATAAATCCGGGTATGACCATAATAGACATTGGCGCAAACATCGGAGAAACGTCATTGGCATTTTCTAAACTTACGGGTGAAGGCGGAAAAGTATTTTCATTTGAACCCGATCCACAAACTTTTATTCGTTTAACTGAACACCTTGGGATCAATGAATGTATAAATGTAACTGCGATTAATAAAGGTCTTGGTAAAACAACAGGTGAACTTTTCTTAGAAGAAGGTCAAAATAACTCAGGAGGCAATCGTATTTCACCGAATCAGATTAATTCCGGTAAGAAAATTGAAATTACTACGCTTGATCATTTTTTAACTATAACCAATCTTGAAAAAATTGATTTTATAAAAATTGATGTGGAAGGTTATGAATATAATGTCTTACTAGGAGCTGAAGCAAGTATTTCAAAATACCGTCCAGTGTTATTTATTGAGTGCGTAGATGATTTCCTTAGAGACCAAGGTGCCTCCGCTGAAATGCTAACCTCCTTTCTCGAAAAACAAAAGTATACCCTTCTGAACGCTGAAAATGAATCCATCATTCATTCCAAAAATAATTTTTCTAATTCACACTTTGATATTATCGCTTTGCCTAAATGAGCATCAATCTGGCCTACATAATTTCTCAGGTTTCGCATTCGAATTTGTTCGAATGGACTGCGGTTATGTTGGATAGAAAGAAATACAATTTGACTTTTATTCTAATGCATGAGGAAGAAACGCCTTTTGAATTGTTTCTTCGCAAAGAAAATTTCAACGTATACAGAATAAAATTCAAGAACAAATTTGATTTAGCATTATGCACTATTCATATTCGAAACATTCTTAAAAAAGAGAAAATAAAAATAGTTCATACCCATCTTTTTGAAGCTGGTCTTGCAGGAATGGCTGCAGCGAAACTTGCAGGAATTCCAAAACGAATACACACACGGCACGATGCGACTATCCACCATGATTTTCATCCTGGTGCTGTAAAGTATGACAAAGTCGTCAATGGGCTTTCAACGCAAATTATTGCTATTACAAAAAATGTAAAATCTATTTTGGTGGATATGGAAGGAGTTTCACCTTCAAAAGTGACGATTATTCATCATGGATTCAGGTTAAATGAATTTTCGAATGTATCTGAAGAAAGGAAATCAAATCTTGTTAAAAAATATTTTCCTAGCGGTAAACCCCAATTCATTGTGGGTGCAGTTTCACGTTTTATTGAATGGAAAGGATTACAATACCTTATTCCAGCCTTTGCAAAATTCCGAAATCAAAATCCACAAGCCCATTTAATCCTCGCCAATGCTCAAGGTCCATATGAAAAAGAACTAAATGATCTGCTAGACAAACTTCCAAATGGTTCTTATACAAAAGTTTTATTTGAGAAAGATATCAGTGCACTTTACCATTTATTTAATGCTTTTGTTCATGTGCCGATCGATTCTCAATCGGAAGCTTTCGGCCAAGTTTATATTGAGGCGATGGCCTCAGGAATTCCTTCTATCGTTACACTTTCAGGTATTGCTCCTGACTATATTGTTCCTAATCAAAATGCGTTTGTAGTTCCATTTAAAGACGTCGACCAAATTGAAGAAAAAATAAAAATAGTTGCATCGGATAAACAACTATGTGAAAACCTCATTTTAAATGCTAGACAATCTATAGAAAAGGAGTTTTCAATAGAACGCATGATAACAGAACTGGAGCGTTGTTATGATGCATAAGCATAAATATTCAATCATCATTCCGGTGTTTAATCGTGAAGACAGAATTGCAAACGCTATTCAGTCCGTATTGAATCAGAGTTATGATAATTTTGAAATAATAGTTATAGATGATGGCAGCACAGACCAAACAGCAAAAGTTGTGCAAGGTTTTAATGAGCAAAAGGTTCACTATTACTTTCAAGAAAATAAAGAGAGAGGGGCCGCCCGTAATCTAGGAATAACCCATTCTACAGGTGATTTTCTAACCTTTTTAGATTCGGATGATCAATTTTTGCCCGATCATTTATTAACGATGGACAAATTGATTCAATTAAATCCGTCCGGCCGATTTTTTTGTAGTTCATTTAAAATAGTTTCAGATAGACAAACACGATTCAATATTTTGCCAGCAGATGTTAGAGAAAAATTAATTCATGAGAATTTTTTAAGTTGTAATGGCGTTTTCCTTCAGTCAGAACTAGCAAAATCAAATCTATTTATAGAGGATAGAATTTTAGCAGGATTAGAAGATTGGGAATTATGGCTACGAATCGCTTCTTCTAATGAAGTTATCTCAAGCAAACCAATAACAACTCAAATGAATGATCATGAGGGCAGAAGTGTTTTGCAAACAAAAAAAGAAGAAATTGAAAAGCGCTTTGAAACATTTTATAGCTATGTGCTTCAAAACAAGGAAATAATTGAATTTTACAAAAACAAAATACATTTTTTAAAAGCGGGTTGCGAAACGTATATTGCATTACATCTTGCACTCACTAAAAAATACAGAGGAGCCGTTTTAAATCATTTGGCAAAGGGAATGCTAAATTCCCCAGCAATAATTTTTAAACGCAGATTTTACGCAATTCTCAAAAGGATAATTTGATAATGAAGCCGAAACATATATTGGTTCTGACGTATTGGGGGATGAGTGATGCACTCATTCAAACTTATACCCTTCCCTACCTTCGGATAATTCTAAAATTATTACCCGAAGGAAGTACAATTCGATTTTTAACCTTAGAAAGAAGTGGAATTGCATCCGAAGAAAAAATGATTGAAAAGGGAATTTATCACTTTTCATTCCCCCTTTATCGATTCGGACTAAAAGCAATGTTTTCATGGATTTCCAATTTAAGAAAACTAAAAAAAATAATTCGAGAAAATAATATTACCACCATTCATACTTGGTGTACATCGGCAGGCGGTATTGGATGGCTACTTTCCAAAAGAACAGGAATTCCCCTAGTATTGGACAGCTATGAACCACATTCAGAAGCCATGATAGAAACTGGGACCTGGAAAAAAGGTGGATTAGCACATCGTATACTTTTCTATTTAGAAAAAAAACAAACACACCATGCACAGTGGCTTATTGGCGTTGTGCCTGCCATGCAACAATACGCAGCAGAGAAATATGATTACCACGGAAATAATTTTCTTTTCAAACCTGCTTGTGTTGATCTTGAAAAATTTAATTTGTCCAAAAGAAAAAATCCTTCATTATTAAAAGCGCTTAATTTAGAAGACAAAATTACATGTGTGTATTTAGGAAAATTTGGTGGCTTATACCTAAAAGAAAAAGCATTTGATTTTTTCAGAAAAGGATTTGACCATTGGGGAGATAAATTTCGTGTACTATTGATTACCTCAACCAACCGAAATGATATTGATGCGCTTTGCAAGCAAGCTGGAATATTACCAGAAAAAGTAATCTCAAAATTTCTTCCTCCGGAAGAAGTGCCAGATTATCTCGGTTTGGGTGACTTTGCGATTTCTGCTGTAATGCCGGTTCCAAGTAGAAAATGCTGTACGCCGATAAAAAATGGTGAATACTGGGCTATGGGAATTCCTATTTTAATAGGTCAGGGCATTTCTGAAGACAGCGAAATTATTCAAAACACTAAGACGGGAGTTATTAGAGAAAATTTGACCTCAGAAGGCCTTGAAAAAGGAATTATTGACATGGAAGAATTATTGAAAACCAATAGCGATGGGTCCTTATCTTTGAAAATTAGAGAACTTGCCGTTAAACACCGTAATTATAAAATAGCAGAAGAAGTTTATCGCAAAATTTATCAATCATGAGTGAACAAACAATTCTAGTTACGGGCGGAGCAGGCTATATAGGTTCACATACCATATTAGCACTATGTGAATTGACAAATCATAAAATTATTTCGGTTGATAATTATTCAAATTCAACAGCAAAAACTTATGAAAGAATAAAAAAAATTACCGGAAAAGAAATAACATTTGTTGAAGCCAATTTGGCAGATAAAAAGGTAGTAAAAAAATTATTTGAAGAGTATCCGGACATCACAGGCATCATTCATTTTGCTGCATACAAATCTGTTCCGGAATCAGTAGCCAAGCCTTTACTTTATTATCATAATAATATTAATTCTCTGCTCAATTTATTAGCTGTTGGTGCAGAAAATAAGGTCAACAAATTTATTTTTTCATCTTCATGTTCAGTCTATGGAAACATTACGAACCTACCTGTAGATGAAAACACACCAATTGGCAAAGTGGAATCACCATATGCTTATACAAAAGTGATAGGTGAAAAAATATTAGAAGATGCTTTGAATGCCTCAGTGAAAATCAAAGGAATTGCATTGCGTTATTTTAATCCAGTCGGCGCACATTCCTCTGGACAATTGGGTGAATTACCGAATCAAAGACCCAACAACCTTGTTCCCGTTATTACCCAAACAGCTATTGGAAAAATTCAAAGCATGTCTGTTTTCGGAAGTGATTACCCAACAAGAGATGGGACTTGTGTGCGCGATTATATTCATGTTTGTGATATTGCAGAGGCACATGTAAAAGCTTTCAACCTGTTATCCGAAAATCTTCAAAAAGAAAATTTTGATATTATTAATCTGGGCAGTGGAAACGGTGTCACAGTACTCGAGGCGATTCATGCTTTTGAAAAAGTGAGCGGAACAAAACTTAAATATGAATTAACTGGTAGACGGGAAGGCGATGTTATTTCAATTTATTCTAACTCTGCGAAAGCTGAAAAGATTTTGAATTGGAAAGCAATTCGTAATCTCGATGAAATGATGGCTTCTGCCTGGAAATGGGAATTAAACCTCGCTAAAGAATAATTTTGTTTGTAAATCAAAAACATATGATCCGAAATTTTATGTTTCATCGAGTAAATCCGGTGAGAGATAAACTGTGGGATCCTTTACCTGTTGAACATTTTGAAAAATGTATAAAATATATTTCTGAGCATTACGAAATAATTCAAATAGCGGAACTACCTATACTGGGTAAAGATTTCAAAAATCATCGCTATGCTACTATTAGCTTTGATGATGGTTACAAAGACAATATCACTTTTGCGTTGCCGATTCTAAATAAATACAACATAAAGGCAACTTTTTTTATTATTACAGATTCAATTGAAAAAAACATCTCTTCTTGGTCCCATGTTCTTGAATATTTAATTCAAAACTCTAAAAAAGAAGAAATTAATTTGCATCTTGATTTTATTTCGGAAGAATTTAAAACAAATAGACTTGGCTCCAATGCCTCTCGTATTTCCTTAGGAATTAAAATCATTCCTTATCTTAAAACATTGAATGATCAAGATCGAAAATTGGTTATTGATGCATTTATGAAAGAATTGAATGATGTAAAGATTCCAGAACTAATGATGAATTGGCTGGATCTTCAACAACTTCATAAGGAAGGACATTACATCGGATCGCATACTGTCACACATGGTTTATTAGACAAGATGAAGGATGAGAAGGAAATTTATTATGAATTATCCAACTCGGCTGAAGTAATAAAAAATAACATAGGTCATTTCCCTACGATCCTAGCCTATCCAGTTGGTAATTATAATGCAACTACCATTCGACTTAGTAAAGCCTGTGGATATACTTTAGGGGTAGGCACAAAACAAAATATCTACCATCCATTTAAGGATGATATTTTTGAAATTCCTCGAATTGAATTACGAAATGAACCATGGTGGAAAACAAAAATGAGAATAACGAACCTTCTGGAGGTAATAAAATTCGCTTTTAGATACCGAACTTATCTTCTAATAGGTATTGGCATCACTGATATCAGCTTCGACTAATGGAAAAGTTTCATACGAATTGTTTGCTCTGTGATTCAACGAATTTAATTCCATTAGGAAAAGATTATGAACACGCTTATTTGGTGAAGTGTAATTCCTGCGGACTTGTTTTTGGCTCAAGAATTCCAAGTGAGCAAGATCTACAAGCGCACTACGTACAATATGTAAGAGATAATTCAATTTCTCCAATCACCGTAAAAAGATATGAGGAGTTATTGGAACAGTTTGAACCCTATAGAAAACTGAATCGAATCCTTGATATTGGATGTGGCGATGGTCATTTTCTAGCCATTGCAAATCAAAAAGGCTGGAATGTTTTTGGAACAGAATATACGGATGAAGCAGTTGCGGTTTCAAGATCTAAAGGAATAGAAATTCATCAAGGGTCAATTCAAGATTATAATACGGATGATTTTGATGTGATCACTTCTTTTGAAGTACTTGAACATATTAATGACGGAAGGCATCATGTTGAAAAAATAAATTCTTTGCTAAGAAAAGGTGGCCTCTTTTATTTCACAACTCCAAATTTCAATTCTTTAAGTAGAAAATGGCTGGGTGGAAAATGGAATGTAATTGAATACCCAGAACACCTTACCTACTATACCTGTCGAACTGTTGATAAAATACTTACACAAGTGGGTTTTCAAAAAAAATCAATACGTACAACCGGATTTAGTCCACAGCGATTTAGATTATCGGTTGGTAAAGCAACGCGCATTGGAAATTCTGACGAAGCATTAAGAAATATGTTAGAAGAAAAATTTATTCTTCGTATTACTAAAAATACTGTAAATGCTCTTTTAAATATTTTTCGCTCAGGTGATACACTTAAAGGTTTTTATATCAAACCTTAATATTTTCTTTGAACTTCTTAGGGACCTTGAAGTAGAGAAAATAATTAATCAAGAGAATAGCGCACACAAAGAACGGCAAAAATGGAATTTTGAACCGAACCAGTGCACCGAAATTCGAAGTAGATAAACCGACAAGCAAAGAAAACAAAAGAGCGTACGAGAGCAGGAAAATTAAATAGGGATTCTCTAATAAAATATGAACTAGTAATTTCCGTTTAAAGAACAATCCAAAAACGACTCCGCCCGACATAAGGAGATAGATTAAATTCTCAAAACCAGAAGCAAGCATTACTGCGTTTCTAGCTTCCCAAATAAATGGTCGAAATAATCCCACTGTAATTGCGGCAGGCGCTTTCGAAAGCATTCCGGAAATGGTAGGTTCAAACTCACCTATATCAAAAGAACTTCCATGATAATAATCTTGATGCAAATCTTTTTGTGTAATAGATGCTGTCTCCAACATTTTTGTAATGGAAAACTTTCCGAGTTTATCTCCCAAAACAGCAAGCACTCCATATCCAATCAAAAATGAAAAAACATAAATCATTGGAATTGCAGCGTATCTGAAAAATTTCGAACTCGTTTTTGAAATTTTAGAATAAAGAATCCACACTAATGCACCTGGCAAAAGTGATATAAGAATATAAGGCTTAATTGAAAGCAACACAAAGCCTGCTAAACTCATGAATAGAATTCCTTTCTTCTTATTTATTTTTGAAATGAATACGCCATCCAATCCTACAATAAACCAACAAACCGCAGAATAAGTAAATGTATCTTTCAAAATCCCTGAGCCCCAGAATAAAACAGATGGAATAAACAACATACAAAATGCCATTCGGCCTTCCATCGTAGGATAGTATCTACATAACATTTTATAGAGTGCCCAAGTACCAAAAAAAGAAATCCACGAAAGAAGAATCGTTGTAATGAGATAACTTTTGAAAGACAAATACAATAACGGAACGAGCATTTTTGCAACAAACCATGATTGGGGATCAAAATACATATAGCCCCAAGGATATCCTGTTTGTTGATCAAACAACATATAGTTTGGCATACTTGGCGCTTGGGTAATTTCCTGTAAAAAATTTCCGGGATTTTTCATGCTCATATTTACTAACGCACGAGAAGATTCATAATAAGAAACCGTATCTCCACCGTCGTAATAATAAATATAGATCAAGCAGAAAACAACGGCGCTGAGAATTTTTGCCATTACTGCCCAAGAATAATATCTATAGATTTTTTGTTTCTTAATATGATTTACCTGAACGTAAAAGGCAATCGCAATAATGATTAGCATATATATTCCCAGCATTACCCATTCGAATGGGTAAATCTGCTTGATGAAGGAATAATTTTCTAATTCAAACATGCTTAGATATGATGGTACTTTTCTCCTTTAATAATTGTAAAACCACGATACAACTGTTCTGCAAGAATTACTCTAACCATTTGATGAGAAAAAGTCATTTGAGAAAGTGAAATACGTTCATTCGCTCTTTCATAAATTTTTTCAGAAAATCCAAATGGTCCACCCACCAAAAATACTACTCTTTTATGTCCTGCTAACTGTTGCTTTTCTATCCAAGTTGCCATCCCTTGAGAGCTAAATTCCTTGCCTTTTTCATCTAACAGAACTAGTCGGTCGGAAGGAGCAAATTTGGACAATTGCAATTCACCCTCTGCCTTGTTTTGTTCTGTTGGAGAAACTTTTCCAGATTGTTTTATAGCGGGAATTTCAATAATCTCAAGTGAACAATAATGTTCAAGGCGTTTGATATATTGCTCAAAACCGTTCTTGATCCAGCTATCTTCTGTTTTTCCAGTAAATAAGAGCGTAATTTTCATTGTTAATAGATACTAAGATAAGAATAGGATAAAATGCTAAATTTGCTTCAGGCAACGTAGGGCGAAAATACCCGATATTTTGGCTCGATAGTTGCAGTTTTAACAGGAAATGAACTAATTACCATGAAAACCCTGCTGGCCCTATTAATGTTTCTCTCTCCTTTTGTAGCCATTGCTGACATTCCGGATGATGTTGCAAATGCAATTCGTACTGGAAATGCAAAGGAAATTTCGAAATACTTCGCCGACAATGTCGACTTGAAAGTTTTGGAGCAAGAGAATATTTATAGCAAGGCACAGGCCGAATTAATCCTTAAAGATTTTTTCGCGAAGCATCCTGTTCAGGAATTCACAGTAGTGCACAAAAGTCAACCGAAAAACGACTCACAATTCGCTATTGGCACTTTAAAAACTACAAATGGTAATTACCGTGTTCATTACCTTATGAAAACTGCTTCAGGATCGACTACGGTGACACAATTCCGTATCGAAACTTCTGATGAGTAAAACAACAGGTTACCAAGCATTTCCCGTAGATTCCGAACTTATTCATTCCTTCATCGCTGCAACACTTGCGGAAGATGTTCATGATGGCGACCATACCAGTCTGTCTACAATTCCAGTAGATGCGGTTGATAAAGCAAAACTTCTAATTAAAGATAATGGTGTTCTCGCAGGTGTAGAACTTGCAAGAGCTATTTTTAATCAATTGGATCCAAGAATAAAAATGAATGTTTTTATCTCCGATGGAACCATTGTAGAAAAAGGAGAAGTTGCTTTTGAAATTGAAGGTCCAGCCCGATCCATTCTTACTGCAGAACGATTAGTTTTAAATTGCATGCAACGCATGAGTGGCATTGCAACCGCGACACATGAACTTGTTAAACTTCTTGAAGGATTACATACAAAAGTTATTGATACAAGAAAAACGACTCCTGGATTTCGTTATTTTGAAAAATGGGCGGTGCGAATTGGCGGTGGTGCGAATCATCGATTTGGATTGTACGACATGATATTAATAAAAGATAATCACGTCGATTACGCAGGTGGCATTTCAAATGCAATCGAAGCCGCAAATAAATATCTGAAAGAAAAAAAACTTTCATTAGCGATAGAAATTGAAGTTAGAAATTTCGATGAATTAAATCAAGCACTTGAGTCTGGTGGAATCAATCGCATCATGCTTGATAATTTTACACCGGAAGATCTTCAAAAAGCAATTTCCATCATTGACAAACGTTTCGAAACTGAAGCTTCGGGAGGAATTACTGCTAATACAATTAGGTCGTATGCAAAATCAGGTGTTGATTTTATTTCGGTTGGCGCACTTACCCACTCTATTAGAAGTTTAGATCTGAGTCTGAAAGCAATTTGATTTAGTAGCTTTTAAAATATTAGTCTATCAGAATAAATGATCAAACGAATATTTCGATTTTTACGTACTTCTGCACTGGCGCGAATTATCAGCTCCACTTCGAAGCGACTTCATCCTTGGGGCTTCGAAGGACTGAGTTTGTATGAGGTAGCCATTTTTTTTGGACGTGGAATTGGTAGAGGTGGAATAAGAGAACGATCGGCTTCCATGGCTTATAATTTCTTTCTTGCCTTGTTTCCTTCCATCATTTTCCTATTTACATTAATTCCATTTATACCTATTGCTCATTTTCAGGAAACACTTTTGGTAGCTATTAAAAGTATTCTACCTGCCAATGCTTTTGATACTATCCAGGAAACAATTACTGAAATTATTAATAACCAACATTCCGGTTTATTATCATTCGGATTCATAGCAGCTGTTTATTTCTCAACAGCTGGATTCAGTGCTATGATGAATGCTTTTAACAAAAGTATTCATGTAAAAGAAGAACGTCCTGCATGGAAACAACAACTAATCGGATTAACAATGTTGTTTGCATTAACTGTTGTATTGCTTACAGGAATAACTGTTATTCTTGGAACGCAATATGTTATTGATCGCGTATTTCATAATAGCACTACTCATCAGATCTTTTTGGGGATTCTTCAGTGGATAATCGTCGCTGCACTTTTTATGTTCATCATTGGAATTTTCTACCGTTACGGTCCTGCACAAAGAATGCATAGAAATTTTATCAGCCCTGGCGTTTTGGCTGCAACTGCTTTAATCATTCTTACCTCTGTTCTTTTCGCTTATTATGTAAACAATTTCGGAAAATACAATAAGCTTTATGGCTCCATTGGCTCAATCATCGTAGTCTTAATTTGGATATATTACAATTCGATGATGCTTATTGTTGGTTTTGAATTAGACGCAGGTATTGAAGGGGCAAAAACATCAAAAATGACTTTGCTCGAAATAGAAGAAGAAGAAATGAAGAGAGAGCAGGAAAAAATTTAACTCACTTTGAATGCGGCGAAGTAATAATTATTTTGCGCAACAATAAGTTCCATTTTGATATAATAAGAAGCCACAAATTCAGTAAAGGCTAAAAATTCATGGGTTGGTACCGTGAATTCATCAAACATAATAATATCCCCTTTTTTCATAAAGGGTGCAACTGAAGTTAGCACATATAATGTGGACGAATATAAATCAGCGTCCATATGAAAAACTTTTCGTGAATCCGGATTTACTGTTTTTAAAAAATTCGGTAGTGTTTCCTGAAAAAGTCCTTTGTGAAATTTTCCCCGTTCATCATTGATCACAGGAAAATTTCCTCCTGTAGACATATCTCCCGGTTTGAATACATTCCACGCTTCAGGCAAACCTGTAAACGTATCAAAGCCATCGAAAGTAGATTTCGGATTTTTATTATGTTCAAGCCACCATTTAAACGACTTCCCTTCCGCAACTCCAAATTCCATGTAACTTATTGGTCCATCTAATTGCTCATCTTTCACGAGCAAGTCATACATGGTATATCGCTTGTTATAATCCCATTTGCGGGATGGAAAATCGTTGTGTTTGGGTGAAGCATTTTTTGATCTCCATTTAGACATTTTGGAGAGATACACCAGATTCATTAAAAAGCCACTGAATGGTTCAACAATCACATGCAATCGCATGCGCATGAAAAACATTTTGGATTTACGTATGAAGAAAAGTTTTGTTTGCATAAGAGGCCGCTAAGGTAAGAAGTTTAGAGTTCGGAGTTAACAGTTCTGGAAAATTGAAGAATACCAATGAAAATATCAGGAATTACCTTCAAATTAGTCCGTTTTCTTATGAAACTAACCACTTTCAACTAACCACTATATCCTATATTTGCATCTCAACCACAATACCTCTATGTCCCGCAAAAACTACTTGATCGCTCTATTGTTATTAGCAGTAACATCGCTTTCTGCACAGTATCCGAATACCACTTATCAGTCTCCTTCCAATCAATATTATTGGAAGAATAGAATGCCGATTCCAGGCTACTGGCAACAGGACACCTACTACAAAATCGATGCATCCCTAGATGACAAAACAGATATTATTACTGGTGCAGAGGAATTGGTGTATTGGAATAATTCACCCGATACCTTGAGATTCGTCTATTTCCATTTGTATGAAAATGCATATCAGATAGGTTCTTATACAGACAATCTTCATCGCAATAATAATTTTGATGTAAAATTTGGGCAATACGGTTCTCAAAAATTAGGAACTGTTGTTACCGATTTGACTGTCGACGGACAAACTGTAAAATCAGAATTGGATAATACTATTTTGAAAGTTTGGTTATCAAAACCCTTGTTGCCGAATGCTTCCGTAAAATTCAATATGAATTTCAAAACCTATTTCGATCCCGGCACAAACATCCGCAGTCGAATGAAAACATACAAAACATTCGGGTCAAAACATTATGATGGAGTTCATTGGTATCCGCGCATTTCAGTGTACGATCGTAAATTCGGATGGGATACAGATCAACATTTAACGAGAGAATTTTATGGTGATTTCGGATCCTATGATGTGAATCTGACTTTGCCTAATAATTACATTCTGGATGCTACTGGTGTAATGACCAATGAAAGCGAAGTTTTACCAACAGAGCTTCGTCAGAAACTGGATATTTCCAATTTTAAAAACAAACCATGGGAGTCGGCACCTAGTGTAATTATTGTTGCGGATGGAACAACGAAAACATGGAAATTTCATGCCGATAATGTACATGATTTTGCATGGACAGCTTCTCCGAATTATCGCATTGGTGAAACATCTTGGAATGGAATCAGAATTATTTCGTTAGCCGAAGAACAACATGCAGCAGGATGGCAAAATGCAGCATCCTATACAGCAAAAGTGATTGAAATTAATTCTACTGATTTCGGAATGTATGCCTATCCAAAAATGATTGTGGCAGATGCACAGGATGGAATGGAATATCCGATGTTGACGCTTGATGGTGGATTTGATCCTGATTATCGTTCACTACTTGCACATGAAGTAGGACATAACTGGTTTTTCGGAATGGTGGGTAGCAATGAGACTTATCGTGCTTTATTGGATGAAGGATTTACTCAATTCTTAACTGCATGGACCTGTATTAAAATAGACGGGCCTTTAGAAAAGCACGGACAATATGCCTCTAAATACGCTGCTGACTTTAAAGAAGAAACAGATGTTCGAAATTCTGAATGTTATAATAATTACATTTTTGATGCGGCAAAAGGAGATGAAACAGTGATTGATCAACATTCTGATCATTTTAATGGAGCACTTCGTCATGGTGGTGGATATGGAATGGTATATAGAAAAACATCTACCATGCTTTACAATCTTCAATATGTATTAGGAGATTCACTTTTTCTTGCTGCGATGTCGCACTATTTTAATCAATGGAAATTTGCTCATCCTTATGTTGAAGATTTTCGCAATTCTGTGATTCAATTTACACACGTAGATCTAAATTGGTTTTTTGATGAATGGCTTACCACATCACAAACGATTGATTATGGCGTTCAAAAAGTAAGAAAAGGTGACTCAACAGATACTTACAAAATTACTTTCGATCGTAAAGGAAGAATGCAAATGCCGATTGATTTTACTGTGGTTGCGAATGACGGAAAAAAATATAATTACTACATTCCGAATACCTGGTACGAGAAAAAAACAAGTGCAACTATTTTACCGCGATGGATTGGTTGGGATAAACTGGAACCTACTTACGTTGCAACTGTTGTAATTCCAACAGGAGTAAATAATGTAATCATTGATACTACGCATCGTCTTGCTGATGTTAACATGTTGAACAATTACAAAAAGGCTCCGAAGAAAATGGTATTTGATTCTAAGATTTATAATACCCCTTCATGGGAACAATACACGTTTCGAATGCGTCCTGATATCTGGTACAATGGTTATGACGGGTTCAAAGCTGGATTTTTTCTTGGTGGAGATTATATGGGTTCAATTAAAGCGTTCGACTTAACTGTTGATTTCAATACCGCATTACTTCAGAGTCAATTAAAATCGACAGACTACCTAAATAAATACGATCATTTTTCTGCTGTATTTAATTATAGAACTCCAACTAATAAGTTAGTCAAGAATTCTGCCATTTATTTTAATGGAAGGCACATCGATGGACTCGATGGAGCTTTGGCTGGCTTTGAAGTCTGGGATCGTAACCAGAAAAACAAGTTTTTTGTTCAATACAAAATGATGTACCGAGCAGATTCAACAGATCTTACTTATCTGATGGCTCCGAATGATTGGGGTGTAGCAAAATTCAATAACACGATTACACTTGGCTATGAACATCCCTATGTATACCATCATGGGAATGGAAATATTCAGATGAATTTGCGTTCAACAGCTATTGGTAGTGATTATGATTATCATTATTTGTCTTTGAATGTTGTCAATAAAAATGATCTTGGAAAAATCAATATCAATACCAGGACATTTGCACAAATTGGAACCGGATCAAATTGGGCGAGTGAATCTATGTTGTATGCAGCAGGCGCAAATCCAGAAGCACAGATGGATAATAAATACACTCGTTCAGTTGCATTTATGCCAGCAGATTGGGGTGGATATGGATCAGACATCAATCACTTCCAAGCAGGTGGCGGATTAAATCTTCGAGGCTATGCAGGTTACTTGATGCCACAATTTGATTGGTATGGTGGTGTTCGAAATACATACAAAGGAACAACAGGATATGCTGAGAATGTTGAAATTGAATATCAGGAATTATTCAAATTCATTGGCAGAAAAATGCCGAAGGTGAACAATATCATGGGCATCACCTCTTATTTATTCGGAGATATCGGTGGAATAAATTTCAATCATACGAATGAAGGTTTGGCCATGAGCGATTTCCGTGCTGATGCAGGAGCAGGATTTACATTTACAATTAAAAGGTTCCCACCATTACAAATGGTGAAGCCATTAACGATTCGTTTTGATATGCCATTTTTCATCAATAGCACTCCTTACAATTCTCCTGATTATATTCAGATGCGTTGGGTATTGGGAATTAATAGAGCATTCTAATAATAAATTTCTTTTTATAAAAAAAACCGCTGAACAATTATTCAGCGGTTTTTTTATTTCCAAAATTTAAATAAAATTATTTTCGCTTTCCAATCAATCTATACAACAAGTGATGATGTTCAGGAATAATATTAAGCATCAATGTCAGTCCTCCATAAACTGCAGTAATCAAGGTTCCTTTTATAGCCATTGAAATCCAAGCGTTATCAGGAACAGGAATATAAAATGCGAAAAGGAATGAAATGGCGATGACGATAATTGTTTTCAAAGTTCTAATATCATAAGGTTGGAATCCGAAATTCTTCCATATAAAGAAAAACTTCATCAAGTTAAACAAAGTGCTAGCCAAACCAGTTGCAATCGCAGCTCCTTCAATTCCGAATTTTGGAATTAAAATCATATTCAATCCAACTGCAACGGCCAAAAGAATCAAAAGAAAAATCATATTGTAATAATATTTTGAAGAATTACTGATGATCGGCGTGTTGACTCCGGTTCCCATATTGATTACTGAGCCAATTGTCATAATAATTGTAACGCCTGCCGCTGGCAAATAAGCTGATGGCAATAAACTTAAAAAAGCATGAATATTTGTAATAATACAAACGGCTAAAAATCCTCCAATCAAAAATAAAACTCGAACCGATTGCCGGTAAATATCTTCAATCTCTACCATATTATTACTTTGAAAACCATGTGCAATTTTAATGCTGGCCACACGCTCTAACGAATAGAGTGGCGTTTCAATAAATTGCGCAATAAATGCACCAATAGAATAAATTCCAGCAAACATAATCGGCATATAAGCTCCAATCATAATTGAATCTAGAAACTTCATACTTAAGGAGGATAAGGCAGTTAAGGTCATTAACATTGAAAATTTAATTATTGAACTTCCTCCTGCTTGCTTAAAAAAAGACCAATCAATTTTGAAAGATGGTTTATCAATTCGGAATATATATATTATCAGAAATAATAATTGAGAGAGATAAGTAACAAATATTGAAGCGACATAATAATCGAGATCAATAAGATGAAAAGAATATGCGAACGTAAAAATAAGTAACGCAATTCGAACCCAAATATCATTCAAAAAAGAGGGAACCGTAATTTTTAAAAGGCTATAACAATAGGAATTCAAAGCCATCGATAAAGTCATAACTGCAGCTAATGGAAATTCCCAGAAAAAATAATTTATAAATAAAGGAGAATCACCTTTATATCGATCGAGAATCCAATCATGCAAAATGTAAAAAAAGCAACCTCCAATTAGTAGACCCGCAAGTGTAATAAGCAGAATTACTCCTAAAAAACCATGATGCCCTGTTTTTGAATCACGAAAAGACGCAAAGTATTTTATGCATGTACTCGAAGCGCCTAGCAATAAAAAAGTCGTAAGTAATGCGCCGAAATTAATAACCACCTTGGTCAACCCAAGTTCTTCGGGAGTAAGGTAATGTGGTTGTACAATTACAACATTAAAGAATCCAAGCGCAACACCAATGTAGATGATTACGGTATTGATTAAGCCTTGTTTTTGTATGCTACCCAATTGTTATTTGATTAAATGAATTAGCGCTTAAAAGTATTTGTCATACGTACAGAAATTTAAATTATTCTTTAACAACCGTGATTTGCTATAGAATTAACAAAAATTACAAAGTCCAACCATCATCAACAATTATGTTCTGCCCATTTACATATTTTGAAGCATCCGATAATAAAAATATTAAAGTACCACAAACATCCTTTGCTTCAAGCAATCCTTTTGTATTTCCAAAGCTATTATAGTCCCTTACAAAAGCTTCTTCTTGCTTATTAAATACGCCACCAGGACTTATAGTATTACAACGAATATGTTTCCCTCTAAAATAGCGCGAAATATATTTCGTCAGATGAAGGATGCCTGCCTTTAAAACAGCATAATCAACAGGCATAGTCATTTGTGTTTCTTCGTAAATCTCAAATCGAGGAGCTATGACACCATAAATAGATCCAAGATTGATGATATTTCCTTGTTTATGTTCTGAAAAATAATTTGCAAAATGTTTAGAAGTAATAAAATAGCCACCTAAATGCATACCTACATTCTCAACGAAATCATGATAGGTAACTTCTTCGAATATTTTTCCAAAATTTTTATTTCTTGGATAAGCATTATTCACCAGGGCATCAATAAATCCAAATTCATTATGAACTGCATCAATCAAAATCTGAATAGAAGAATCAGAAGTGATATCAACCATGATGAATAAAGCACGTTTATCAAAACGTTTGTATAAATCTGCTGCAACTGCCTTCCCCTCCACTTCGTTTTTATCGGCTACTATAGCTGTTCCGCCTGCCATACATATCGCCTCGCAAAAAGCACGGCCAAGTAATCCTGCACCACCAGTAACAACTATTGTTTTTCCATCAAGTTCATTTGCCATAAAACATTTTATCAGTTATAGAAAATCAATACATCCTGCGGTGAACAAAAATACGCAATGCTTCGGAATTGAAGTTGAACTCAAAATTACAAGTGTTAAAGTACCCAAAAAAGCAAGAAATTAAGCCGCAAAAGGACAGTTTTTGCAACGATCAGCAAGTTGAGAAAAATAATAGCTTGGATGCGCTATAAACGTTATTTTTGAATTCAACTTGCTTTAGATTCATGCTCAGGATTTTTCTTACCTCTTCGCATTTCAGTACTGCTCTTATGACCTCCTATGCAAATAGCACGGCAGATCATTCAACAAGGGATTATCTGATATTAGATGGTGGGCCTCGAAAATCAGAAACCATCAATCAGATTAAGGTTACTGCTGGAATTCATGAATGGAAAGATGTACTTGATTTCTCAATCGTACTTACCGATCAGGAGCAATTGCCAGATTTAAGAAAGAGAATAACGCGTCGTTTAAAAAACATCCCAGGCTTTCGACCGATTTACAAATTTTTATACAAAAGGCATGATACCAAAGTACATGCTATCCTGGAAATAGAAGTTTTGAAGCGTATTAAAGAAGTTGTTCCTGGAGAACAAGTTCAACTATTTATGCTGAAGGAAACAATGTTGAACAAAACGCTTGAAAAACTTTTTAAAAGTGCAGAAGTAAATTATTTTGAGCATGGACTAAGTGATTATTTAATTAATTACACTCAGCCTCCAAATGGAAAGGGAAAATATTTCTGTGTTTTTGCCAATGAATTTAAAACTTTCATAAAGAAAAATAATCTGAATGCAGATTTTGTGGAGCAATTTTCGGGTACTGAATATTTTGAAAACATCTGCAAAAGTTATTTCATCCACCAACAAAAGCAATCTGAAAAACTAAAAGCAGTATGTGCTCCTGAAAAAGAATATGCCCTAATAATTTTACAACCTTTTGAAAATCTTCAACTTGATTCACAAAAATGTTGGGAAGGTTTTTTCAATAAAGTATTTTCAAAAACAAATACAAGTACTCATTACCTTATCAAATCACATCCGAGTCAATCTTTAAAAGAACTTGGCTACATAAAAACTATTTTAGACCAGACAAATAAATCTTATTCGATTTTAGATACCGATTCTTCGGCCGTTTGTATTGAAATTGGATTTTATTTATGGAAAGACAAAATCAAATCAGTTTTTAGTCCTTATTCCTCTGCCGTTTTTTATCTTTCCCTACTCTATCCTCAAAAGGACATTCAATACTATTATGCTTATGAATATATGCGACCATTTATGGCAAGTATACCTAAGCATTTCAGCAAACTCTTTCTACAGGCAGCTCCAATGATTCGTGAAGTCTTTTCGAAAAATTGTAAAGAAATTTAATTAAGCAATGTGCTTCTTCCAATAATTCAACACAACTAAGCGCCACACGAGATTAGCATTTGCATTATTCCCCTTTTTAAAGGAATCAATGAGCACTTCTGCCTTGCGTTGATCAATCATTTCAAGCCCATCTTTTTTATCTTCAAGAAGAAAACGTAATGGCCCGCGCAACCAAGCTACTTCTCCTGGTGTTACAAAACCTTTTTTATCTCTTCTGTCGGCAATTTCCTGCGGCAAAACAGGTCGCAAGGCCTCGCGAAGAATATGTTTTGTTGAAGCATGATGTATTTTGTCACTGTTGTTAAGTGAGAAACCATATTCCACCAAACGATGATCCAAAAACGGAACGCGTGATTCAATAGAAAAGGCCATTGAGTTGCGATCTTCATGCATCAAGAGTGAAGGCAAACTCGAAGCAAACATCAATTGATAATGAAAGGCATTAAACTTATTATTTCCCTTGGCATCCAAAATCAAATCATGATCTGGATTTCGGAGCGAAAGAAAAGGGAAATATTTTTTATACTCTGTATTATACAATTTATTTTCATTGACCATACCTGAAAATAAACTTTTAGCCGCCATATTAGCCGTTTTTCCAAATGAAAAACCTTGATTTTTTTTATGCTGAAATAATTCACTAGTCGCTTTCGCAAACTTTGCTTGACGTAACATGTCCGCGAAATGGCGATAAAAAGAATGCATATAGCCACCTAAATAATCATCTGCCCCTTGGCCACTCAGCACAACTTTAATTCCTTGCTCATGTATCAACTTCATCAAAAAATATTGAGAAATATAAGAAGAGCCAGCCGACGGAGCATCTAAATGAAATAGTGAGCGATGAAAATGTTCAGGAAGTTCTTTTGCAGAAGGAGTAAAATAAGTAGGATCTAAATTCTTCGGATATTTATCGATGACCTTTTTAATAAATGGCCGTTCATCAACTCCAAATTCTCCTTCATAAAAAACAGAATATGTTTTTAATTTTTGCTCAGGATAAAGTGTGGAAGTTTCAGATACGATGGAAGAACTATCAATACCTCCACTCAACATAGCTGCAACAGGCACATCACTTCTCAAATGAAGTTGAATGCTATCTTTAAATAGTTCGCTGAAATGTTCTTTCTTTTGAGCAAAAGTTCCAGTAGCCTGTTTTGAAAAGTCAACATCCCAATAACGTTTAATTTCAATTTTACCCTTTTCAAGGACTAATTGATGAGCACCTTGAAGTTCATTTATTTTTTCAAAATAGGTTTCGTCTTTATAAGTCATCCAACCCAATTGCAGGCCACGACTAATGCTTGCAAGATTTAAAGCATTATCAAAACCGGGTGTATGTTTCAGTGGACGATATTCGGATGCAAAATAAAATTCGCCGTTATTAAAAATGTAATAGAAAGGTTTAATCCCGAATCGATCACGAGAACAAAACAATCTTTGTTTTTTAGGTTCCCAAATTGCAAATGCCCACATTCCTACAAAGCGTTCTGTGCAGGCATCTCCCCATTGCTGAAATGCAGCAAGAATAACTTCAGTGTCTGAACCTGTTTTAAAAACATGACCGGCACGAATCAGTTCTTCACGAATTTCTTTGTAATTATAAATTTCACCGTTGAAAATAATTTTAATATCGCCTCTTGTCATCGGCTGATTTCCATCTGGACTCAAATCAATAATACTGAGACGCTGATGGCCGAGAAACATATTTCCATCCTGTTCTTTACCGGTATAATCAGGCCCACGATGTTGAATTTTCTCCAACATTGTTTCGAGCAACCTCATCCCTTGTTCAGGAGATTGTTTTTCAGAATAAAAACCGGCAATTCCACACATAACTTTACAGGAGGCTCTATGCTATTTTTTCATGATCATTTCTGCAAGCAGAAAATCTATTTCTGTATCAATATCAATTGATGATTCAGCAGTCATTTCATAAGCATATGTATCCTTTCCAATGAATGATTGCTCAGCCTTTAAATATTCGGGCGTTGCAATATAAATTGCACCATTCAAACGAAAAGAAGTTTCTAACTGCTGACGATTTTTTCCTTTTACTTCGGGACGAATAAAATTCTTCATATTTCCATCAGCTGGAATTGCATTACTCCACATTGGATGATGCTCATTTTTGCAGACTGAAACAACTGCTGAAGCTTTTTTCTCTTTCAAAAGCATAAAAGCTTCGTCAATATGTTTTTCGGTTCTAAGAGGAGAAGTGGGTTGAAGCAAAACTACATAATCAAATATTTCACCTTTTGATTCAAACCAATTCAAACAATGAAAAATTACATCCATTGTTGTTGCAGTATCTGTTGAAAGTTCTGAAGGTCTTAAAAAAGGAACCTCCGCATGATTTACTTTTGCAATTTCAGCAATTTCATCACTGTCCGTAGAAACAATAACTTTCCTTTTGTGTTTCGAATTCAATGCCGCTTCAATTGACCAAGCAATCATTGGTTTTCCATTCAATAAACGAATATTTTTTCCAGGCAAACCTTTGCTGCCACCACGAGCTGGAATAAAATAAAGGATCTCCATTTCGTTTAGAATTTAATATGTTTAATATCTTCTTGCGCCTTATTATAATCTTCCATCCTACCAATATCCAACCAATAACCAACAATCGGAAAGCTCTTCAATTTTAATTTTTTAGCAATGACAAGTTCCATCAAATCAGTTGCATCAAATTTTTGGCCATCCGGAATTAAATCAATAAGTTTTTTCTTCAAGAGATAAATCCCAGCATTGGAATAATAAGTATAACGAGGTTTCTCAGTAAATGAAGTAACGACTTGTCCATCATCCGTTTCAATAACAGCGTAAGGAACATCCACATGATAAGGAACTGTAGCCATTACCATATCAGCATCTGATGATTCGAAATAATTATAAAAATCTGCGAAGTCAATATTGGTAAGCAAATCAGAATTCATAATTAGCACAACATCTTTTTCAATTCCTTTCGCAAGTTTTAAAGCACCAATCGTTCCCATTGGCACATCTTCGCGGATGTAATCGATTTTAGAATGATACTTGCTACCATCACCGAGAAAAGATTCGATTTTATCACCAAGATATCCCAGAGAAATATGAAATCGTTGTACCGAATAAGAAGCAAGTCGCTCGATATTACGTTCAATTATAGGCATTTCTCCAACTTTCAATAATGGTTTTGGAAGATTTTCAGTAAGTGGACGAAGACGTTCTCCCTTTCCTCCTGCCATGAGTAATGCTTCTACTGGTAAAATACCACGTACCTTTTCTAGATCAATGAGTGAGGTCAAAAAATGTTCCTCATTGAGTACTGGAACAAAACGAATATTCAGTTTTCTAAAACTTTCGAGTAAAAGATTATCATTTTTTCCTTCTGATAAAAAACGGAATTTTTTATTGGCTATTTCAGCTAATATAGTTTCCATTCCCGCTCCTGCTAACAGTGCTCGGCGAATATCTCCGTCAGTAACTGAGCCAACAATTTTTCTTTTATCATCAGTAACAAAAAGAGCAAGTCCTGGAATGGCAAGATCATTCAACAATTGCAAAGCACTTCTTGCCTGCTCTTGTTGACCAATTAAAACTTTATCCTTCAAATTCGAAATCATTTCACGATACGATAAGGGTTACCAACAATTTTTACATTATCCGGAACATCCCGATTTATTACAGTTCCTGCACCCACAATTACATTTTTTCCGATATTAATTCCTTCACGCACGACTGAATTTGCGCCTACAAATGTATTTTCTCCAACAGTAACATTTCCACACAAAGTAGCTCCCGGAGCAACATGAACGAAATCGCCAAGGATACATTCGTGTTCAATGATACTTCCTGTATTACAAATAACACCTTCACCGATTTGTGACAATGCATTTACGATTGAACCCGCAGATAGAAATACTCCTGAAGCAATTTTTGAGGTCTCGGAAACACAGGCCGAAGAATGAATTACGGAACAAGCAGGATGCCCGAGTTTAGTAAATAGTGTATTTGAAACTTTTCTGCGAATACCATTTTCACCAATAGAAATAAAATAAGCGGACTTACCAATATGACTAATTACTTCTTCATCATTTTCGGAACCTAAAAAACTTAGATTAAAAGGATTCAGACTTTTATTTTCTTTATCTAAATATCCCGCCAATGGAAAACCCGAAGATAAAATTGCATCACACACAACGAAAGCGTGACCGGAATATCCGACCAATACAATTCCATTTGACATAGCATTATCGGACATCATAGAATTTCTTTTTCAGAAGTGATTTTAAATCCGTTTTACGAATTACATTCATAATTTGAGTTGCCGTAGTTCCATTACCGTATGGATTTTCATTTGTATTACATGAAGCAATGAATTCGGGATCAACAATTTTATGTAATGCTGCAACAATTTCATTTTTTATCGGGGCACAATCCAAAACAGAATTAGCCCGAATTCGACCTTCTTGACGATCACCAATATTTACGGTTGGTATTTTCAATGCAGGTGCTTCAATAATACCGCTTGAAGAGTTACCCACAACTGCTTGGACATTTTTCAGAATAGAAAGATATCGCAACTGACCCAAGGAAGCAAAAGCACTTGTACGATTTTTATTCGATGCTACATATGCATCAATCATTTTAATTAATGCATTTCCACCAGCATCTGCGTTTGGATAAGTGAAAATAATAGTAGCATCACTAATTACATCTAAAGCAGATAACAATTCAGCAAAATCTTTTTGAGAAGAATCACCTATTGTTTCAGGATGAAAAGTAACAAGGAAATTTATTTTTGCAAATTTAAATTTCAGGTCATTTTCCAATTCTTCTTTTGTCAGGAATTTGATAGAATTTATTGTATCAATTCCTATTGCGCCTGTGTTAAATACACGATCAGGTTGTTCGCCCATTGCAATGACGCGTTTTGCATATTCATCAGCAGAAGTAAAATGCAAATGAGCCATTTTTGTAATCGCATGACGGAAAGCTTCATCTATCGCTCCGAAAGTCAATTCACCTCCATGCAAATGCGCAATGGGAATATGCATAACAGTTGCAGCTGTAGCGACAGCAAATGCTTCAAAACGATCACCCAATAATATCACTAAATCAGGTTGAAGTTCATCAAATACTTTGGAAAACTCTGCTGTAGCAAGTCCAATAGTTTGACCAATGCCAAGATTAGAATCCTGAAACTTTAAAATATCTATTGTACGGGTTGGGGTAAATCCGTCTTTTGTTATTTCTGCTAATGTATTTCCATGCAATGCGGAAAGATGTGTTCCCGTAACTAACAATTGCAATTCCATTTGATTGTCGGACTGAATCAATTGCATAAGCGGACGAAGTAAACCATATTCGGCTCTCGTTCCTGTAACTACTACAATTTTCTTTTTAGCTGACATTACTTTTGAATATCCTCCGCTTTAATAATTTGTCCTTCTAAAATATTTCTCAAAATTTTCTTTCCAATTAAACTAGGTAATTCCATTGGAGAAATTCCATCCCCAGGACGTTTTGCAACAAAGTCATCTTCAGTAATCAAATGATTCATCGGTAAACTTTTTCTTGCATGCAGACTTTTTCTTGCAATTGAAATATTTTTTTGCTCAGAGGCAGACGGTTGCTTTACTCCATCACCCATTGCCTTTTCAATATTCCGAATTGCTTTCACCATGGCTTTAAATTCAGCTGGCTCAAGAGAAGCTTTATGATCTGGTCCAGGTAATTCTCGATTTAGTGTAAGATGTTTTTCAATTACAGTTGCTCCCATAGCAACAGCTGCAATCGGAATCTCAATTCCTAAAGTATGATCCGAGTAACCAATTGCCACACCAAATTTGTCGCTAATACTCAACATCGCTTTCAGATTTACATCTTCCATTGGTGTTGGATATTCCGTATTACAATGCAGCACAGTGATATTTTTTCTTTCGGTTCCTGCGTTTTCCAAAACAGAAAGTGCATCATCAATATCTTTCATGTTGCTCATTCCGGTAGAAAGCAAAACTTTCATTCCTTTTGAGCCCATTGCTTTCAGGAAAGCGAGATTGGTAATTTCTCCCGAAGGAATTTTAACAAGATCAATACCTACTCGATCAAGCAAAAGAATACTTTGCGGATCAAATGCGGTTGACAAAAAATGAATTTTCTTTTCCTCGCAATATTTCTTCAGCATGACATGTGCAGCTTCATCCAATTCAAGCTTTTTCAACATGCTCAATTGACTTTCAGTAGCGTCATTGGTATTCTTACTTTGATAAGAAGCTTTTTTTGCTTCAGGACTTACTAATTGATCAGCAACAAACGTTTGAAATTTCACGTAATCAGCACCAGCCTCTGCTGCAGCATCTACAAGACGACGCGCCATTTCAGGATCACCGTTATGATTGACACCAGCTTCTGCTATGATTAAAACGTGTTGCATTTATATTTTACTTATTAATTCGAACTGAACTCGGAATATTTACAAGGCGATCAGCAATCCATTCGGAATTTTCGAGAGAATCACAAATTGCATCTTTAAACATTGAAAGTCTATTCATCAATTCCCAAACTGGTCGGGTCATTACACCATTATCATTTGTGAAAGTGAGAAATTCATCTCTTTCTTTTTTATCTTCAAGCAATATAGCATTCAACCAATAATTGGAGCGGGTTCCCGGCATTTCCTTCACTAAAGTAATTTTGCCTTGGAAAAATGTTTCGTATGCATTTGCTGTTTTTCGTTTGTCTTCAATAAAACCTTCTAATTGTTCTAATTGCGCACATGCTAAAGCAGCATTTAAATTCGGCATGCGATAATTATATCCAATAGCATCATGCACAAATTCCCAACGATGTGGAACTTTCGCTTGTGTGCTTAAATGCTTAGCAAGCTTAGCAAGATTTAAATCGTCAGTTACAATTGCACCACCACCACCACATGTAACTGTTTTGTTTCCATTGAAACTAAACACTCCCAATTTTCCAAAAGTGCCTGTGTGTTTATTTCCGACTTTAGTACCGAGTGATTCGGCAGCATCTTCAACTAAAACTATTTTATATTTTTCACAAACATCTACCAATTCCTGAATTCGAATCGCAAGTCCGAAAGTATGCATAGGCACACAAGCTGAAATACGCTGACCTGTCTTTTTATAAAAACATTCCCCATTCTTAATTTCAGTATTTGCTTTTAGAAAATCTGAAAGTTTTGCTGGAGATAATCCTAGAGTATTGCGATCGATATCAATAAAAAGAGGCTGAGCATCTAGATACGAAATAGCATTGCAAGTTGCGATAAAACTCAACGGCTGCGTAATAACTAGATCATTTTTCTTCACGCCAGCAACTACAAGTGCCATGTGAAGCGCAAGTGTTCCATTCGTAATGGCAATGGCATGTTTTGCACCTGTATATTCTGCTATTGTTTTCTCAAACAAATCAACAAATGGTCCAACGGAAGAAACAAAAGTTGAATCAATACATTCATTCAGAAATTCTTTTTCTTTTCCAAGAAATCGAGGCTCGTGCAAGGGAATGAATTGATCTGTACCGTAATGTTTGCGAATAAAATCGACCGTTTCTTTAAACATTGTAAATATCTGCTTTGTATTTAGCCTGATTTTCAGGAATTCTAAACCATTCAATCGTTTCTTTCAATCCCTGTTCAAGCGTATGATTAGGAACCCATCCTGTTAATCTTTTTATTTTTTCATTTGAACCTAACAATCGTTCTACTTCACTTTTCTCAGGTCGCAATCGAATTTCGTCACTAATGATTTTTGCTTCAGGGCGAATAATTGAAATCAGATTTTGTGCCAGATCTCCAATTGAAATTTCCTGTTGTGTTGCAATATTAATTTCTTCACCATTCGTATTCTCCGCTTTTGCAATGGCAACAAATGCATCTGAAGTATCTTTTACAAAAAGCAAATCACGAGTTGGATGAATAGCACCGAGTTTAATTTCGTTTTTGCCAGCAAGCAATTGTGTAATTATGGTAGGAATTACAGCACGTGCCGATTGTCGCGGACCGAAAGTATTAAACGGACGAACAATGGTTACAGGTAAATTAAAACTGCGATAAAAACTTTCTGCTAAATGATCAGCGCCGATTTTTGTTGCTGAATAAGGTGATTGGCCTTGCTTCGGATGTAATTCATCAATCGGTGTATACTTTGCTGTTCCATAAACTTCCGAAGTTGAAGTCACCAAAATTTTCTTTGAACCGCAATCGCGAGCAGCTTGCAAAACATTTAGTGTGCCTTTGATATTTGTATCCACATAACTATCCGGAGAATGATAAGAATAAGGAATTGCAATTAATGCAGCAAGATGAAAAACAACTTCAATATCCTTCATGGCAGTCCGAACACCATTCGGATCTCGAATATCACCTGAAAAAATTTCAACTTTTGATAAAAGGTCTTTTGGAAAAGTGTCTAGCCAACCCCAAGAATTGAAAGAGTTGTAGCAAACAAATGCTCTGACCTTACAACCTTCATTTATCAATTGTTCAACCAGATGGCTGCCAATAAAACCGTCGGCACCGGTTACTAAAACTTGTTTGTTTTTTAAGTCCATAAAAAGGCTTACTTCCTATTGGTTATAGAATAGGTAAAAGTAATGAATACAAAGTGAAAAATTGAAGGGGAAAAGCAATGAATGAGGTCAAAATAGATGTCTATAGATAAAAAATCCTAATTCAGCGAAAAGAGACAAGAATCAGTACTAAATCCTTCAGTTGCAAAGGTATTTAAGCCTAAATTAGCCTGTTATTTTTTGTAAAATATTGGTTTCCCTAAATTTTATCTCATGAAAAAAATTCTATCTATTTCTGCTTTGTGTTTCGCATTCACAATTGCAAATGCACAAAATACATGGCTTCAAAGAGCAAATTATTCAGGTGGCAACCGTACTGGAACAGTTGGGTTTTCTATTGGGACAAAAGGTTATATAGCGCTTGGTTATGATGGTAGTTCATGGCATAATGATATTTGGTAATATGATCAGGCAACGAATACATGGACTCAGAAAGCCAATTTTATTGGAGGGAATAGAATGGCTAGTTCTGCTTTTACAATAGGAACGAAAGCCTATGTAGGAGGAGGAATTGGAAGTGTTTATTTTGCTGATTTTTATGAATACAATCAGGCCACAAACACTTGGCTTCAAAAGCAAATTTCCCTGGCGGAAACAGATATATTGCCACTGCTTTTTCAATCGGAACTAAAGGATATATGGGTCTTGGTGCGGCAACCTCAAGTGGACCGCTTTACAATGATTTATATGAATATGATCCAAGCAATGATACATGGACTGCGAGAGCAAATTATCCAGGAGTAATAAGATCAAGTGCAGTCGGTTTTACAATTGGGTCAAAAGGATATGTAGGTTTGGGTAATAATAATCTTATTAATGCAAACTATTCAGATTTCTATGAATTTGATCCTACAACAAATTCCTGGACAGTAAAAGCAAGTTTTCCTGGCACTGCAAGAGGTGGCATGGGCTGTTTTTCTATTGGCAATAGTGGTTTTGTGGGTTGTGGACATAATTTTACTTCAGGAACGAGGTACAATGATTTTTGGGAATACACCTTACAAAATAATACCTGGACTCAAAGAGCAAGCTTTGCAGGCACACAGCGATCTACAACAGGATTAAGTATTGGTAACAGAGGATATTTCGGAACTGGTGATGATGGTTATTTAGAAATGATTTTTGGGAATACACACCCCTCAATAATGTCTCTGCAACTGTTGCCTCAACAAATAATTCTTGCTTTAATAGCAACGATGCTAGTGCTAGTGTAACTGCGTCCGGTGGAACAGCCCCTTATACCTATTTGTGGTCTCCTTCTGGTGGAACCGCAGCAACAGCTTCTGGACTTTCAGCAGGAACTTATACCTGTTTAATTACAGATGTAAATGGAAATACTTTTTCCCAAACGGTTACTATTACTCAACCTTCACAAATCAATATTGCTGTAACTGCAACTCCAGCAAGTTGCTCTGGAACTGGATCAGCTACTGCAAATGCTTCCGGTGGAAATGGACCATATTCCTACAGTTGGTCCTCAGGCGGAACTAGTAATACTGAAAATAATCTTCCTATTGGAAATTATACTGTAACAGTTACGGATGCTAGCAGTTGTACTATAACACAAACTGTTTCGATTACAACTGCACCGCCTCCATCCATCACTTCAATGATTGGAAACGTAACTTGTTTTGGATCTTCTAATGGCTCAGCATCACTAACCATTTCTGGTGGCGTAGCTCCTTTTACTTATTCCTGGTCACCAACAGGTGGAAATTCATCTTTTGCGAATGGGCTTTCTATCGGATCCTACACTTGTACAGTTACAGATGCAAACGGTTGTAATTTTACACAAGCTGTAACTATTACTCAACCAACAGCCATAATCGCGTCAAATATTTCTGGCTCCATTGTTTGTTTCGGAGGAACGACGTCTGCATCTGTCGCAGCAACAGGCGGAACTCCTGCCTATTCTTATTTGTGGTCACCTTCCGGTGGAACATCGCAAAATGCAACCGGAATTTCTGCAGGAAGTTATACCTGTACCATAACAGATTTGAATGGTTGTATCAATCAACAACTTGTAACAATCACTCAACCACCTAACCTTTCGGTTGCAGCAATTTCAACTAATCTCAATTGTTTCACAGATCAGAATGGAACTGCAACTTCATTTGCAATCGGAGGAACGCCAACGTACACCTATCATTGGACACCTACTGGAGGAAATAACCAAATAGCAACGGGACTTGGCGTAGGAAATTATGTGATCACTGTTACTGATGCAGCTGGATGTATCACAAATAATACGGTTACAATTTCTTCACCACCACAAATTGTTCCTGTTGTTTCTCAAAATGTTTCTCCTGGATGTTATGGGGATTGCAATGGAATAGCAACAGTTACAACAACAGGCGGTTCAGGACCATTCACTTATAATTGGATTGCTTCAGGTTGTACAACTCCAACATGTGGCGGATTGTGTAATGGAAATACTTCCGTTTTGATTACAGATTCGCTGGGATGCACTTCATCCATTATTGTTGTAACTGCACAACCTGATTCATTAGTAGCATCTGCAACCCATACAGACGAAACCTGGGTTTCAAATAATGACGGAACAGCCACAGCAATTGTCAATGGTGGTACTGGACCCTATACTTATGTGTGGGCGCCGACTGGTGGCCCAAATGCAACAGCAACAGGATTAGATGCAGGAACATATACTTGTACAATTACTGATGCACATGGGTGTACAACAACAGTGACAGTTACTGTGAATACAAATGATCAAATTGGAATAACAAATCCTGAAAGTCAAAATTTGACAGCAACCATTTTCCCAAATCCTGCAAAAGATTTCGTGACTATTAATGTTACTTCAAATCAAAGAGGAGATTTTAGTATTGAAGTGTTTGATATCGTTGGACAAAAATTAGACGAAGTAGATTTCAAAAATACTTCAGAAATTAATTTTGCTTACAGGACATCGACCCTTCCAAATGGAGTTTATTTATTCAATATCAGAAATGGCGTTAGTAAAACAACAAAGAAAATTACCGTTGCAAACTAAAGTTAGAATTTCATACTAATTAAAAATTTTACTTCAACATATTCCCAATAATCTCCTTCTGCCAATCGTTCCATGCCTGCATTGCAATTCTATCTGAAATCTGTTTGCGGAATCGAGCTTGATTGTAATAGGTATTTAAAACATCACCACATGGATTTGCAAGTCGTGTATTTGCACTGAACATTGCATCAAATAAATTATTCATCAAAGCAGTATTGAAATAATCAAGGCGACGAAGTGATTGAGCTGCGTTCACTCGAGTTCTGAATTCATAAGACATATTCGTATACGCAACTAATTTGTCCGTTGCATCTTTGTCCATCCCACCCGATTTCGCTTTTATTTCCAACCATTTACATTCAACATTACGACCGGCAGTACCAATTACGCCTTGTGTTGTTTTCAAATAATCAATTGTATGCTCAGGATATTGAAACGAAAGTTTCTCCAATGTATTTGCAACAACTTCATAAGAAGGCGAATTCAATAATTTTTCATAATCTGCACGCATATCAGCAGCAATTAGGTTTGTGCTATTAATTACTGATTTATGTAACAGAACATCCTTATCAACAATTGCAGCACGAACAATTGCACGTGAAGCAGGATCAGTATCATCAATTAATTGAGCAATAACTTCTCCTTTTGTAGCAGCAAATGTTTCTTTTCCATAAACAGCTTGAAGTGTGCTGCGTTTCTGATCCAATGGAATATCTTTCATAGCCACCAATGCATCGTAACGGTCCAACATATTGGGCGCTTGCTGTGCTTGGTTTGCAAGCCATTCTAATCCTTTAGTGAATTTTACTTTCTTCAAAACTTCATTATTCGGATCAAAAAGAACAAATAATATTTTGTTGTTGCCCGGATTTGGAATGTCAACTGTTTCTGTTTTTGCAGAAATCCATTGCATCTTTCTGTCGATTGTTCCATCAACATAATAAACTTCAAACCAAATCGGCATCTTAAACAAACCACTCACATCACTAATCGGTTGAACTTGATTTACAGTAAAACGAGTCATTCCTTTTGCACCTGTCAAAGCTTCTACTGACACTTCATAAGAAGGTTCTCCGCCTCTGTAAACCCATTCATCCCAGAACCAAGTCAAGGATAATCCTGTTGTTTCCTGAAAAGCGGAAAGTAAATCTTCAGAGATAACATTTCCATAAGCTTGTTTATCAAGATAATTTTTGATACCACGATTGTATTGCTCTCTTCCTCCAACAACATTCTTCAGCATATTCAACACAAAAGACCCCTTAGGATAATGACGAGCACTGCCTGCCTGACTATGGGCAATCTGTAAATTATTTTTTTCTCCTTCTGCAAGCGCCGCTGACTGATCATTATGTCGTTGCCAGTTGAAGTGATCTTCTCCAAAAACACTTCTCTCAAACAATGCATCATAATAAGTAGCAAAACTTTCCTGTAACCAATGATGCGCATCGCTTTTGGCTGTAACAAAATCACCAAACCATTGATGGGCCAATTCATGCGCATTCACACCCACATACCCACGATCCCAATTACTTCTTTCATCTACAAAAAGAAAATCTCCATAAACTGTTGCAGTTACATTCTCCATCGCACCGTACATAAACTCCTGAACTGGAATCTGAGAATAACTCGGCCAAGGATATTTCACACCAATTTCACTTTCGTAAAAATCAATCATTTGCTCACTATACTTATAGGTTGTCTCAACGCGATCTTTCCATTCTGGATAATAATACAAATGCATCGGCACTCCTGATTTCGATTTTGCCTCTTTGATTTCGTAATCACCAATGCCCAACATCACGAGATAAGGAGCAAAAGGTTTTAGCAATTGGTAATGCCAAGTTTTTGTTCCGTCTTTATTTAGTTTTTCTTCTAATTTATTTCCATTCGATAAGACCTTATATTTTGCATCGAAAGTAACCGTCATATCGGTTGAAATTTTGTCATTCATCTCGTCGTAAAAAGGAATCCAGTTACGATTATCAATTCCTTGTCCTTGGCTCCAGATTTGCTTACGACAGATTCCCGCAGGATCATTCCATCCAATAAAATATAATCCATGACGAGGAGTTGCCTCGTAAGTCAAAGTCATGCTATCTTTTTCTAAAGGGAATAAAGTTTTTCCTGTCATAATCCAACAACCATTATCATCGGATTTTACCATTGCTTTTTTGCCGTTCACACTTGCAGAAAGAATTTTAATTCCCGGACCATCAAGCCATATTGAATCAACTCTTGCTTGAAGCGGAGTAAAGCGATGCGTCACAGTTCCTTTTACCAAACCTTTGGTTACATCAAAAGAAACAATCAGATTCATGTGAATAAAATCTACATTATGTTCTCTAGGTGTCCAAGCTGCATCATCGAGATAGGTACGTCTTTCACCTACAGGCGAAACAGGAACTACAAATTGAGCAGAAGCAACAGAGATAGTTGCAATTGAAATAAAGAGGGAGAGAAATCTTTTCATGAATAAGTTGTAATTTATGAGTCGCAAGTTTACGGAATTTCTCTAATGATAGCAGTCATTTTAGGGCGAATGGAACCGTAAAAAGGATGAATGGCACAAAACAGGCTACAAAAAGAATTGAAAATGGAATTGGAGATCGAAATCATTAACTTTATCATGCATAGGAATGCACTTCGACATGGAGAAAATTAGCCGATTGGTTCTCATTTTATTTTTCAGCTTACCGCTATTTCTAAATGCGCAGCAGGACAGTTGTAATTGTTTAAGCCTATCACCTTTCCCTGACAATGGAGCAGCTAACAACGTATATGCTCCTACTTCCAAAATCGGAGAAAAAAAACTCTTTACAGGTGTTTGCCATAATTATTACATGAAGATTGCTAATGTCCTGCCAAATTACAATCGTACCTATAGTTATGGAATTTATGAAAAAGGAGAATTGCAATTTTACATTCAATTTAATGAAACCGGTGATACAATTGTCTATTTCCACCGAAGTTCGCAAAACAGAAAAGCCGCCGAAACAAAAAGATATAATTACCAAACTGGCAAATTAGAAGCGCGTGAACTTTGTTTGCTTGTTAATAAGAAAAAAATTATGGCAGCTTACTGCTATGATGAAAATGGAAATATCAAAACAGTAAGTAATTATTTTTATCCTAAAAATGGCGACTCACTTAATTATTCCGGAAATTTTTCGAATTATAAAAAAGATGCTGTACTCTCTTCTGACGGTTTCTATACTATTCCCGTACAATATGGTCCCTATCTCGAATACGCAGGTGAAAAAGGTTCAGTTAAAACGATAAATGGTCAATACACGAATAATTACAAAACAGGTAAATGGACTACCTGGTATGCAAGTGGGAAAATTAAAAGTGAAGGGGCATATTCTCCTTTATACAATTGGGAAAATGGTGAATGGAAAGAATGGTATGAAAATGGACAATTAAAATCAGATATTGATTATTGCAATTCAAATCCATGTGGGAAATTCAGGATGTGGTATGAAAATGGAAATCCGAAAACAATTGGCGAATATGTAAACTCAAAAAGAAGTGGGGATTTTCTTTACTATTATGAAAATGGCAATATCAGCAGAAAAGAAAGTTACACCGAAGGAAAACTTGTTTCTTTTCAAGAATGGTATCAAAGTGGTCAAGCGTCTTTGTCAAGACAATATTCATTCTACGGGCAACTTGAAGGCAAACAGATACTCTGGTTTGAAAATGGCAAAATCAAGAGTGAGGAAGAATTTAAAAATGGAATACCTATAATTCCTTTGAAAGAATACAATCAAAATGGTACGTTAATACATATTAGGGAAGGAGGAATAAATTCTATCGGAGATGGAAAAGAAAAATGGTATTATGATGATGGTCAAATAAAATCGGAAGAAACATACTTGAAGGGAAAGAAAAATGGAGAATGCACTTACTATTTTTCATCAGGAAATAAAAGTCGTGTAGAAAATTATTTCCAAGGGCAGAAAGAAGGTAATTCCAGCATTTATTCTTCAAATAAAAAATTAGTTAGCGATTTGAATTATAAAAACAACCAGTTGAATGGTTTCTGTAAATGGTATTATCCCAATGGAGAAAAATGGCGTGAATTTAATTATCAAAATGGGGTTCGTGATGGAATTTGCAAGGAATGGAATGACAAAAAAGAATTAATCTATGAGCAGACTTATATTTCAGGAAAGCCGCAGCGAACCAAAATCGTTTCGATTCCATTTGACGAAAGGAGAAAAGATTCCATTACAACTGCATCTAAAAAGGACGTTGAAATTGTATCAGCCTATGTGATAAACAATCCCACTTCAAACTATTTCAATTCCATATTTGCCTCTGAAACAACCAAAGCTCAAATTAACAATGATTTTATATCGATTTTGTATTTTCTAAATACAACATGTGATTCAGCAAAATTTGTTCATTTTGATTCCTCCATTGTAACTCACATTTATCTGGATTACCCCCAAACGAAAACCAGAGGAACAGATTGGCCTGAAAATTTAGATAAACTTATTTCAGAAATGCACTTCAAGCCTGTTGAAGGAGAATTATATGGCGATGATAACGGAGGAATAAGAAGGGGCCTTTACACTGATCTATTTTTCAATCCAATTGCATTTAATCTGGAACTAAAAAAAATAAATTCACGATATGGCTGTGAATACTTCGGGCCATTTAATAGCATGTCGAATGAATCATCCGAGAATTACAATTCAAATAATACTGCAATTAGCATTAAAGAGTCAGAATATTTTACAGACTATAATTATGTTTATTATCCGTATAAAAATACAAATCGTGCAAATGAATATTTGAATTGGAAGTTCAGAGTTTACATAGATGGCAGTGTAGATTTACTGGAATCAGGCAGAGGGGAATTTGAGTTTTTTATTCCTGAATAAATAATTGAAGTAAAGTTTCAACTAAAAATAAATAGTCGCTTCTCGCTCTCGCAGATTATATCCGCTTACCATCACTTCACCATAAGCACCAGCGGTACGAATTGCAATTAAGTCACCACGTTTTACTTCGGGAAGATCCATTGCTTTTCCAAAACAATCAGAAGATTCACATACAGGTCCAACAACATCATATCTTAAATCAGTTGCTCCTGGTGATGGTGTTAGATTTTCAACCTTATGATATGCCTGATAAAGTGCTGGTCGAATCAATTCTGTCATGCCCGCGTCGAGAATGGCAAAATTAGTTTGTTTACCTTTTTTCACATACAATACCCGAGAAATAAGTGCGCCACATTGCGCGACAATCGCACGACCTAATTCAAAATGTACTTCCTGTCCTGTGCGTATTTCTAAAAATTTTGAAAAAATATCAAAATAAGTGGTGAAATCTGGAATGATATTTTTTTCGGGTTCATGGTAATCAACACCTAATCCGCCGCCCACATTTATATGTTTCAAGGAAATTCTTCGAGAAGCAAACCATTCCTGAATTTCATTTACGCGTGTACAGAGTGAACGAAAAACATTAAGATCTGTAATTTGTGATCCAATATGAAAATGCAAACCGATTAATTCTAACTGAGGAAATTTATTGATGCATTCTATCACCTCAGGCAATTCGTGAATATTTATTCCGAATTTATTCTCTTCTAAACCTGTGGTAATATAATGATGTGTATTCGCATGTACATTCGGATTTATGCGTAATGCAATTCTAGCTTTTTTATTTTCTTCTTTTGCTAATTGAGCAATAACTTCCAATTCGGGAAGTGATTCACTATTAAAACAGAAAATGTCATTTGCTAAAGCAAAACGAATTTCAGCATCACTCTTCCCTACTCCTGCAAAAACAATTTCTCCCGGAGCAAAACCACATTCTAAAGCACGCTTTATTTCATTCCCACTAACGCAATCAGCCCCCATTCCATTTTTTAAAATATGCCCTAAAATTTCTCTGTTCGAATTTGCTTTTAACGCATAATGCACATGAAATTTATATTTAGAAGAGGCATTCTTCATTGCAGACAAGGTTTTATCCAATAACGCCAGGTCATAGAGATAAAAGGGTGTCGGGTGTTGCTGAAGTTGAGCTATTTTTTGTTGCGTGAACATTGTTGTCAAAATATTATTGCCGCAGATCCCGATTGCTTTCGGGAGCAGAAGTATTTATAAATTAAATAGGCCTTTATTGAGTGCCTGTAATGTTTCCTTTTTCTTTCCAGATTCAACCAAAATAGAAACGTTATTTTCGCTTCCACCATAGCTGATCATACGAATTGGAATATTTTTTAATGCGTCAAAAATTCTTACGGCATAACCTTGATTTGCCTGCTTAAAACTTCCAACAATACAAACGATTGTTTGATCTTTATCCACCTCTACTATTCCAAAACTTTTTAATTCCTCAAGAATTTCATCTAGGTGTTGAGGATTATCAATCGTAACAGAAACCGCAACTTCGGATGTGGTAATCATATCGATTGGTGTTTTATATCGTTCGAAAACTTCAAACACCGACCGAAGAAATCCATATGCCAACAACATTCTGCCAGATTTAATTTTAATTGCAGTTATACCATCTTTCGCAGCAACAGCAGTAAACCGGTCTGCTTTGGGATCACTTCCAATTAAAGTTCCTTTTGCTTCCGGCTGCATGGTATTCAGCAACCGCACAGGAACATTTCTTTTTTGCGCAGGAAGTACACAAGTAGGATGTAAAATTTTAGCGCCGAAATAAGCTAACTCAGCGGCCTCATCAAATGTAAGTTCATGAATCGGAAAAGTTTTGTCTACAATACGCGGATCATTATTATGCATTCCATCGATATCGGTCCAAATTTGAACTTCTTCTGCTCTTAAGGCTGCACCGATAAGCGTACCCGTATAATCACTTCCTCCACGCTTCAGATTATCAATTTCGCCGAAAGAATTTCTACAAATATAACCTTGGGTAATAAAAAGATTTATGCCAGGATATTTTTTAAATTCATTCTGCAAATGTTTTTCAATATAATCCAGATCCGGTTCATCATTTGCATCAATACGCATGAAATTTAAGGCAGGAAGTAAAACCGATTTTATTCCGATTTCTTCCAAATGAAATTGGACTAAAGCTGTACTTAATAATTCTCCTTGTGCAAGTATTGCTTTTTCCTCATTTGCAGTGAAGAGATCAATAGTAAAACTTTGTAAGTGCTCGAAATGTTCTCGTACTAGCTCATTACCTTTTGTCTTTGCACTATCACTTGAAAATAATTCATCTACAACAGCACGATATTTTTTTTCAAGATTACTAATCAGTAAACGGGCCTTATCATTTTCTTTTGCATAAAGCGCATTTGCAATTTCAACAAGATTATTGGTGGTTCCAGACATAGCAGAAAGCACCACAATTTTCGGATTGTCATTTACGATCAGTGACACAAGGGATTTCATCCTTTCCGGACTACCTACAGAAGTGCCACCAAATTTTAGAACTAGCATGGTTAATTATAATTATTCCGAAGGACGCCTTCAGAGCACGTGAAGATAATAAAAGATGAGTATGAGAAGGCGGTTGATGACTGCCATGTGGCTTTAGTCAAGCTCAAAGTATTAGTTGATCATTCCTAAACAGTTTGGTTTCTGAAAAATGAAACTTCCTAAAATTTAAAATCAATCCATGCCTTTTGTCCCAGGTTCCTTTGTCACCAATAAGCCCCGATTCAAACTTTTGTGCAAAAGGATGTTAAAAAGGTTCTGTACAATTGAAATCATCTGTCGCTTTATCCGTTATTTTTGACCTGCCTGTTCAAACGCTACTTTTTGAAGAGAGCAAACGTGCCCCACGTTATATATGTATTCACTTTTTATCAAAGAAATCCGCAGTTTTTTAAGTTCCCTCATCGGGTACATTGTAATTATTGTGTTTTTGCTTGCGATAAGTCTTTTTATGTGGATTGTAAAAGGAGATACGAATGTATTAGATAGTGGCTATGCAAATATTGACACTCTTTTTGCCATCGGACCTTGGGTTTTTCTCTTTTTAATTCCGGCCATTACAATGCGTTCGTTTGCTGATGAGAAAAAAACCGGAACGATTGAACTTTTACTTACAAGACCACTTACTGATTTACAGATTATCCTAGCTAAATACGGTGCTGGTTTAGTTTTGGTAACTATTTCACTTATTCCAACTTTGATTTATTATTACAGTGTTTACAAACTTGGCTCACCAGCCGGTAATATTGATTCTGGAGGAACTTGGGGTTCTTATGTTGGTTTATTATTACTCGCCTCTTCCTTTGTTTCAATAGGTATTTTCAGTTCTTCCCTTACGGATAATCAAATTATCGCATTTATTCTTTCGCTTGCACTTTGCTTTTTCTGTTATACTGGATTCGAACAAATCAGTTCACTTTCATTGTTTGGAAAGGCAGATACATTTATTCAGGCCTTAGGAATTAACCAACATTACAATTCACTTTCTCGTGGAGTAATTGACACGCGTGATGTAATCTATTTTATCAGTTTCAATGCATTTTTTGTATTGTTGACTAAAACGGTTCTTCAAAGCAGAAAATGGTAATGGGAAAGAAAAGCAATAAACGGTCGGATATGGTCAACCTCTTTTTGGGGTTGTTCATTGTTGTGATCCTGAATGTGCTTTCTCAATATGCTTTTACACGATTCGATTTAACGGCTGAGAAAAGATATACATTAACTGCGAGCTCAAAAGAAATGCTCGAAAAGGTGGATGATATAATTTATTTCAAAGTTTATCTTGAAGGAGACTTTCCACAAGGAGCTGGAGATTATAAACGTTTACGCGACGAAACAAAAATCATGTTGGACGAGTTTCGTGCTTATGCGGGAGACAATATCCAATATGAATTTATCAATCCGAATGAAAATCCGGATGCAAAAGGAAGAAAAGCAGAGCAAGATCAATTAGTAAAAGATCATGGCCTAATAAAACAACCTGCTACTTTCACTGACGATAATGGAACAGAGGTTCAGGTAGATTTATTTCCTTGGGCTATCGCCACTTATCATGGTGCGGAAATGAAAATTCCTTTAATGGGATCTACAAATCCAAAACCAGATGAAGTGCAACTGAATCATTCAGTTGAAGGATTAGAATATGAACTTTCCAATGCCATTCGGAAGTTGCAAATGAAATTCAAGCCTAAAGTTGCTGTTACCATAGGTCATGGTGAACCCGATAGCTTAGAGGTGGGAGATCTTGTAAAAAGTCTGCGGGAATATTATCAGGTTGATTATGTTCCATTTAACGGAAATCTGAATGCCTTCCGTGATACTATGCAGAAGGCGGATCAAATTGTAAATAAATACAACGCGGTCATAATTGTACAACCTGATTCTTCTTTTACACCTCAGGAATTGTTTATCCTGGATCAATTTATCATGTATGGTGGAAAAGCACTTTTCCTGGTTGATCCTGTAAATACGAACATGGATAGCCTCGCATTAACAGGCAAAACATTGGGACTTCCAAGAACTTTAGGTTTAGAAGAATTGACATTCCGATATGGTGCACGAATGAATTCTACCCTTGTAGAGGATTTATATTGCGCAAAACTTGCCTTACCTGTTCCCGGTCAGCAGACACAGTTTTATTCTGTGCCTTGGTATTATTCTCCAACGATTGCTCCTCGAGAATCGCATCCAATTGTAAAAAATCTTGATCGAATTAAATTCGATTTCTTAAGTACAATAGATACGGTTGAAACTTCTGCAAGTATCAGAAAAACGATTTTGTTAAGAGCTTCAGACAAATCAAGATTCCAGAGAACACCAACGAATATCGGCCTTCAAATGGCCATGATGGAACGTGATCCGAGAAGTTTTAATAAACCGAATGAACCAGTTGCAGTTTTGTTAGAAGGGAAATTCGATTCTTATTTTAAAAATAAATTCTTACCCGACACCATTAAAAACAGTAAGCTTATCGGATTTATTGATCACAGTAAAGAATCAAAAATTATCGTTGTAGGTGATGGTGATGTGGCAAAGAACTTGGTTTATAAAGGAAAGTCCTTGCCACTTGGTTTGGATTTAATGAATCGAATGAATCGTGAATTTTATGCGAATAAAACCTTCTTGTTGAATTGTGTCAATTATCTGTTAGATGATAAAGGATTGCTTTCAGTCCGTTCGCGTGATGTAACCTTGAGAATTTTGGATCGCGGGAAAATAAAAGAGCACCGTTTGAAATGGCAATTAATTAATACATTAGGACCGATTGCTTATATGATCTTCTTTGGATTCCTAAGTTTTTGGTTGAGAAGAAGAACTTATGCTCGAGGAGAAACTGTTTCTTTGGCCCTTAAGCTAACAATATGGGGATTAATCCTAGTTGTGCCTGTTGTTCTTTTATATTTAATTTCGACAAGTGTAGGAATATTTTTTCTTCGCCTTTTAATAGGAATTGGACTGATTGCAGTTGGAAGGTTGGCAATATATATTTCAGATTTGACGCTCCGAAAAATGCGATCCAAAAAGGATTAATCTTATTTGACATTCACATTTAAACCTGTTTAGCGACCAGATAGCGATTAATTACCTCCAAAAGCAAGTTTTCATGTTTCCGCAACCATTCAATTCCGATATTTACACCGTACAACGTCCCCAATCACTTTTTTGTACAACGTTATGAATCGTAATACAGTTACACTTCTTATTGCATTATTGCTTGGTGGATTAACATTCTGGCTGATTAGTCGCTCTCATTCCAGCACCATCAAACCCGAATTAAAAAATTTCGCCTTCACTGACACGGCTTCTATTACAAAAGTTTTTCTTGTAGATAAAAGTAATAAGCAAGTCACTTTGACAAGAGAAGAAGACGGTCGCTGGAAAGTAGATGGAAAATTTTACACGCGTAGAGATGCTATTAATACTTTGTTGAATACAATCGCATCGTTATCTGTTAGAGAGCCCGTTGGTTTAAAGGCAAAAGAAAATGTCATTAAACAATTGGCAACTGGATCCATCAAATGTGAAATTTATGTTGGAGATAAACTAGTTCGTCAGTATTACGTAGGAGGTGAAACGGCAGATATGATGGGAACCTACATGCTTTTAAGCGATGTTTCTGACCCTGATGAAATTGTAAATTCTTCAGAACCTTTTATAATGGAAATCAAAGGATTTAACGGATATCTCACTACTCGTTATTTCACCAATCAAAGCGAATGGAAGGACCGTACAGCATTTCATTATTTTGTTCCTGGCATTCATTCTATCACCGTGCAGCATAAGGGTGAACCAGAAAATTCTTTTACAATCACTCAATCTGCAGGAAAAAATATTTTCAACTTGCAAACCTTGACAGGGGCACAACTTCCCTTTGATACCATTGCTGTAAAACAATTTGTATCGTATTTCGGAAACATTGGCTTTGAAAATTTTGCAAATGATATTACAAAAGCAACAATTGATTCTATTCTTAAATCCCCACCAGCGCATATCATAACTGTGGTGGATGCATCCAACCAAAAGAATGAAATCAAAATGTACCTCAAACAAAATAACGGTTTTGATCCTGATGATACTACAGCAGCAAAACCACCCTTTTATGATCCGGATAAGATGTATGCAAAACTCAGTACTACGGGCGATTTTGTAATTGTTCAATATTACGTATTCGGGAAATTGCTTCAAACTCCAGAGTATTTTCTCCCAAAAAGAAGTCCTGCCCTCAATCAAAAGTCCAAGTAGTATTTTTGATTGTTCATAACCGTTTTTCAATTCCCTTTCATAATCAAGTCTTTACCTGAAACCTAGCCAAAAGGATTGGGTTTAGTCCTTTCCAGCACAGGCCTAGGTGTTAAAAAGTTGTTCAATAATTACATTTTAAAGGTCTCCCACCCCCGTCAAAAGGGATAATTTTGCACGTTAACAAGAATAGCGCCTAATCGCAATTTATTATACTACCTATGAAATTTATCGTATCCAGTTCTTCGCTTCTGAAACAAGTTCAAATGCTCAGCGGTGTTCTTAATTCCAGCAACACTTTACCGATTCTGGATAATTTCCTTTTTGAAATCGACAAAGGTTCTTTAACCATTTCTGCTTCTGATTTAGAAACAACAGTTTCAACCCAGTTGAATGTAGAATCTAAAGATTCTGGAAATGTTGCTGTTCCTGCAAAACTTCTTATCGATACTTTGAAAACTTTTCCTGAGCAACCTCTTACTTTTTCGGTTGACAAAAAACGTTTTGCAATTGAGATTTCTTCTGATTATGGAAAGTATAAAATCACAGGTCAGAATGGTGATGAATTTCCAAAGGCTCCTGTTGTTGATGGCGGATCATCCATCGATATGGAAGCATCCGTTTTAAGTCGTGCTATTTCTAAAACCTTATTCGCAGCAGGAAATGATGAATTACGTCCTGTAATGTCTGGTGTATTTGTTCAATTCTCTCCAGAAGGAACAACATTCGTTGCAACGGATGCGCACAAATTAGTTCGCTACCGTCGTACAGATATAAAGTCTACAGGAAGTGCTTCATTTATTCTTCCGCGCAAACCATTGAATTTATTGAAGAATATTTTAGGAAGCGTGGAAGGCACTGTTCGTGTTGAATACAATGCAACTAATTCTAGATTTTCTTGGGGCATCGCTCCAGATGGAACAGTTGGTTCTACGCTCGTTTGTCGCTTAATTGATGGGAAATATCCAAACTACGAAGCAGTTATTCCAAAAAACAATCCGAATAAACTTACAGTTGATACAACAGGATTACTTGGAAGTATTCGCCGTGTTTCTATTTTCGCAAATAAAACAACACATCAAGTGCGTTTGAAAATTGCAGGTAGTGAGTTAAATATTTCTGCTGAAGATTTAGATTTTTCGAATGAAGCTACAGAGCGTCTAACTTGCGGTTATGCTGGAGATGATATGGAAATCGGTTTCAATTCGAAGTTCCTTGCTGAAATGCTAACCAATATCGGAAGTGATGAAGCTTTAATTGAAATGTCTGCACCGAATCGTGCGGGAATTCTCATTCCATCTAATAATGGTGCTGATGGAGAAGACACATTGATGTTGGTGATGCCTGTTATGCTTAATAACTAATTAAAAAATAAAAATGAAATTAGAGAGCTGCTCAAAAGAGTGGCTCTTTTTTTTATCGGAAACCAATTCCATTTATAGTTCAGCATAAATTAAATAATTCACAGAATGAAAAAAATATTATTAATTTCTTCAAGTGTAAGAAACGTTCGCAAAAGCCCACGCATTGCATCCTACTTTGCAAAATATATTTCAGAAAATAAACTTGCAAATGTAGATTTACTAGACCTAGGAGAATTGCACTTGCCTTTATTTGACGAACGTATGAGGTTTCAACAAAACCCCACTTCTGAAATGCTCTTAATTCAAAGTAAAGTAAAAGAAGCCGACGGAATAATAATTATTACTCCCGAATATAATGGAGGCTATCCGGCAAGTCTTAAAAACGTTATTGATTTGCTTTATGATGAATGGTATCATAAACCCATTGCAATTGCTACTGTTTCTTCCGGACCTTTCGGTGGCTCACAAGTTATCACTTCTCTTTTATTTACGCTTTGGAAAATTCGTGCTTTTGTAGCGACAACAGTATTTCCTGTTATTAAAGTGGAAGAAACATTTGATGAAGCTGGAAATCCAAAAGAAAAAGAATCTACGGATAAACGTACTTCCACTTTTTTGAAAGAATTATTCTGGCTAATAGATGCGAATGAAAAAATGAAATCCTAATTCAATTCCTATCGCTGATAATTTCCGATACTCAACATCACGAGTGTACAAGCTTCAACTGTTTCAATTCCTTTTTCTTCCGCCATCTTTTCAAACTCGGAATTTTCCGCTCCCGGATTAAATATTATTCTCTTTGGCTTTAAGGATAAAATATAATCGTACCACGCAGGCTGATTAGCTGGTCCGACATAAAGCGTAACAGTGTCTACATTCTCTATGGACGGATGTCCAGTTAAAATTTTCACGCCCTCTATTTCTCCTTCTTTCAAACCTACTGCTGCAACTTCTTCTCCATGATGAAGCAAAGATCGTACAGCTTTGTTACTGTATCGTTCAGTATTTTCTGACGCTCCTATGACAACTGTTTTATTTTTCATTTTTCGTAGAAATCAAGATCGTGTCCAAACGTATCTTTTAGATGATAAAGTGCAAAAAATCCGATACTTAAAACTATCCCTCCTGTAATTGCTGTAGAAATTAATTTATCTGGAAAGGCAAGCGCAACAAGACTTAATAAAAGTGAAATCAGAATAGTTGAACCTCGTACAAAATTGGGAGCTGTTGTAGTGGCTGTTGCACGAATATTTGTTCCGAATGATTCTGCAGCGGTACTCATAAAAACTGCCCAATAACCTGTTGCCACTCCACCGAAAATAATTACAGCATAAAACATTTTTACAGAAATTCCACCAATCATAAAATATAAAGCAACCGCAAGTGCTGTCCAAATGAGATAAATAGCCAATGTTTTTTTTCTGCTTTTTATTAATTGTGAAATTAATCCAGAACTAAGATCACCACATGTAATTCCCATATAAGCATACATAATTGCATTGCCAGAAGTAATTGCACCTTTTGGTAATCCTAATTCCACACTAAGTTCGGGTGCAAAGAAAACCAAGGTTCCAATAAAGTACCAAACGGGAACGGTAACAAAAATAATGCTGAAATATTTTTTTAATCGTGCCTTGTTATTAAAGAGCATTAAAACATTTCCACGAGAAATTTTTTCTTCTTTTAATCCTTTAAATAATCCGGATTCATAAACTCCTATTCGCAATAACAAAAGTGCAAATCCCATTGCACCACCGATATAAAATGATAGACGCCAAGCACCACCTACTGTTTCTGCTAATTTCCAAGAATGAATGGCACCGCCCATATAACCAGCAACTACTGCACCGAATACACCGACTGTTGCGACAATCATAGTTCCATAACCACGTTTTTCTTTTGACATGGCCTCACTTACTAATGTAATTCCTGCACCCAATTCTCCTGCAAGACCAAATCCTGAAATAAAACGTAATAAAGAATAAGCTGTAGTAGTTGTTACCATTCCATTTAAAACATTCGCAACGGAATAAAGAATAATTGAACCAAATAAAACAGAAAGTCTTCCTTTTTTATCGCCGATCATTCCCCAGAAAATTCCGCCAAGAAGCATTCCCCCCATTTGCCAATTCAAAAGTACTTTTCCAAAATACATATTCAGATTGGCTAAGGCGTCAGCATCCATATGACCAAACTGAGTAGTAAGAATATCATTCAATGATTCTTTTCTAACCACGCCGAAAAGCAAAAGATCATAGATGTCTACGAAATAGCCAAGTGCTGCCACAATAATGAGCAAGCCAATCTTTCCTGAATACTGTTTTTTGTTCGGCATTTGAAGTACAAATATAACGCTAACTTCTTAGGGAATTCAACCCTATTTCAAGATAATGAATTGCTTATATTTACAAATGCGACTGCTCATAATTGCATTAATTTTATTTCCTTCCCTTTGCTTTTCGCAGATTGACAAAATTCCAGTACAAGATGGAATGGAATTACGTCCTAAATTTTTCCAAACTTCAATTTTCTATAATAAAAAAAGAACCGCAATTGTTGTTGGTACGGAGATTGCGCTTTCAACCGGAACATTAATTGGTTTAAGCCAAATTTGGTATAAAGATTATCCGCATACTACTTTTCATTTTTTTAATGACAATGGCGAATGGGAACAAATGGATAAAGCTGGTCATGCGATCACAGCATATACTGTTGGAAGATATGGAATACGTTTATTGGAATGGAGTGGCGTAAAAAGAACAAAAGCAATTTGGTTTGGCGGACTTACAGGTTTCGTCTATCAGGGAGCTATTGAAATGTTCGATGGTTATTCTTCAGGATGGGGATTTTCAATTGGAGATATTGCTGCTAACGCAACTGGATGTGGATTATTAATCGGTCAGGAATATTTATGGGATGAGCAACGTATCAGTTTTAAATACAGTTTTCACAAAACGGATTATGCGATTTATCGTCCTGAATTACTTGGCAAAAATTGGAACGAGCAAATTTTAAAAGATTACAACGGACAAACTTATTGGGCATCGGCAAACATTGCTTCTTTTCTAAAAGAAGAAAATAAATTTCCTAAATTTTTAAATATTGCATTTGGTTACGGAGCAAATGGAATGACTGGTGGACATTTTAATCCGATCATGACTAACGCAGCCGGAAATATTATTACTCTTGATCGTTATCGTCAATATTATTTATCGCTGGATATTGATCTCACAAAAATCCCTGCGCATTCCTATTTTTTGAAAACAGTTTTTGAGACTTTCGGCTTTTTAAAAATCCCTGCTCCTGGAATTGAAATAAGCCAAGGGAAGCTTTCGGGGAAAATTTTGATGTATTAACGAAGATTTTGCCCCAAAACTTAATTTCTTCTTTTCTTCTTTCTATTTCACAGGAAGAATTATCTTTGCACCCACAAATCGGTTATGTAGCTCAACTGGATAGAGCATCTCACTACGGATGAGAAGGTTTGGGGTTCGAATCCCTACATGACCACCAAGCTGCAGAAATGCAGCTTTTTTTATGCCTTGATTTAGTATTATCAGTAGAAAAGAAGCATTTTCATTGCATTTTGACTAGTTTTTAGCCAAAATCAGCACTTTTTAAGCTAATAATTCAGTTTTTAGAAAAACTCTGAAAGTCTGATAAATCGCGATTCAACCCATCGATCTAGGTCTTTTTCGGTCTTTAAAACCCGCATTACCATCGGTTCTTCGGCATCATGACGATATTCAAAGATGATCTCGATATCCATCTTCAACTCATATCGAACAGTTTCTAGGAAATTCTTGAGCCGCTCAGCTGCACTTTTATCATCCAAAGCGGTAAGGCTTCGGTAATCGTCTTCCAAGGGTTGTAAATCGTAGCGGTGAACTTCACTCATTGCATTCGGATTGCAAATTTTTACGAATCTACGAATACGAATTAGATAACTACTTAATCATTTTCTCAAATTCTGGCAAAATCATCTTTTCCCAAATCGCATACTCATTTGCAGAAGGATGTAATCCATCGGGAGCCACAAGTGAAGAATCATTTCCCATTGCTTTTGAGATTTCGAAAATATCAACGATCGGAAGACTTCTTGCTTTAGCTTCTGCTTTAATCACTTCATTAAATTCTAAAATGCCTTCTGAAATATTTCTTCCTCCTGAATAATTTTTTCCTGTTGGTGTAACACCGAAATCGGGAATGGTAATAAGTAGAATATGCTGTTTGTTTTTTAATTTTCCTTGCACATGATCCAGAATTAATTTCAGATTTTTCCGAAAAGTTTCTAAATCTACCCCTTGCACCCAATCGTTCACACCGATCAAAAGTGTTACAGCATCTGCATTCGAATCATCAAAAATTGGAAGCTCTCGATCAATCAAATTTTGTGTTGTCCAACCTGTTCGCGATGGATTTGCAACAAGACTTACTGGCATTTTTTTAGCGGAAAGTTCATTCGACATAATCATCGGCCAAGATTCACTTTCACGAGCTCCTTCACAAATTGTATAGGAATCTCCTAATGCAATGTATCGTATAGAAGTAGTATCAGTAGCTTTCATAGCATCGGCTTTTGGACTTGCAGAACATCCTGAAGTAAATGTAATCAAGACAAGGAATGGGAAAATCTTTTTCATACCTCAATATACGATAAAGTGAAGGGTTAAGATTTCATTTGTTATCCGCACATTTGTATTCGGTAATCCGCAATCCAAGTGCATCAACTTCCTATCATAGAAATTGTCCCGGAAATCAAAGCAGCCTTAACTGTATCAAATACGTTGATACTTCAGGCAGCGCCAGGTGCAGGAAAAAGCACTTACCTCCCACTCCAACTTTTAAATGAAACATGGCTGGAAGGAAAAAAGATTTTAATGTTGGAGCCACGACGACTTGCGGCAAAAACTGTAGCGGCTAGATTGTCTTCACAACTGAACGAAGAAACGGGTGAAACAATCGGATATAAAATTCGTTTTGAAAATAAAACATCCAAAACAACACGGTTAGAAATTCTTACAGAAGGAATTCTTACAAAGATGTTACAGCAGGATGGTGCGTTGGAAGATGTTGGACTTGTAATTTTTGATGAATTTCATGAACGAAGTTTACATGCAGATCTTGCACTTGCACTCACTAGAGAAGTACAATCTGTTCTTCGTCCTGAATTGCGCATTTTAATTATGTCTGCAACATTGGATGGAAATAAACTTTCTTCCCTCCTCGGAAATGCGCCAATCATTCGTAGTAAGGGTCGTGAATTTCCAATTACATATCATTACACTGCCCATGAAGAAAAAACGCCTTTGCCTTTGCAAATGACACGACTCATTAAACGAGCTCTTTCAGAAAGTGAAGGTGATATTCTTGCATTTTTCCCAGGGGCAGGAGAAATTTCAAGAACAGTTGAGTTGTTAGAAAATGAAAATGTTTCGGCCCGACTTTTTCCTTTGTTTGGTGATATGCCAATGCATTTGCAACAGGAAGCAATTCTGCCGGATAAAAATGGTCAAAGAAAAATTGTGCTTGCTACTTCTATTGCAGAAACAAGTTTGACAATTGAAGGAATTGAAATTGTCGTCGATAGTGGTTATTCCAGAGTTCCTCGATTTGATACACGCTCAGGCTTAACACGACTGGAAACGATTCGCGTCACAAAAGATTCTGCTGATCAGCGCGCGGGTCGTGCAGGAAGAACTGCAGCTGGAGTTTGTTATCGACTTTGGACGGAAGGTTTCAATCATCATCTCATTCCTCATCGTTCACCAGAAATTTTGGAAGCAGATCTTGCTCCTTTAGTTTTAGAATTATCAAACTGGGGAACAAAAAATATTCAATCATTAATTTGGTTAAGTCCACCTCCATCAGGAACTGTTTTTCAAGCAAAAGAATTACTGACTCAACTAGGCGCTTTGCAAAATGAAAAAATAACTTCTCGAGGAAAAGAGATGTTGCGATTACCTACACATCCGCGCATTGCACATTTACTCACAGAAGCAATTTTATCGGGGCAAAATAGTTTAGCAGCAGATATTGCAGCGTTATTAGAAGAACGAGATCCCTTACCAAAAGATTCAGGGGCTGATTTGGTTTTACGAATTGAATTATTGAGAAAATATCGAAACAAAGAATTTGTAAATGCGGATAGAAAAAGATTAGATCGGATTGAACGCATTGCACAGCAGTGGCGGAAATTATTAAATGCAAAAACAGACAATGCTGCACCCGTACATGAAGAGGTTGGGAAATTATTAGCAGCTGCTTATCCGGAAAGAATTGCAAAACGAGAATCAGGAAACCGTTACCGCTTAGGAAATGGACGAATTGCAAAATTAGAAGATGCGGATGAATTAGCAGGTGAAGATTGGCTTGCCATTGCCGAATTGGAAGGCTCTACAACAAAAGAATCCCGAATTTTCCTTGCTGCAACATTAAATCCTGATGACATCAAACATTTAGCCATTGAAAAGAAAGTTTTGGAATGGGATCATCAGAAAGGTGAATTGATTGCGCGGATTGAAAAACGTGTAGGCGATGTTATTCTGGAAAGTAAAGTTTTAAAAAATATTCCTGACGAAGAACGAATAGTAATTCTGCTTCAGTCCGTTCGAGAAAATGGAATTGAATTACTAAATTGGAATGAAGAAGTTTTGGATTTAATGGCAAGAGTAAATTCAATTCGAAAATGGCGCCCTGAAGAAGAATGGCCGGAAATGTCGCAAACAAATTTACTCTCTACCGTTGAAGATTGGCTGAGTCCATATCTGACGAATGTAAAACGAAAAGATGATTTCAAAAAACTGGATTTATTTACTATTCTTTCGTCCACCATTCCTTATGACAAGCAACAGTTGCTTGAAAAATCAGTTCCAAAAAATATTTTGGTTCCAAGTGGTTCACACATTCGAATACTATATAGCGATGAAGGAAGTGCTCCCGTTTTAGCTGTACGCTTACAGGAAATTTTCGGAATGTTGGAAACGCCAACCGTCAATTCGGGTCGAACAAAACTAATGGTGCATTTACTTTCCCCTGCTTATCGTCCGGTTCAAGTAACCCAAGACTTACAGAGCTTTTGGAAAAACACTTATGCAGAAGTACGTAAAGAATTACGCATGCGTTATCCAAAACATTCTTGGCCTGAAGATCCACATACGGCAATTGCCATTCGAGGAACTAAAAAAAGAAATAACATTAAATAGAATTTTATGAAGGTTGAAATCTGGTCGGATGTGATGTGTCCGTTTTGTTATATCGCAAAAAGAAAATTTGAAAAAGCAGTTTCTGAATTCGAAGGAAAAGAAACCATTGAAGTGGAATGGAAAAGTTTTCAGTTGAATCCAGACCAAAAAACAGAACCTGGAAAAAATATTACCCAATACCTTGCCGAATTAAAAGGATGGTCACTTGAACAGGCTAAAGAAATGAATGAGCGTGTTACTAACATGGCGAAGGAAGTTGGCTTAAATTACAATTTTGATAAAGTTATTGTTGCCAATTCATTTGATGCCCATCGTTTGATTCAATTTGCGAAAAGAAAAAACGTTGGTGATCAAATGGAAGAAGCTTTATTCAAAGCCTATTTTATAGATGGGAAAAATACTGCTGATCATGCAACACTTCTTGCTTTAGCAATTGAGGCTGGACTTGATGCCGATGAAACAAAAGCAATTTTGGATTCCGGTATTTTTGCCGATGAAGTTGAGGCTGATATTGAACTTGGTTCGCAGATTGGAGTTCGTGGGGTTCCATGCTTTGTGTTTGACAGAAAATATGCCGTTTCAGGGGCGCAACCTTCTGAAGTTTTCCTGGAAACGATGAGAAAAGTTGTGAAAAGCTGATAATTAAGTCCTTCAGAAAAAAAACAAGGAATATTCCTATTACTGCTTTTCAATTGAAACTCTTTATTACTTTTGCAACGGAGAAATGGCAGAGTGGTCGATCGCGGCAGTCTTGAAAACTGTTGACTGTAATAGGTCCGGGGGTTCGAATCCCTCTTTCTCCGCAACTCAACTTCAAGCCCGCTAAAACAATTTTAGCGGGCTTTACTATTTCCTTGATTTTCAGAGGTTTTGCAAAAAACGGACTAACGTCGGCTAACGATGTTTTAGCCCGTTTTCGTGTTTTTGTTCCACCATAGTTCTACCACAAAATAATCCGACTTTTTGTAACCAAGCGGAGATCGAAAATGTAAACTATTGTAGAACCTCATTAATCAAATTAATATGAACGCGACCTTGCATTATGTACTCAGAACTGAAAGACCATGTCCAGATGGATCGGCATTGATCTATCTGCGCCTGACAATAAACAGAAAAAAGAAAGTGATGTTTTCACTCAACAGAAGCATTCCTCTGAGAAAAGAATACCGTCACCTTACTCCTGAACAGGTAATCGTTTTCCCGAATGTAAAAGACACACCCAAAACAATTACCAGAGATGAACTTTATTATTGGGATAAAAACAAGAAACGCGCCACTCGCGGGTTTGGTTCAATGGAAACGCTGAACCAATTCCTGAATGAAACACTTGTAAAAGCCGAGGATATTCTGAATGATTTTTCCAAACGTAAAAAAGCACTTACCAAAGAATCCTTCACCAAAGCATTCAGAAAAACTAATGTTGCATCAACCTTTTATGATTACTGTGAGAAGCAACTTAAACAGGATCGCAGTGATTCCCTTGCTCCTGAAACAATCAAGAGCTACCTGACAATTGTTTCCAAATTAAATTCCTATAAGCCGGGAATTACAATGGAGGAAATTGATTTTAAGTTTTTGAACAAGTATGCAAACTGGATGCGAAAACCCCGAAAAGAAGAAGGCGCAGGAAACTGTGAGAGGACTGTAAATAATAATATGAAAGTGATTCGCACGCTTTTGTTACTTGCAATCAAGAATGATGATTTCATGCAGGAACATTATCCCTTTCGTGAGTATAAGGTTGGCGAAACAAACACTGAACTCACTTCACGTGATTTTTTAGAACCTGAAGAGATTTTGCAGTTGGAAAAAATGCTGCTTGCTTATTACCCTCCAAGTAAACCGATTTACGAAGTTGGCAAGCCCGAATGGACTGAAAGGGCTGCTTTGGGTATCCTGAACCCCGGAGAATACCAAACCCTCAGATACTTCCTGTTTGCGTGTTATACGGGCTTACGTTATCAGGATATGCTGCAATTGGACATTCAGGGGCATATCAAGGGTAAGTTCGTAGTTAACCCTCAAACCAATAAGCGCAGCTTCCGTCAGTACATTGATCTTGAAGAGATGCACAAAACCGGAAAAGCGCTGATTGTTCCGCTGATTGATAAGGCGAAACTCCTCATTGATCTGAGCAAAGAAGGAAAGGCATTTGAGGTGATTTCCAATCAGAAGACCAATAAACACCTCAAGGAGATCGCTAAAACGGCTAAAATCAATAAAAAACTCTCTTTTCACGTTGCTCGTCACAGCTTCGCAACAACCTGCTTCACTTATGGCATTCCTGATCGGGTCGGTCAGAAACTCCTCGGTCACAAGAGCGCGAAGTTTATTGAAATCTATGCTCACTTAACTCAGAATCGCTTATTTATTGAGATGGATAAGGTCAATAAGGGCTTCAATGAATACGAGCAGTTACTCAGGATCGTTCACAAGGATGATGAGCCATTAAATCCCGCTGCGGAATTAGCCGAAAAAATGAAAGGGAACGAGTTCAGGGAGTTGGTAGAAATGCTGAGTAAGCTTGACAAAGGACAGATAGAAAAAGCAACAGCGATTCTCAAAGTTGTTGCATAAAAAAGGGGCGAAAGCCCCTTTTTTATTTAGTTTTCCTGATAGAACTGCCAAGCCGAATCACCCTCATTTATTGCTGCCTGTTGCATCTTATCATATAGTTGCTCGGCATCTTCACGTGAAAAGCCATTTTTGCTTTTAGATATTTGACGAAAAAGAAGTTCGATCCCTTGTTCACGAATAGCCTTTTCTTCGGCTGTAAGGTTCTGAATGTTGAAAGTAGAATTCTCCTGTACCATGAAGTCTGTTTTTAGTTAAACGTCAAGTTCCCTTTTTTATTTTGCTTATGAGTTTTGCAAACATTATAAGATTAAAAACAGTGTTGCTATTGTTTCATCATGCTAATTACCCGTGACGGACTTATATCAAATCCAATTATTCGCCCCTTTGGGTCAACCAAAACACCGTAAGGAAATCCGTCACCAGCATACAAAAGTTTTTCGATGGCATGATTTGAATATCCCTGTATCCAACGCATTTCTCTTTCTTTCACGTAAGTAATTACCTTTTGTCGATCATCGTAAGCATCTAATGAAATGACAACAAGGCTATCGGATTTTGTTTCATGAAGGTTTTTTATTTTCGGAATGCTTTGAACGCAGCCGGGACACCACATTCCCCAAAATTCGATGTAGGTGAATTTGCCAAGTTGCATTACGCTGTAAACATCTATTGAATCACCATTGAATACTTTAAACTTGAAATGCGGTAATTGGTCGCCCAACTTTAAAAATGTTGGAGGTTGGAGATCAGTTCGACGTTTAATTATAACAGGGTTGCAACTATTCGTGTCTGGATTAATCTCGTATGCTTTGCCATTGAAACCTAAAATTAAGCCTTGATGAATTTGTCTTACACCCATATAATCGTAACAGTATGCAGAATCAACTCCATAAGGCAAAAGTGCAATTTTATCCTTCAAGCTCGTAAAGCATCCGTTTACATCCACATCGAAAAAAACAACACTAAACGAATCATTGTCAAGTTTAACATCTTTGCCTTCTATCCATTTAATTTTTATACCAAAGTTTCTTTTGTCAGCGACATCACGATCCGGATTGACGGAAATAGTTTGCGCTTTTAAGTCAGTTAGCAACAAAAAAAACGAAAGAAATAACTGGAGGCGCATTAATGGATAATACAAAGTTTTTGTTTTTGCTAACTACTATTGGGCAGGGTGAACCATAATACATAAGTGTAAAGAAGTAGTTTAGCGTACTATTATCAACTTCTGACTTCCTACAATCGCTCCTTCAACGATTATCATGCAGAAATAAATTCCTGATGGTAAATCTTCATCTATAGTAATTAAATTATTATCCTTCGGCAATTGATGTGTAGAAACCAAAGCTCCTGTGCTATTGAAAATCTGCAATAACCCATTCTCTTTTTCTTGCAACGAATATTTAATACTGAACTGACCATTGCTCGGATTGGGATACAAAACAAAATAATCTTTTTTCTCTGCCATCGGCAGCAATCCGGTTGGAGCATAACCTGTGCTATCAGTTTTAATCAGATAAATATTTCCATTACCGTTACCGAAACTTGTTTCAAAGCCGCAAGCGATATAACCCCCATCATTTGTTTGAAGAATACTCGTTGCATAATCAAAATTTACTCCACCGTAAGTGCGCTGCCATTGAACACTTCCTGTTGTGTCCAATTTCAAAATATAAACGTCAGATGATCCTGCTCCATAACTGAAAGTATTCCCCCCCAGAAAATAACCGCCATTAGTAGTTTGAATTCCAGACCCTCCATCACTGGCGGAACCTCCGATAATTTTTGTCCAGATTGTATCTCCTTGCTGATCTGTTTTAACTATAAAATAATCAGTGGTCTGATCGCTTGGGTAGAGCATTACTCCTGCAATAAAAAAACCATTATCCTGCGTTTGAACCACGGAAACAGCTCCACAATTATTTGTATAAACAGGATAATCTTTAGTCCATAATGTATCCCCATTAGAGTCTGTCTTTATAATCAAAGCTCCGGCAGTAAATACGGGGATAATTGAATAATTATTTCTACTTGATATAACAAATCCACCATCGTTAGTAAGCACAATATTTTGACCTACAAGTCCATTAGGATGCCTGATTTTTTTTGTCCAGATTGTATCACCATTCTGATCTAATTTTGAAAGCAGGATAATTCTCAAAGTATCAAAGTCAGTAATATTTGAAAGCACTATAAAGTTGCTATCACTTAGCTGAACTACATCCTGGGCATAACCATTTCCGGGGCCACCAAACGGTTGAGGAATGATAGGCGAAATATTCTGCGAAGTCCAAACGGTATCCCCGAAACTATTTGTTTTAACTACGTAAGTAAAATTGGTATAAATTGAATTCGTCGTGTACCCGGTAGCAATGAATCCACCGTCAAATGTTGGCTTCACACCATAAAGTGCATTGTCATAGTTGCTGCCGAAAAACTTAACCCATTGGGTAACTCCGACAGAATCAACTTTCATAAGTATATGCTTCGTATAACCTATTGATTGCCTTTGTTGACCAGCAACAACATATCCGCTGTCCGGTGTTTTACAAATTGAATACCCTTGTTCCGTGTATCCAAAATCGTAATACCGTTCAAAAGAAATATTCTGTGCTGCGCCGGAAATAACCAGCGCAGCACAGAAACATGAAAGGAATATTTTATTAAAAATAAATCGCATCGTTTAACGTACTATTATCAATCTTTCCGTGAATTTCATTTCGCCGTTTACCGAAACCATACATAAATAAACTCCTTGAGAGAGATCGGTTTCAAGCATCAGGCGATTGCTTTCTTTGGTAAGCATTTGTGAAGTTACTAAAGATCCTGTACTGTTGAAAATCTGTAACACCCCTGTTTCATTCTCACCAAGCGAATAATCAAGCTGTACAAGCCCCGAACTTGGGTTAGGATATATACGGAATGCCATAGGAGAAGTTGCTTCATTGTAAGGATTATTCCCAAATCGCGCACTTTGGTTGTTCGGGTTGTCAAAGTATTCGTTGAACTGGTATTGAAAAACAAGCTGTAAAAGCGAATTGGCGTCAGCGCAGACCCTTTTAGAACCATCAGCCGCAACAGCCATCACATCGCTTGCCAGAGAAGGATCACTTGCTATTCCGAAGCAGCTTTGTCCCACACGGTCAAGTTTAATCAGTACTTCGGCAAGCAGGCAGAAATTATCCTCTCCGCCCAATGTCCGAAGTGTATCAATCATCACTTTTGCTGCCGTGGTATCTTTTTTATCAAGATAACCTTTCACCATTTCGCAACGGTACTCAGGAGTCTTGTACGTCTGATAGGTAAGCAGAACGCTGTCCACTCCATGCTCCAATGTGGAATCGTTGAGGTAAATGCGAAGAAGATCATTTACAAACTTCCCTTTCAGAGCCTGATGAGCAGACAGTAAATTCACAAGCTGTGTTCGCTCGGAAACTCCTGTTTGAGCAGCATTAATCTGGTTGCGGATTCCATTTGGAAGGCTGATGGCATTCAAAGCAGCCATTACATCGGCAGAAACCGGACAATTGGCAACAATAATATTCTTCAATGTGCCCGCAGGGAGGTTTCTTTGAATCGCCGCCAAAAGAACACCATCTGAGAGATAAGGTGATTGAGCCAGCAATGCGTTTTGAACCTGACCAGGGCTTCCGCTTGAAATAATTGCATAAAGCGAAGCCGCGTCACCGTTTGTAAGAGTCGTGTTCATGGCGTCGATCTGTTGCTGTTCGTCAGCAATTGCCTGTTTTTGCGATGAAGCGTTTGCCGGAAAAGGAATTAAATTAGAGCTTGCCGGACAAGAATTCGCATCGCTGTAAGTATATGCGGAACATCCCGAAAGGTTGACTCCGCTATATGGAACAGGAGTAGTGTAAAAAGTAGGAACAAGAGGAAGCGTCATAGAAGCAGACGACCAGGTATATGCTATGGCGTTTGGATTAAGAGACGTAAATGTGCCGTCAATCGCGTAATCGCTTGTCGGGAAATTATGAGTGTAACTGTATTGGTTATTTGCCGGCGCGGTATTTCCTAACGAACAATTTCCCTGTTGGTAAGCGATATTTCCACGTACTGTCGTATTGAAGAAAATAAAATCGGCTACCCTTATATCATAAGAATCCTCGTTGCTGTAAAACTTATTACACTTGAGAACAAGCCCGGTATTATTTGGCGCATTTGCATTTGCACATCCGGGTTGCTCGCTGTTGTTTCCATAAACCTGTATCCCGTAATTGATCGAGTGGAAAGTGTTTCGGTAAATCTCGTCATACAGACCACAGCTTCGTGCAGGATTCGATTGGTTGACTACAATTCCATAGTCAAATGCCATAGGAGAAGTTGCGCCCGAATATGAAAAATCATTCTGCTCAACCTGAAAACCGCGTGAATAATTCAGATACAAGCCGTATCCCGGATTGTTACTGACAAGAGATCGGTACACCTGAAAATTATTACGCGTTACGGTTGCAATATTCACGACGTTTAAGAATACGCCCCTGTAAGTGTTTTTAAAATCGGACTGATCGACCGTTACCGTTTTGGTAGAACCCGAATTTGAAACTGCAACACCGTAATTCAGATTAGTAAATACACTTCTCTGGTTGATGTTTAAGGTGATCGGGAAAGGAAGAACCTTGAATGCACTTCGGATCGCCCATATTCCCATACCGGTATTATTTACTGCAAGGGCATACGGACTTGTATTGATATCCGTGCTGAACGTGTTTCCTCTGAATAATATTCCTTTTGTATCCCAAAGAACCGCCTGAGCAAAAGGAGCTACTGCATTAATATCATTGAGTGCAGCGGTCGTTGTAAAAACACATCTGTCGAAATAGCTTGCATTATTATCAATGGCGGCAAGAGGAACATTGTAAGCAAGAAACATGGTGGAAACGCGGTTGTTACTGAAAGTGCTTGATGCTCCCTGTACAACACCACCGGAGGAGTTTACGATTACAGTAGGAATCAGCGTAGGAAGCGGATCGGTTACATCGGCGGTTATAACACCACGCCATGCATTAGAGATCACTGAAGAGTTCAGCATTCTGAACCATCCCATCTGACTGTTTGCAAATGTACCCTGTGCGATTGTGCTGTAACCGTGTACCTCTACTCCTTCCCACATTCCTAAACCGCAACCATCGTATGAGGTAAATGTAGTATTACTCAATGTCAACCTACCGCCTGTGCCTGAAGACGAACTTGGCGAACGCCTCACTTCAACACTCGCACCGGGAGTTGCAATATTGCTCGGATAAGTTCTCGGTGCAAACTGGAAAGTCATTCCTGTTATAGTGATATTATATCCGGCAGGAATAATTAACTGGTTGCGAATCGTAACCAGAGAAACTGGATTCGCTGAAGTTCCTCCGAATGGATTATTGCCGGGAGTCCATGCTTGCGTGAATGAGGAATAGTTAAAGGTGATCGGTGTAACAGGCAGGGAAGTGCCAGCAGTATACTTCTCAGCAGTAAATGTGCTGTTGAAAATACAACAATTAGACGGAGGCGACATGGAAGAAAAATTCTGGTAAACTTCCCCGTCTATCTGGTCGTTTAGCGATCTGGTTGTAACAATGTCATTAGACAGGTATCCATTCGTATAAAGCGAAAGACTTGACGGAACGCCGGTTAGAATGACACCTTGAGTCCAATTAGCTCCTACTGGTGTGTTCGTAAAACCGATGTTGATCCCGGAAATATCATTTATGCGTCCAAAAAGCATGAACCCATTATTGTCCATTTCGATTTGAGAATATTGAAATTCGCTCGGAGTGAGATTCGCAGGATTATTAAGAACATTCTGCAAAGCAGTAAACGCCGTGCTGGTGTTCAAGTCCACAAACTGCATATATGGCAAACCAGTATGTGTTACATAAAGAAACTGACCATCCTTTGAAAATTCCAATCCATGTACTTCTGATCCGATTGGAAGGTCAAGCGGAATACCTGTTCCCGGAATAACATCTCCGGTGGTGAAATTGTAATCTGCTACATAAATAATTTTCTTGGTTGATGCGGCATCCTGATAAGGCATTGCGATCCGGTAATTTCCGTTTGGAAGCACAGCCAGTTCCATTTCTGCCCGAATAATGGTTTGTTGCTGGGAAGTGATAATTGTGGTAACGTAGTTGTCGTAAGTTATACCCGTCGATGTAACCTTGAAACGTGCAAGTTTTCCTCCAATCCGGTATTCTATGTAAAGGAAGCGATCATTCGTTGGTCTTAAAGGTGTAACTGCAAAATGAAGACAACTGCTCTTGCTATTGCCCGGATCAACAAAATCAAGGGTGCTTGAGAGATTATCTAACAGAATACCCTCGTTGTTATAAGCTCCAGTTAGACCTATAAGATCGCCAAGAACAGGTGTGCCATACCCATTTTGGTTAGGTAAAGTCAGATCGAGCGTAACATAATAAGGATGCGGAACACCTCCGATTGAAACCTGAATATTCGGATAGTCATATCCTCCTCCAACCAGATAATACTGTTTGCAGTTGCCCGGAACGGGAATGATGAGATACTCAGTTGTTCCTTTTACTTTTTCAGATATGTAAAAGGATTGAGAATGTCACTGATAAGCCTTCCGTTTTTATCATAAACTGATCCGTCAACGATAAAGAACAGCAAATTACCATTGCCATCATGCATCACGTTGTTGGTATAATCAGAAGCTTGTCCCTGATATTCCAGCGCGTTTGTTGAGGAAGGTAAGGGAGCTGCAGTTGCAGCAGGGAAAGAGATTTTATACGGAGGTGCGCTCCACATCTGGGATTGCGGGTTTTGCGCGAAGATCGCAGAGAAAACCAAAAGTGCGGAAAAAATTAAAGAAATTTTTTTCCATGTTAAAATTTGTTTTGTGTGTTTCATAACGAGATGGAAATTTTGTGGTTAAAATAATTATTGAAAATCGGAGATATAAAGAACACTTGATACGATGGTGTCGTTTTTAGCAGATGAAAAGTAGAGCGGTTTCAACCGGAAAGCAAAACACATTTTCTTCATTAATTTACATGTCAAGAGGTTTCGATAAGTTTAAAATTCCAATTCTGTAAGATCACTACCATCAGGATTCATCCTGTACATTTTTGCCTCTATGTAAACCGAATTGAAATTATAATCAAGCATCTTTTGATTGTAGCTCGTACACAATAGTTTTGTTCCATCGGGAGAAATGTCGATTGAGTTAAACCGACGTGCGTCACAACTTGTCTGAATTTGCCCGGTCTGTCCTGTTAGAATATCCTGATAAAAAATGCCCCACCCATTGCACCAATATACTTTTCTCGAATCTGGTGAAATAGTCACGTCAAGAATTCCATCTTTAGAGGCGTCATTTTGTGCGTGACCTGGGATTTCTGATATTATACCAGAAGAAAAAGAATATACTGACAAGTGATCGAAGGCAATACTTACAAGCAGATCATTATTCTTTGACCAAACTCCTTTGTGCCAAAAGAAACCAACAATCGTATCAAGATGTTGACCGTTCTTATCACAAATAATTGTAAGGTTTGATGATCCAAGATCTTTTTGGAAAACAAATCGTTCTCCGGAATTATCCCAATATGGCTGCATACTTACACCATCGAATGTAAGTTGAGTAAGACTATCTCCGTTTTCCTTAACCTTCCAAATATTATTTCCGGCATAATTAGAAATTAACCATCCATTGCTACTGTAACTTATAAAGCTCCAAACGATACCTGGTGTAACAAGTTGATCTAAACCGCTTGCAAAATTTTTTCTCCTTATTTCACCATTATTTGCTGACTGAATTCCGAGATAATAACAAATTTCATTTGCATCGTTTGGGTTAAATTTTCCAAAAATATGTTGGGTATCCGGTTGAGTATAATTTAATGAAGGCCCATTGGGATTGTAATGAAGATCATAACAATCTGAATTAGGGTATACTTTCGGATCTTTGCGGCATGAATTTGCCGCAAAGATCGAAAGAGCAATAAGACTTATTAATAATTTTTGCTTCATGGACGACACACAATAAATTTCTTATCAATAATTCCATTCTTTGTAGTAAGCCGGATGAAATATACGCCATTCGCAAGATTTTCTGTTGAAATTGTTTCAGTATGAACACCAATTTCTTCTTCTTTTTGAGAAACAGTTTTAACGATCTGACCTGCTATATCAAAGATTTCAAATGTGATGTTTTCTTTTTGAGCGAGAGAGTAAGAAAAATTTATTTCATTATTTGCAGGGTTCGGAAACAACCCAAGAGCATTAGTGCCGGAATTTGATACCTGTTCCTGAATACCAACAGCAGTAGGATCATAAGTATAAATTGAAATAGCCACATTGGTTTGAAAACCGATAGCCGGATAATTTTGATTTACCGTTGTCGTTCCTGAAAGATTAGAAATAACATGATAACTATATGTTTTTACAACTGCCTGTGTCGATGTAAGAGAAATTATAGAACAAAAATCATCATCGACAGGCGTAGCAGTAAAGGGCCATCCGAAAAGAAAGAAACAAGCAAGGAAAGCCTCGAAGCAATTGAAAACCATTGCAGGAAGGTTAGTCAGGGAACTGGAAAGAAAACTTCCCGGACAAACGCTTGAACTTTATCAGGATGATTTGAATTTATTTAAAAA
>JBBRYH010000003.1:0-158602 GCA_038237845.1 Bacteroidia bacterium
AGATGATGCATTAGATGTTTGGGGAGTTCATGGAATTGGTGGATGTTTAGGAACTATTTTATTAGGCGTTTTTGCAACGAAAACGATGAACGCTGCAGGTGCTGATGGATTAATGAGCGGTGGGGCAGGTTTCTTTGGAAAGCAAGTTATCGCAGTAGTCGGTGCATGCATTTATGGATTTATCTTCACATATGGAATGTTGGCGCTGATCAATAAAATAACACCTGTTAAAGTTTCAGAATCTGATGAAGATCAAGGATTGGATGAATCGCAACATGGTGAGAAAGCTTACGACGAAGGCGTATTATAAATATGAAATAATTAAAAAAGCCTTCAAAGAAAATCTTTGAAGGCTTTTTTTTGAACTAAATTTTAGTTTGCAAACTTATTTTCCTTGTGTATTTAGTGGCTTGACATAATATTTCATTGCCGTAGGCAAGAACGCTTTAATATCGGCAACTCTTTTTGCATCACTTGGATGTGTACTCAACAATGCAAAATTAGATCCAGAACCTTCCTTTGCCATGCGTTCCCAAAATGCAACTGCATTCGTTGGATCATACCCGGCCATTGCCATAAAACACAACCCTAATTTATCCGCTTCACTTTCATGCTTGCGAGAATAAGCAAGGGCACCTAAACCTGAAGTAAGTCCATACGATTGCATAAAAATCTGTTGTGTTGCTTCTGGCTTTTGTGAAATGGCAATAGAAAGAGCTGTGCCACCAGTTTGAATTGCTAATTGCTGACTCATCCTTTCATTTCCATGCCGAGCAATTGCATGAGCAATTTCATGTCCCAAAACAACCGCCAAACCATTTTCATTTTTAGAAATTGGAAGTAGTCCTGTATATACAACAACTTTTCCGCCGGGCATACACCATGCATTTACTGTGTTTTCTTTAACAAGATTAAATTGCCAATTATAACCCGCAACACGTTTTCCTTGCTTATGCGAATTGAGATATTTTACAATTGCATTGGAAATATTTACGCCTACTTTTTTAACGAGTATAGTACTTGTATCTGTCGCTGGCATAATAGTATGTGCAGCAATAAATTTATTGTACTCCGTAAGACTCATTGTCATTAATTGACTCTCCGGCAATAAATTCATTTGTCTTCGATTTGTAATCGGAACCTTTGTGCAAGATGAAAAAATTACAATGGAAATAACAATTGAAAAATTGAATTTCATTTTCATAATTATAAAATTTAAAACAATACATTTTAATGCGGAAATACGTTTCCTATAAAGTGGAACATTAAAATGTTTAGGAAAGTTTATTCAATCTTAGCAGATAGTCCTCGATTAAGCAAGGCTTCACACATTGGCTTCAAATCTTGTGCCGTTCCTCGTTTAACACCACATTTCCCTTTATTATGAATAATATGAGCGCATTGTTCTGCCTGAATCGGTTCATGCTCACAGATTTCGCAAAGCGACATTATAACATGCTGAAAAGTATTAAAATCATCGTTGTAAATAACAAGATCATTAAGTGGAGTTTTTTTCTCCTTTTTCTCAACAAGTTCTAAGGTTTCAGTTTGGTAATTTAAAGAGATGTCCATCAGGATACAATAAAATTGATGGTACAAAGTTAGCGAAAATAGGGCTTTTAATTCCCTAAAAGTTGTATTGCTTCTTCCATAGAAATTTTCTTTCCATTGTTAAAAGCAACAATAAATGCGTCTGTAATACCAACCGCAACTGCCTCTGAGCGAAGCGATTCGGCATCTTCTTTACTTTCCTCTACTCCAACCTGATACACGGTTAGTCCACTGGCTTGATCAAGATAATTTTTTACTCCTTTTGATGATAACTGCAAAAATTGATTTGCTATTTCAACCGGAACCTCTTCCTTAAATGCTCCAATCTGTACGCTAAAAACTAATCCAGTCTCTGGCACAGGAGGTTTGTTACTTAATACAACTGTTGGTTCTGTTGTGGTTGGTTCTGTTGTGGTTGGTTGTGTTGTGGTTGGTTGTGTTGTTGTTGGTTGTGTTGTTGTTGGTTGTGTTGTTGTTGGTTGTGTTGTTGGTTGTGTTGTTGGTTGTGTTGTTGGTTGTGTTGTTGGTTGTGTTGTTGGTTGCGCTGTGGTTGGTTGTGTTGAGGTTGGTTGTGAATTCGATTTAGTTTCTGTTGTTCCGCCTTCACACGGATTCACTCCTGTTAAAACCAAAGCTTGTGCTTCCGCAACTGAAATGCGTTTTCCATTATAATATGCCGTAACAAATGCATCAGAAATTCCTTTAGACACCGCATTATTTTTTGCTACTGTTGCGGTTTCGGGTGTGCAATATTTTCCAGAAGAATAACGAATAAATCCATTTACTCTTTCACTGACCATGTCAGGCAGATTTTTCAGTTTTGATTTTGTCACTTCATTTTTATAAACACCAATTTGGACTGTGTAAAATAATCCTTTCACCTCTTTTACATCAACTGCGACATTCGAATTAGTTGTAGGGCTTGTGCCTGAAGTAACAGGGGCTGAATTTATTGGTTCAGTTCCTGACTGAGTATTTACAGGTTGTGTTCCCGACTGTGTGGTGACTGGCTGTGTTCCTGATTGAGTAGATGCAACAACTGGTTCTCCACTTAGTCTACTTGCTTCATCAATCGAAATTCTTTTGCCGTTGTAGAATGCAACAACGAAGGCGTCTTTATAACCTAGTTTACGAATTTCAACTTTAGCTTGATCTGCATTACTAAATTGTTTGAAAAGTCCTGCCGTATAACGAGTAAGTCCTGAAGTTGTAGTCTCAGCTGTTACAGGAGAGATTCCCTTATAAATTTCTGCTGAAATAGGATTTCTGAAGGCACCAATTTGAACTTTATAAATTAATCCTTCAGGCAAAGAAGGATTAACCGCGATTGTTGGTGAAATAGCAGTAGAAACTGTTGGTGCAATTTTAAAATCTTCACCTGGATTTAGTCGGGTAGCAACCGAAGTATTTGATGTTTGTGTTCCGCTAGTTTCAGTTCCGTTTGTTTGTGTTCCTGTAGTCTGCGTTCCTGAAGTTTCGGTTCCACTTGTTTGTGTTCCCGAAGGCTGCGTTCCAGATGTTTCGGTTCCTGATGTTTGCGTTCCTGATGTTTGTGTTCCGTTTGTTTGAGTTCCTGAAGTTTGTGTTCCTGAAGTTTGAGTAACACTTGTCTGTGTTGAGGATTTGGAAACTATCGGAGTTCCTTCTTGATCAGCTTTTGCAATTGCTTTTACATTTGCAGATTCTTGTGGATCCAAACCTTGCAAAATTAATTTTGCTTTATTTTTATTAGCATTTGCATCCATCGATGCTGCATCAGCTAATTCATTTACTGAATCTCTACTCGCCATATTGTTTTTAGCGATGTCATTATAACTATTCGATTCATCTAGTAACTCTTTCTTTTTCTTTTTGTCTTTTTCATCTGCCGCTTGCAAAGAAAGGTCCTGGGCTTTTGCCACATTAGCATTTGAACTATCTTGAAATTGCTCTGCAACTTTTTTCTGATCGTTATATTCAACATTTGCTTGCGCGGAAGCTTCTGTTGCGTCTATATAATTTTTATACGCTTCTGATTCACGTATTTTATTTACCTCCACCATGCTTAGTGGACGATTTGTCAATGGATCAATTATTTCAATACCGCTCGAATTTTGATTTCCTGCTATCTGCGTTCCACTTGTTTGTGTTCCGTTAGTTTCAGTTCCGTTTGTTTGCGTTCCTGCTGTCTGTGTTCCGCTTGTTTGCGTTCCAGAAGTTTGCGTTCCTCTAGTTTCAGTTCCGGTTGTTTGCGTTCCTGCTGTTTGTGTTCCGCTTGTTTCAGTTCCGGTTGTTTGCGTTCCTGCTGTTTGAGTTCCGCTAGTTTCAGTTCCGTTTGTTTGCGTTCCTGAAGTTTGTGTTCCTGAAGTTTGCGTTCCACTTGTTTGCGTTCCGCTAGTTTCAGTTCCGGTTGTTTGCGTTCCTGCTGTTTGTGTTCCGCTAGTTTCAGTTCCGTTTGTTTGCGTTCCTGAAGTTTGTGTTCCACTTGTTTGCGTTCCTGCAGTTTGTGTTCCGCTTGTCTGTGTAACCGAAGTGGCTATAGGTTGAATTCCACTCTTCTGATAAATTGTTAAAGCTTCTTGCTGTTTTAGCAAACCTTTCTTTTCATTTTCCTCAGCGCTTTGAAGGGCCTCCGTTTTAATGAAATTATTTGTAGTTGCATTGGCAGAATCGCGTTCCTGTTTTGCCTTTTCAAAAAGATTTTTTGCTTCTCCAGAAAGTAAAGAAGCTACTGCAACATTTGCATTGTTACTATTCACTGCAGCGGCATCAAACCCTTTTAATGCATCATTGTTTTTATTAAACTGAATATTGTCTGCTTCTCCAATTTTTGCAGAAGCCTGTTCATCCTTATCCCACGCCTCCCTTTGTTGATCGGTTGCAGCCTTTAATAATTTTGCTTTCTCATCTCCTGAAGCAGTTGCAGATAGATTGGTTAATGAATCTTTCTTAATTCTATTTTCTTCTGCTTGTGCTGAAAGTTTTTTCTGATCATCCAAAGCTGCATTTGCTATAGGATCATCATACTTTACATTATCTGTATTGTTTGAAACAGTTGTTGTTGTTGTTGTATTCTGCGCCTCCACTGCCTTTGTTTTTGCTTCGTCTGAAAGTGTTCTTTTTTGATCAGCATCCGAACGAATTGCAACAATTTCCTGTTTTGTTTTTTCCTGAAGTTTTTTGTCTTTTATTTTTGTCAATCCACTTTCCTTTTGCGAAGCAGCCGCATCTAATGAATCTGCCCAATCAGAATATATCTGTGCTTTTGTATTTTGTTTTTCTGCCTCATTTGTTTTCGAATCAGCCGTTTCAAGCTGCGAAGTAAATTGTTCACTTGCAACAACAGGTTGAGCATTTTGAGCTGAGACTTGCGCCTTTTGTTCTTTGTCAGCAGCAGCTAAACTATTTTTTGCATCTTGTGTTTTTTGTTTCTGTTCTGACTGTAACGCTTTTATGTCAGAATTAATTTCTGCCTTTTTCGTTTTGTCAGTAGTACCAGCTAAATCCTGTTTCTTTTCCTTAATTTGATCATCTATACTTGCTGCCCAATCATTATAAACTGCAGCTTTTGCTTTCTCTCGAGCTACAGGATCAATAATCGTATCCGATTTTTCAATTGATTCTTTAAATGCGATTGATGGATCCTGCACTTCAGTCGAAACAACTTGATCAGAATCATTTGTCGTAGTTTGTGTTCCTGCAGTTTGAGTTCCGCTAGTTTGAGTTCCTGCAGTTTGTGTTCCGCTAGTTTGAGTTCCTGCAGTTTGGGTTCCGCTGGTTTGCGTTCCGGAAGTTTGCGTAGCTGCAGTTTGTGTTCCATTTGTTGGTGTTCCTGAGATGGCAGCAAACGGCCGAGAAGTTCCTGCCTCCGAAACATTTTGTTGATAGGAAATGGCATCAGCCGCCAACGCTTTTTTATCAGCATCAGAAATTACAGAATTTGAAATCGTAGGATTTTTTGATTGTGCCAATGCATCTTTAGCACCTTTTGCCTGATTGTCTAAATCGTTAGCTTGATTTTGTAAAACAACAACCTTTTTTTCATCAGCAGCTAACTCCTTTTTGTCATCTGCAATATCTTCATTGATACCTTCAATTTGAGAATCGATACCTTTTTTTAATTCCGGATCTTTTTCTTTTGCCTGTTCTTCTCGTAATTGTTTTATTTTTTCTTCATTCTGCGAAATCTCTTCTTTGATATCCGATGTTGCAGTTTGTGCTTTATTAAGTTCCTTGTGTTTCTTATCAGCTTCCTGTTGCAAATTATTTGCAGTTTCAACACTCTCCGATCGAGTATCAGACATTGCCTGCAATTCGGATCCTTGTGCAATTGCAGCATCAAGCGCCTTTGCATCATTTGTTTTAACAGCTTTATATAAACTGCTTGCATATTGTTTGCTTTTATCAGCTTCAATTTGCTTTTGCTTTGCATCGCTTTCCAGCGCCTGGGCAATTGCAATAGCAGCAGAAGCTTGTGATTGTAATGAATTAGCCTCCGCTATTTTTTGATTTGCTTCATTTTCAGCTGCAACCTTTTCGGATCCTTCTGGCATTGCATCTGCATCGGTTTTAGCTTTATTTGCTTCAGCCGTTTTACTTTTAGCATCATTATTTAAATCTGTTGCGTTGGTCCATGATTTTTCCTTTTGCTGATTCAAATCAATAGCTTCCTGTTGCGTAGCAGTTGCATCTTCATTCGCCGACTTTAAAAGTTCATCGTTTCTAACTGCACCAGGTGAATGTGTCGGATCAGTACCAGCAGTTTCGGTGGAATCCTTGTCACCACCATCTCCACTATCTACTCCACCTGCTTCGGGTAAAGTACCTGGTATATGCCCCATATCTACAATTTGTGTTGCAACGGATGCATCATTATTAATATCCAATTTAGCTTTATCCTTAAGGAAAGAAGGATCGAGCATTGAATTATCAACGTCAAAATTAGTATTGATAAATAATTTTGATTCATTACTCACTTCATTATAACCTATTTCCTGATTAATAGTTTTGATTTGGTATTGAGGTGGCACAAAAACAAAATCCGACTGCGTTGCAATTCCACTATGATCCACCGTAAAAGTGTATTTACCTCCATTGTTAGGGAGACTCATTAAATACGCTCCTGTAATTTCATTGCTTTTGTAAACACCAATAGGCTCATTAGTTTCTGCATTCTTAACAGTGATTTTTGCAACCTTATTCGGATCTCCAGGAGTTGAAGTAAATGTTCCTGCAATCAAACACATATTTACTGGCTTGCGTTCTATTACAACATGGTAAACCGTCATTTTTCCTTCTGGACTGCTGCGATTAGATGCAAACCATGCGGTTTTTTCATCAAGATCACTCACGAACATGATATCATCATCCGGTGAGTTAATAGCAAAATCTAAATTCACTGGTTTCTGCCAAGTGCCAACATCCTCGTTTTTTTCGGCACGGAAAATATCATAACCGCCCATACTATTATGACCCTTAGAAGAGAAATAAAGTACTTTACCATTTGGATGTAGGAACGGATAATCTTCATCATACTCTGTATTGATTGGGTATCCTACATTCTGAGGCTTTCCCCAATTTCCATTCGGAAGTTTCCTAACAACATAAATATCCTTCCCTTGCGATTCGTCTTCACCATAGGAAGCAAAAAACAATTCTGTTTTTTCTCCTGATAAAAAAATAATCGATTGTTCGTTTTTCTTTTTATCAAGCGTCGTTTTAAATTCATCAGGCTTAACTAGAAGTTGTCCGCTATAACCTGCTCCACGCAAATCATACCTCCGAAAAAAATCTGCCTCGTTTAATTCTGCTTTATCCAAAACGGTGATGTCAGTAATTGCTTTAAGCAATTTTCTACCCGTCTTGCACATCGCAATTTGATTATCTACTTGATACTTCTCTGCTTTCTTAGCTCCGGCAACAGATTTGTATTTGGTATATGAATTTATGGCTTGTTCAAACTGATAATTCAGATGATAGGCTTTTCCTAAATAGAACCATACATCATTATCAACACCCGGACTTGTTGAGGCCTTTTCGAGAAACTCTAAACCTTTGTCTTTTTCTGCACTTGCAAATAAAACACAAACTCCATATCGATAATTGTAATTCGGATCTTCGCGATGATTGGAAAGTAATTGAGAATAAAGTGGCATCGCAGCAGGATAATCGCCGCTTTCAAAATATTTATCTGCCGACTTAATAACTGTTTCCTCAGTTGCATTCTGGGCATGCAATTCCACCGGCAAAATGAATACCGACAAAAACAACAGCAAAAAAGCACATAAATACCCTAAGCGCATATTGAGGTTATAACGCAAATACTTAAAAAACAGTGTGTTGCAACAGTTGCCAAATTACATACTAATTTACGAAGTATTAGCTTACCCAATGATGCGCAAGAGGTGTGATTTCCACACACAAAAGTTAATAGATATTAAAGTAAAATGGGGTAAAGGTGAATTTGTAGAATTTCAGCTAGTAAACTAGCCGATAGTGCTATTTTTCAATTCTGATTTTTTCTTAATCAAATATATTTTTGATTCTTCACGACGAAGCAAACGTTCAATATTCTTTTGATGAGTTATAAGAATTAAAATGGCGACAAGACACGAAAACACTACCATGGATGGAACGATGTTGTGCCCAAAAAAGAATATGATAATGATTGGAAAAGAAATGCCAGCGCAAATAGATCCGAGTGAAACATAATTAGTACCCAAGAAAACCAAAAGGAAAACTCCAGCTGCAACAAGACATGCATAAGGATGAACTGCAATCATAACTCCGAACAAAGTCGCAATTCCTTTTCCACCTCGGAACGCCGCAAAGACTGGAAAAATGTGACCAATAACTGCTGCAACACCCAAAACAATTTGAATGTTTACATAATCCTGAGAATGAGCAGGAGCTTCAGTTACAAATTGTGCCAATCGAACTGCGGACCAGCCTTTTAAAATATCCAATAATAAAACTGGAATTCCAGCTCTTTTTCCCAATACACGAAAGGTGTTCGTAGCTCCAGAATTTCCACTTCCATGTTCACGAACATCCACTCCATAAAACCATTTACCAATCCATACTGCTGATGGAATTGCTCCCAACAGATAAGCGACCAATAAACCTAATATTGCGTTTGTTGTCATTCTAACTATTTTGGATTACCGAATTATTCTCCGTTTCCATCTCCGCTTGATTCTCCATCACCTGCGCGCTTCAATTTCTTGAGCATCAGATTTCTTTCGTTGGGAGAACCGGCAGTAAACTTATAACGAGCCTTATTTTCTGGTAATCGTTCTTTATCGTAATCATCCGGTGCTACTTTGTCGTCGTCCTTCATTTCTTTGATAATCGTCACATATTTTTCGTTAGACGAGTAACATAGCATGACACCGTTTGAATAACTAAAGGTATACCATTTTGAGTTATCTAGTTCAAAATAGATGGTTAAAACGTCTCCACTACGTTTCCGTTCTAGCATGATTGTACCAGTTAAGTACTTGTTTATCTGCTCTTTACCAATACTACCGATTCCTATTTTACCTTCAGAAATGTATGATTTTGTCTTCTGATTCCAGTTCATTTTAACATCTGTGAAGAAGAAAGTATAGTTCAATTCGTCTGGGAACTTCTTGTAAGAACCATAAATCGTTTGCTGAGAAATAAGCTTATCAGCCTTTTCTTTACCTACAATTTCATTTAAAGAACGCTGGAATGTTTGACGTGCAGGGTCGGTGCCTGAAAGACTTGTTGAAGCATTGATATCCTCAATCAAAACTTCCATTGCTTTATTGCTCATAAAGAAGTCGAGTCCAATGACAAGATCGAAAGAACTGGAATGATTCACGGTATTGTGGGTTGCATTGCCAATGGGATTCATGTACACTTTTCCAAGATTAGCACCCAAGGCCATTTTACCTTCCCCATATACAGTACATGTTTTCGTACTTAAACTCACATAATTTCCCGGCAAGGATCGCTCTACAAGTTTCTCTTTATTTGAAATACGATATTCTCGAGAAGCTTTATCGAAGAAAAGAAATCCATTAGCCGTTACAACGCTAACATCTGTCTTTCCAAGTTTTGGAGAAAGGAACGAACCATAAATATGAACCGAGTCGGCCGAAACAGTACTCATCAAACCTGAAGTAATTGGATCTCCGTTTTCATTTACTGGATTCGGTGCAACAGGAATATAAATTTCTGAAGGATTAATTAATCCATTAAAATATAATTTACTCTTTCCAATTGCGCAATCATGACTTAACGAAGTTGAACCATCAAATACAAGGAATGGATTATTTGCCGCTAAAATAACTTTCCCTCTAAAATCGAATGCTGGACTCAAATAGAATTTAGAAGAATCTGCAATTAAGCCATCTGCGTATGTTTGACCTGCAGTATCAGGAGCAACTTTAGCAAAGTGAATAATCTGTTCCTTTTTCAATTCATCTACATAGGCATAATCACCAGAAGCCGTATAACTGTGTCGAGAATAAATATCTACAACACAATTAAACAGATGGTGATATTTAGTTACGGTATTTGCATTAATTTTTGCATCCGTTAATGTTTCCATGAATGCATTTTTCTGAATTGTAACATTTCCGCTATCTGGAATAATTTGAGCATCTGCAACATTTATTTCTTTTACTTCCAAAGCATAAATTACATAATTTCTATAATCGAATTTAGCACGAGGTGCACGGAAACGCAATGAATCTTGCTTTGGATGTACGGAAATAAATTCAGGTCCTTGTAAATCTAATTTGTCACCAGTACCTTTTGGTTTTGCAGCACCACCCAATTCCAATTCGCTTTTATCCATCAGCCACTTGAAATTTTCCATGTAACAGATATATTGATTCACTGGGAAATTTACAATGGAACCTTTTCCGTTTGCTTTAAAATCTCCTTCACGTTTATCAAAATCAACATGTGCATTAAAGTTCTTGGTAGAGAAAGCTAATCCTGCAAGTGCGATTGCTTTTAAACTAAAATCGGCAGTATCAGCATCTGCAATATGTTGCTTCAGTACCATTTTCCTGGATTCCAAAATAGCAGAAGAGAAAAACAACTTGCCATTTAATGCTGCATTTTTTGGAGAAAGTGTGATCGTTCCTCCTCCAGTTGCTTTGCCGTTAAAAACATTAAACAAAGAATCTTTATTGGTTGCATTCATATAATCCTTCTTTGGCATCCAATGGATATATATATTGTTTCCACTCGTCTGAGGGTATTCTGTCTTACCTGCAATTTGTTGTTCCTGAATAAGGAATGACTGAGCCACTCCATTCATAGAATCAGGGAAGAAAATAAAATCTTTAGAAATACTTGTAGAAGTGATATAGTTAATCTCACCATCTCCACGAAGTCCTTTATTGCTTAATCGCATTTCGTTTGTAAATTTTGCTTTCCCTCCATAAAGTGGATAGCCGCCAGGAGGTGCGACACGAACAAACCCCAGTGATTTATCAGGCATTAACCGGAGTGTATCTCTGATTTCAGGGAAGATTCCAGAAGATTGAAAAACTCCGCCGAAACGTAATGCAGAATTTTGAAAATTATCTAAACTATCAATCGTAAACGGATCTAATTTGAAATAAAATTTGTCGCGATTATAAACACCTTTTTGAATACCTGGTTTGTCATAATAAACAAAGGCAGGTTTCGAACTAGTGAAAATTGGATATTGCGCATACTTTTTACTTTGCGTTCCCGATTTATTGGAAGGGTCGTCAATTTTTAATTCACCATTCAGATTTTCAATTACACTCTTGACTTTCATTTGAACAAAACCACCTTTTAAATCTTTCGGATCGCGTTGGTCGGTATCAATCCAGATTCGTACAGAATCCACATTACTCAAACTTAATTTAAAAGTAGAATAATCAAAAGCGAATAATTTTCCATAATAATCAAAACGACCAGCCATGATGGAACCTTCGAACGTAAAGTTTCGATCTTTCTTAAGGACGATCATATCCTGAGCAGGAAATACTGTTACATTTTGAGAATCACTTAATCCGATTTCTTTTACACCAAAAATCGTCATGTCGAAATTCAACAAATTAATTTTTGCATTTGGGGTTCCAGGAATTACTTTGGAATCGAACATGATATTATCGTAATCTTTTTTTCCTGCTCTAGCAGCAATGTAAGTATCACATTTATCCAAAAAGGTAATCATATCAGTCCTTGGAACGTAATACAAAAATCCCTGATTGGATAAATCCATAATCATCGGACGCAATTGCTCAGGCGCAATTTTCCAATAACGAGAAAGATCAACTAACGTAAATGTTCTGATGCCTCCATTAGCATCGCGAACAAAATTTCTGATTTTGATCAAAGGGTGAACCGTTTCCATACCCTGCAAACGATCATACAGATATTGGCGGTAATAATCCTGAGAAGGGAATGATGCGTCTCCTAATGTTGATCCGATAATCGTATTCAAAATTATAGTTGGCTCAGTAGTTTTCCATGAAATCTGCTGAACATACATATTCACTTTATGAAAGGAATTATAAAACGGCGCTTGTGAAGCTCCTTCATCGGGGCGATAAATTACAACACGTGAACTGTCAATGAAATATTTGAAATCAACTGAGGGATGAACAATAGAATCTGCATCAAGAGAAAATTTAATGGCAGTATTCTGACTTGTAATCTTGTCAGCACTAATTGAAAAACTTGAAGAGGTCACCGTCAAGAAATTTTTTCCATTTCGTTTAAAAACAAAAAATGCTTGGTTTTCTTTTGAACCAGAACCGATAAACTTTGCTCCTACCTGTGTAAATCCTCCTTCATAATCAACATTAGGATACATGTTCTTAATCTGATATCGTCCGCTATACGATTCAAATCTTGGATAGGAAGCAGTTTTCTCTTGAGCATCAGCAATCAATTTTTCGGACAACTTTCCTTGCAGTGGCTTATCCTTAAAATAAATTGTATTGGTAAAAGTAACAGAATCGGCTACCAGTGAAAAGCCTTTAACAGAAAAAGTATATTTTTTTAGATCTGCATAAATTTCTTTTTTCAATCCAGCTCTGGCCCAATCTACTCTTCCGCCCTGCCCTACCCAAATTCCAGTATTGGAATAATACATTCCACTTGTATTATAAATATTTGTGCTGTCATTTTTGGCAACACCATGTAAGGTTACATTCGTAAATTTAATTGCAGGGACACTGTCACATGCAAATTTCCAAGTTCCACCTATAGCCGACCATTCGCCTGAAGCTGTTTTGAAAAATTTATTTTCTACAAAAAGATGTTCACTCATTTCAATAAAATCGGTAAACGGTTTATTTAGCCGACCGTTTCCAATGCTTGTAAAACAAGATTGCCATTCCAGAAATGTTACACCACTAATTTTTTTGTCAGCGATCGACATTATAGTGGTGATGTAAGATTCATATTCAGGTTTCGGTCTGAATTTTTTCTTGAGCATTTGATTGGTATTCTTGTACATCGCGAGTTTCATATCCTCGTCAACTTTCCCAGTCAACCAATACTTCGTATTAAAATTATCGACGAATTCTTTTCCATCTTTCCCTTCGTAACTTTCAAAAAAGTCGCGCATTTCAGTAATGAATTTCACAGGATCTTCGTCAAATGATTTAGGCATTACCTGTGCCTCAATTTTTGAACTGAACATACTCAGTAAAACAATCAAAAATATTCCAATTCGAAATGTACTTTTCATACTTGAATTTTATTTTATAAAATGAACTAATGCCCATTCACCATTATTAATTGCTGAAAGAAATTTTAATCCTGATTTTTCTCCAGACTCTCTAATGATTTCAACATCTGTTGAAAAAAAACCACTCATCAATAATTCGCCATTTGTTTTTAAAGCCTTTGCGTAATTTGGTAATGCTCCAATCAAAACATTTTTATTTATGTTAGCGAGTAACACATCGAATTTCCTATCTCCGATTATATTGTCAATGCCTTCTTCAATTTTTATATTCATCACCTTATTCCGCTGAACATTTTCTATAGCATTCATCACAGCATTTGTTTCAATATCAATGCCAAGAACATCCAAAGCACCGAGCTTTGAAGCCAGAATTGCCAATACTCCAGTTCCACAACCCATGTCAAGTATATAACGTCCTTCCATAGGCATTGTTAATAACTTTTCAGCCATTAATCGAGTGGTTGGATGATGCCCTGTCCCAAATGATTGTTGCGCTTGAATTTCCAAATCAATTTTAACGTTCGCAACAGGTTCATGAAATGGCGCTCTAATCAGTAATTGATCCGAGATCTGAATGGGTTCATAAGAACTTTCCCATTCCGCATTCCAGTTTTGAGAAGGAATTGTTTTTTTTGTCCAGGCAACTTTTCCCAGCTCTTCGGTCACATTTTGTATTGGTAAAAGCAGACTATCATCAAAATTTTTATCGGGGATGTAGGCTAGAAAACCCGCTTCGGTTTCTACAAAACTTTCAAAGCCAAGCTCTGCCAATTCTGAGATTAACAGATCGCTTCCGGGTTGACGGGGATTGATTTTAACTTCCAACTCTAAATAGTCCATCTTGCTTGTAAGTTTAAGGGCAAAACGCTTATGAAAATCCATACTTGCCAGACATTTTTTAACAAAATCCCATCTAAAAAATAGCACTTAAGTAAGACGCATTTTTGAATGGAATGTTACAATTTCTAGAAATAGATAAAGCCTACCTTTGTAGTGATGAAAGATTTTGGAAAAGATTTTTGGAATGAGCGTTGGAAACAAGGGGACACCGGTTGGGATATGGGAGCTCCTTCTACCCCGCTGAAAGAATATATTGACACTATTGAATCCAATGAAAACAAATACCTGAAAATTCTTATTCCTGGATGCGGAAATGCATACGAAGCAGAATACCTGAACGCAAGAGGGTTTAGAAATGTTTACGTGGTAGATTTTGCTGAAAAAGCTTTGAATGGATTTTCAAAACGAGTTCCGGGATTTCCAAAAGACCATTTGATTTGTGACGACTTTTTTAAATTGGAAGAAAAGGATTTTGACCTGGTATTGGAACAGACTTTTTTCTGCGCCATAAATCCGAATCTTAGAAATGCTTACGCAAAAAAAATGTTCGAATTGCTAAATCAGAAGGGGAAAATTGTAGGATTACTTTTCAATGATCCTAATTTGAATTATGAAAATCCTCCATTCTATGGAGATGAAAATATTTACAAAACAATTTTCAGCCCATATTTTACGTTTGAAAAAATGGAGCCTGCATATAATTCAATTAGTCCACGAGCAGGAAGAGAACTTTTTATAAATTTTCGCAAAAGAGAAACTTCATTTGAAAATGCGTAAAGTTTTTTTCATTCTAGTTTTAATGTTTCCCTTCTTGCTTCTTGCACAGGAATCGAACCGTTATGTTCGCAACGATTCCTTGCCAGACCAGATTCATATGTTTTACAATCATTTCGGATTAAACATGGATTCTGCTCAATCAATCCAACTTTATCTAACTGTTTACGATTGGTTAGGAACAAAATATAAATACGCAGGCGATTGTAAAAATGGGGTTGATTGTTCCGGTTTTGTGAGTGAAATGTACAAACAGGTTTATTGCAAAGAAATTTCCGGAAGTTCAATTACTTTATTTTCAGAATGTGATACAGTTCCTAGAGGAGAATTGAAAGAAGGAGATATTTTATTTTTCAAAATCAAAAAAGGTCAAATTTCTCATGTTGCAATTTATCTAGGTAATAATAAATTCGCACACGCATCAGTACATGGAGGAGTAATGGTGAGCGACCTCAAGGAGGATTATTACAAAAAATATTTTTATCGTGGGGGAAGATTAAAGTCGAAAGGTTAAAGTCGAATTTACACTTTAAATAACTCCAAGCTCAATTAAAGTTACAACCTCTTCAATTTTCGCATCATCTCCGGCAGGATCGTAATCTGTTTTTAGGTTATTCCCAAATACAACAGCAACACCCTGCCACATGAAGGCAGAAAAAGATCCACGACGCTCTTTAATGATCTGATAAGTTGTCGAACCTGTTTCGCGATCCATTAACTTAAAAAGAATTTTACCCTGCGTTGCAGTCAGATTTTTCATGTCAGAAGAAAACTGATTGGTTAATTCTTTCTCACATTTTTCAGTAAAGTCTTTTCTTGCTTTTTCACCTTTAACTAAAGCCAATTGCGCATCCATCTCCGCTAACTTCATTTTTGCCATTACAGCAAAGGGATAAGCTTTCTTCACGTCCTTTTTTAATTTATCCCACTTGATTCTTTCTTTCTCAGAATGAAAAGGCATTGCAGCAGAAACAACACATGTATAATTCATGATATAAACCATGGTATCACCTTTTTCGTCTAAAGAATAGGTCACCATATCTTTCGGATAGGTCGCAACATCACCAGCCGAAATTGCCTGAGCATTGAGCAATGCTGTGGTGAAGATGAAACAAATTGAAAGAATTGCGTTTTTCATGTAATAGATCATTCAAAAGTAATGCCAAATACTAATTGCATAACGCTTGTTTCAATGTCATTGTTACAGAAATCTCCACCAATAATTGTTAAGTCCCATCTGTTAATCGAAATGAACAGGATATTAACTAGTCGTGCTTACTACGATTAGTTTTCCAAGCTGATGATTCGCCACCCGTTTCAATCAATTTACCCGACTTCTGTTTTTGGGCATTCATCCATGCTGCCCCAAGTATAGAAGCAATTTCAGATTCTGCGGAATTTTTACTATCCAGCATCTCTGGTTTGAAATATTTACCTATAAAGCCCGTATCGAAGTTACCTGATCTAAAAGCCTCATGCTCAAGCACAAAACGGCAGAAAGAAAGTGTTGTTTGAACGCCGCTAATCTGGTATTCATCAATGGCCCGAATCATACGTTGAATGGCCTCTTCTCTATCCTTACCCCATGTCACCAACTTTGCAATCATCGGATCATAATAGATCGGAATATCCATTCCTTCTTCAAAACCGTCATCGACTCTTACGCCAGGTCCTTGAGGGCGACGATAAGTGATCAACTTTCCGATGTCAGGCAAGAAATTATTTTTTGGATCTTCTGCATAAACGCGAACCTCCATAGAATGTCCATGAATTTTGAGATCTGCCTGACTAAAAGACAGTTTTTCTCCTCGTGCAACTTTTATTTGCTCCTTCACTAAATCGATTCCTGTTATCATTTCAGAAACGGGATGTTCCACTTGAAGTCGCGTATTCATTTCTAAAAAATAGAAATTCATTTTATCATCCAGTAAAAACTCAACAGTTCCTGCTCCGCTATAATTACATGCTTTTGCAACATCTACTGCACATTTTCCCATTGCTTCTCGGATTGCAGGAGTAAGAACACTTGATGGCGCTTCTTCAATAACTTTCTGATGTCGACGTTGAATGGAGCATTCGCGCTCAAAAAGGAAAACAACATTTCCATGATTATCGGCAAGAACCTGAATTTCAATATGACGGGGCGCAGTAACGTATTTCTCAATAAAAACTGCACCGTCACCAAATGCAGAAGTTGCTTCGCTCACTGCAAGATTCATTTGTTCTTCAAATTCCTCTATTTTTTCTACGATGCGCATTCCTTTTCCACCACCACCCGCACTTGCTTTTATCAATAGTGGAAATCCTGTTTCCAATGCTACTTTTTTACCTTCTTTCACATCCACAATAGCTCCGTCAGAACCTGGAACCATTGGAATCTTATATTTTTTTGCTGCTGCTTTTGCAGATAATTTATCGCCCATCATATCCATTGCTTCGGGAGAAGGTCCAATGAATGTAATTCCAGCTTTTGAAACTGCAGCCGAAAATTCAGCATTTTCAGAAAGGAAACCGTAACCCGGATGAATACCATCTACTCCTAATTGTTTGGCAACTGCGATAATTTTATCGCCCAATAAATACGATTGATTAGAAGGCGGTGGGCCGATACAAACTGCTTCATCCGCATAACGAACAAACAGTGCGTTTCTATCCGCTTCCGAATAAACTGCTACAGTTTTGATTCCCATCTCCCGACAGGATCGCATTACGCGTAATGCTATTTCTCCACGATTGGCAACAAGTATTTTTTTCATAGGTATGATTCCAAAAGTACGATTTTCTAAAAGAGAATTTTAAATTTTCCTTAGATAGTTATTTAGATAAATATTGATTTCTAAGTATCTAAATGGAAAATCTGGCGTTATACCAATGCAATCAGTAATTTTAATTATGAAACCGCTTATTCTATTCCTGCTAATTATTGCATTGTGTGGTCCGCTTATGGCACAAAACCTTGTATTAAATCCCGGTTTTGAAGTACATGGTGAAACTTCTGGCAATGGACCTGGTTCTGATAATTTATTGGGGAATCATGTGAAAAACTGGTTATCACCTACGAAAGGATCGCCGGATTATTTTTTACGTAACAATGATTACCTCTACAATCAATATGGAATGCCTTTATATTATGAAGGTGATGCCATGGCTGGATTAGTTGTTTATGGAGGCAAAAAAGAATATCGAGAATATATTATGGGGGAATTGAGCGAGCCACTTGAGGCTGGAGTGACTTATCATTTTACGATGCGAATGGCATTAGCTTCTGTGAGTGGAGAAATGGTTCATGAATTCGGTGTTTATTTTTCTGACAAAAAAGTTTCTTCTAAAAAATCTTCAGCTGCATTAAAATTAATTCCGCAACTAAAAATTGATAGTACAGATAAGAAAGAATTAAACGGAAAATGGGTAATGTTTGAAGAAACTTACACCGCTTTAGGAGGAGAGAAATATTTTACAATTGGAAATTTCATTTCAGACAATAAAACCAAATCCAAAAAAGTAAATGTTGAGCGAAGTGCTCCCTATGCCTATTATTATATAGATGATGTTTCAATAACACCATTCGAAGAAATTATTGTCGAAGTAAAAGAGCCATGGATTCCAGACGAGGATACTACAAAAAATGTTGTACCCGAGATGAAAATTGAAATTGAAGCGGGAACAAAATTAGTGTATGATAATATTTATTTTGAAGTGGACAAAGCCGTTCTAAAAGAAGAATCACTTCCCGTACTTGATGTAATTATTTTTGCGATGAAAGATCAAGCTAATTTGAAAGTTGAGATTGATGGTCATACAGATTCGGATGGAGGTGATGAGCATAACTATCAATTATCGAATGAAAGAGCAAAGGCTGTTGGAGAATATTTTATGAAGAATGGAATTGATGCTTCACGCATTACAACACGTGGTTTCGGAAGTAAAAGACCTATTGGGGCTGATAAAAAGAAAAACCGAAGAGTTGAATTTGTTTTTTCGGAATAGAACTAAACACTTGCTCTCTCCAACCTATCATTAATTGCTAAACCCAATCCATGATCAGGAAATTTTTCGGCAAGGATAATTTCAGCACCAGAATTATCTAATTTTCTTAAGGCCGTAAATAAATTTCTGGCGGCTTCATGTAAATCACCTGAAGGAGAAAGTATTTCATTAGCAATACAATTTGCTGATCTTACACTTTCGGTAAAAGTTAAAACTGCATTTTTTTTGTCAGCATAAGTTGAAAGCAACTCTTCCAATTTCCCAGTGACCAAAGGAATCTTGGGTGCATAATGTGATTTCAATTGACCAGGCGATTTTGGATCTGATGAAGAATTAATTCGCAATTCAAGTTCACCAACAACATCTTTTAAATCTTCAATGGAAACGCCACCAAGACGCAGCACTACCAATTTATTATTTTCCACCATAACGACAGTTGATTCAACCCCGATCATACTGGGACCACCATCTAATATATAGGGAATCATTCCATCCAATTGATCTGTTACATGCATCGCATTTACCGGACTAATATATCCGAACGGGTTTGCACTCGGTGCCGCTAAAGGGAAATCTAATTGTGAAAGTAATTTCAATGTAAGGGGATGACCGGGAACACGCAAAGCAACTGTATCTCCGCCACCAGTAACAATATCAGGAATAATTGATTTCTTAGGTAAAACAAAAGTTAAAGGACCTGGAGAAAATTTCGCTGCAAGCGTTTTGACTAATTCAGGAACAAAAGAGGCATATTTAGAAAATTCATTTGCATCATGCACATGCACAATCAATGGATTAAAAGTAGGCCGCCCTTTCGTTTCATAGATTTTTAAAACGGCTTCAGGATTTAAAGCATTTGCACCAAGACCATAAACTGTTTCTGTCGGAATTGCAACTAATTCTCCATTACGAAGAAGTGCGGCGGCAAAAGCAATATCAGTTCCTGTTTGGGTTTGCATTTCGACAACAAAGATACTTTAACTTTACGAAATGTGTATTTGCGATTTCTCAACTAGCTCGATACTTGCACAGACACAAATACACGAAAGTTTGTGAAACCAAAAATTTCCATCGTATTGCCAGTTTACAATGCAGCTTTGACTATAGAGGCTGCAGTAAATTCCTGCCTTACTCAGTCCAATAAAGAATTTGAACTCGTTGTTATAGATGATGGTTCAACAGATACAACATCCGAAATTTTAAAAAGACTTTCTTTATATGATTCTCGAATAAAAATAATTTTAAATCCACACAAAGGAATTGTTGAATCATTGAATCTTGGAATTCATGAATCAAAGGGAGATTTTATAGCTCGAATGGATGCAGATGATGAAATGTTTCCTGATCGTTTGCAAAAACAAGTTGACTATTTGCTAAATAATCCATCCATTGACTTGGTAAGTTGTTTGGTGGATCATGGAGGCGATGCTAAATCGCAAGAAGGATATGCAACATTTATTGAATGGATAAATTCAATTATTACTACCGAAGAAATTGCATTAAATCGATTTGTTGAATCTCCACTCTCCCACCCTTCTGTCATGTTTCGAAAAGAGTTGATTTCAAAACATGGTGTTTATCGAAATGGTAATTTTCCGGAAGATTATGAATTGTGGTTACGTTGGATGGATGCCGGAGTTAAAATGGCAAAAGTTTCTGAAGTTCTGATGAAATGGAATGATCTACCAAATCGTTTGTCGAGAACGGATAAGCGATATTCAAAAGAAAATTTTTCCAGTGTTAAAGCTGGATTTCTTTCCGAATTTATATCAGAACAAATAGGAAATCAAAATCGCAAGTTGTGGTTATGTGGTGCAGGAAGAATTACTAGACAAAAAAGTGCATTTCTTATAGCTTGCGGATTGGAGATTGGTGGATTTGTAGATGTCGATCCGAAAAAAATCGGGAAAGTGTTGAATGGGTTTCCTGTGATTTCTCTGGATGAATTGCCAGTAAAAGAAGTTTCTTATATAGTAAGTTATGTTGGCAACAGAGGGGCGCGAGAAGAGATTCGAAAGGATTTGATTCAAAGAGGAAGAAAAGAAGGACTTGATTTTGTGATGGCGGGGTAAAATCAAAAAAAAGCCCTGACTAAAAAATCAGGGCTAATTTTTAAAATAATTTTCCTTGCGGTCCTTTTTTATCCCCGGTATCTTTTGATTTTCGGAGTTTTTCTAACGGACTATCACCACTCTCTTCTGATTCTATTTCTTCAACTGAAACTTTAGCGAAAGGATCAAGCATATCGATTTCCTTAATTTTTGCTGCGCTTAGTTTATTTCCTTTCGCTTTCATATTGCGTATTTCAATAAACTCATCAGCTTCAATTTTCTCTGGCTTAGGCTCAACACCTTTTACTTTTGCAAAAGTTAAAGTAATCTTCTGTCCAGGATGAGTGCTCACGTGCTCTATTCTGGATTCCGGATTTTCTGTAATGAACATTGATTTCTTATCTGTCAATTCGAAAGCAAAACGTTTGATAAAATATTGTTTACTGTCGCCATCAAAATAAATACAAGTAGAAATCGCATTCGAATCATATTTTTCAATAAGAATCATATCCTCATCAAAATGTAAGGAAGTTTCAATTCCTGTCATTCGATAATGTCCTGTTTGCGTTATCGTCAAAATTCTATCTTCAGGACCGAAATTTCCAAGATAGGTTCCACGCTCTTCGTAATTGAGGCGATGTGTGTCATCATCAAACCAAACTTTCTGTTTTTTGATGGCCACTTTACCTTTGGATTTTAATACAACTTTTCGAACAGGGTAACGCGTAAGAATATTCCCTTGAGAATCTCTTCCTTTTATTGCTACTTGCGATAAGTCCATATCAAATTCCTGTTTGCGTGCCCCAGATGTTGGTGTCAACGAAACCGTAATAATTTCATTTTCTCCATTCGGACTCACGGAAAAATAATGAACCTTAGAATCTTTAGCTCCACGGGTCAAGGCATATTCTTTATCACGCGTTACACCAGAAACATAAAAACGTTTCACCATCGTGTTTCCTTGTTTTCCATCGCGATAAGCCATGTTGTATAATGTCTTATCATCACCTTTCTTGAAAATAGCCATATGAATAATGTCTTTTCCAACATAGGTTTTTTCTGCAACTTTCGTCACCATCATAACTCCGTCTCTTCTGAAAACAATAATTTCATCCAGATCGGAACAATCACAAATGAATTCATCTTTCTTTAATCCAGTTCCGATAAATCCTTCTTCTTTATTGGCGTACAACTTCACATTGTTCATCACCACCTGACGCGCTTCAATTATTTCAAACTGGCGAATTTCAGTTTTTCGTTCGCGGCCTGCACCATATTTCTTCTTAAGATCTTTAAAATAATCAATTGCATATTCAACAAGATGTCCGAGGTGATGTTTTACTTGTTCAATCTTATTCTCAAGATCTTTCATTTTCTCATCCGCCTTAATGGTATCAAAGCGAGTGATGCGAATCATTGGGATCTGCGTTAGTTTATGCAAATCTTCGTCGTGAATGATTCTGAATAATTTTTTCTTGAATGGCTTGAAACGTTCGTGTAAATAAACATAAAGTGTTTCACGATCACTATATTTTTTGAAGTCAATGTACATTTCCTCCTTAATGAAAATTTTCTCCAAGGAAGAGAAATGCCATTGTTCCTGTAATTCGTGCAATTCAATTTCTAATTCCTTCTTCAGTAAAGCCATTGTGTTGGCCGAAGAAATTTTGAGCATTTCGTTAACACCAACAAAACGAGGACGTTCATTTTCGATGATACATGCATTCGGAGAAATAGAAATTTCACAATCCGTAAATGCATACAATGCATCAATTGTTTTATCTGTAGAAACGCCGGGTTGAAGATGAATCATTACTTCAACAAACTCAGCGGTATTATCTTCAATCTTTCTGATTTTGATTTTGCCTTTATCATTAGCAGAAATAACGGAATCAATCAAACTTCCAGTTGTAGTTCCGAATGGAATTTCAGTAACAATAAGTGTTTTAGAATCTTTTACTTTTATTCTTGCACGAACACGAATTTTCCCACCACGTAATCCATCATTATAGCCAGAAAAATCTGCCATACCCGCTGTTACAAAATCAGGATACAAATCAGATTTTTTTCCGCGCAATGCAGCAATGGAAGCATCAATTAATTCGTTGAAATTATGTGGAAGAATTTTACAAGCTAAACCAACGGCAATTCCTTCTACCCCTTGTGCAAGTAACAAAGGAAATTTCATTGGCAAGGTCACCGGCTCACGATTTCTTCCATCGTAGGTAGCTTGCCATACTGTTGTCTTCGGATTGAACACAACGTCCAATGCAAATTTTGAAAGTCTTGCTTCAATATAACGTGGAGCAGCAGCACGGTCACCAGTATAAATATTACCCCAGTTTCCTTGCATGTCAATCAACAAATCCTTTTGTCCAACTTGCACCAGCGCATCACCGATTGAAGCATCACCATGTGGATGAAACTTCATCGTGTTTCCAATGATATTCGCAACTTTATTATAACGACCATCTTCCATTTCCCACATGGAATGAAGAATACGACGTTGCACAGGTTTTAAACCATCTTCGATATAAGGAACTGCACGCTCAAGAATTACGTAGGAAGCATATTCCAAAAACCAATTCTCATACATGCCGTTTATCATTCTTACTTCAGTACGTTCTGAATGAGAATGATTCTCTTCGCCGGAACCGTTGTCTTTTCCGTTAAAGAGATCTTTATTGTCTTTGTCTGCCATTGTTACGTTTTGAGTGCTTAGTTTTTAGTTCAAAGAAATTCGAGGAAACTCCGATCTAATAACTGATTTATGCTGTTTCTAATTCTTTTTCTTTTTCAGGTTCTCCTTCAATAATATCTTTTTCAACGCGAAGATTTGCAATAATATGATCTTGACGTTCTGGAGTATTTTTTCCCATGTAATAAGAAAGAATTTCAGGAATGCTTGATCCACCTCCAATGATTACCGGTTCCAGACGAATATCTTTTCCAATAAAATGTTTGAATTCATCAGGAGAAATTTCACCTAAACCTTTGAATCGTGTGATCTCAGGTTTTGCGCCCAACTTTTTCATTGCAGCAGCTTTCTCATCAGCGGAATAACAATAAATAGTTTCCTTCTTATTTCGAACACGGAACAATGGCGTTTGCAAAATATACAAATGTCCATTCTTCACTAGATCCGGGAAAAATTGCAGGAAGAATGTCATTAATAACAAACGAATATGCATACCATCTACGTCGGCATCAGTAGAAATAATAATATTGTTGTAACGAAGATTTTCCAATCCATCTTCAATATCCATTGCGGCTTGAATTAGATTGAACTCTTCGTTTTCGTAAACTATTTTTTTTGTGAGTCCGTAAGCATTCAATGGTTTTCCTTTCAAACTAAAAACCGCTTGAGAAGTTACATCACGTGCTTTAGTAATTGATCCACTTGCAGAATCTCCTTCTGTAATAAACAATGAACTTTGTAAACGACGTTCATCTTTCATATCGTTTAAATGCACACGACAATCGCGCAATTTTCTGTTATGAAGATTTGCTTTTTTTGCACGATCTCGGGCTAATTTCTGAATTCCAGAAAGTTCTTTTCGTTCGCGTTCACTTGCCAAAATTTTGCGATGTAATAAATCAGCAGTCTCTGGATTTTTGTGAAGATGATTATCCAGTTGACTTTTCAAAAAATCGTGAACGAAAGTACGCATGGTTGGACCTTTCGGACCCACATCAAGTGAACCTAACTTTGTTTTAGTCTGAGATTCGAAAATCGGTTCCATTACTTTTACAGCAACCGCCGCAACAATGGAAGTCCGAATATCAGAAGCTTCATATTCCTTTTTCAAGAAATCACGAATAACTTTAACAACCGATTCACGAAAAGCAGCTTGGTGCGTTCCGCCCTGCGTGGTATGTTGCCCATTTACAAAAGAAAAATATTCTTCAACATATTGCTGATCGCTATGCGTAATCGCAACTTCAATATCTTCACCTTTCAAGTGAATGATCGGATAAACGATAGGGCCGCTTAAATTTTTGTTAAGCAAATCCAACAAACCATTTTCAGATTTGATTGCATTTCCATTGTAGCGAAGTGTCAATCCTGCATTCAGGTATGCGTAATTCCACAACATCTTTTCCACATACTCATTGATGTAATGATAATTCACAAATACTTTTTCGTCAGGACGAAATGAAATTAAAGTTCCATCACCTTCGTCTGATGATTTAATTCTTTCGTCTTTTATTAAATCCCCACGTTTAAATTCTGCAATTTTTGTTTTGCCTTCGCGATAAGCTTGGGCAAGAAACCAAGATGAAAGTGCATTTACTGCTTTTGTTCCAACTCCATTTAAACCAACCGATTTTTTAAAAGCTTCAGAGTCATATTTAGCACCAGTATTGATTTTAGAAACACAATCAATTACTTTTCCTAATGGAATACCGCGACCAAAATCTCGAACAGAAACGGTTCCATCTTTAATGGTCACATCGATTACTCGACCATTTCCCATTACAAATTCATCGATACAATTATCGATTACTTCTTTCAGCAAAATATAAATTCCATCATCAGGCGAAGAACCATCACCCAATTTTCCAATATACATTCCAGGACGAAGACGGATATGGTCTTTCCAGTCCAGCGACTTGACACTGTCTTCGTTATAATTTGAATCTTTAGCCATACTAATTCTAGTTATTAGTTATTAGTTATTAGTTATTAGTTATTAGAATTGAGTAATTAGGGGTTTTCTATACTCAAAACTTCAAACTAAAAACTGTTACATCATCATTTTTACTCCTGTTAATACTAGCATTTCAAAAAGCCATCCAACTAAAGCACAAATCAAAAACACACCATAATTGATAAAGCGTGCGGCTCCTTTTTCTTTACTGAATATTTTCCAGCGTTTTTTTAATAATTTAAAGAACAATGTTCCAAGCAAATAAGGAATAACAAACCAGATCGTTAAAAAAAATAAAACATATCCGACTTCTGCCATTTTTAAACGTTAAATCTGAAATGCATGATATCACCATCTTGTACAATGTATTCTTTTCCTTCAATTCTAATTTTTCCATTGTCGCGACATGCCGATTCAGAACCAAGTTGAACAAAATCATTGTAGCCAATAACTTCAGCTTTGATAAATCCTTTTTCAAAATCGGTATGTATAACTCCTGCAGCTTGCGGTGCACTCATTCCACGAGTGATTGTCCAGGCGCGAACTTCTTTTACACCAACAGTGAAATAGGTTTGAAGATCGAGCAATTTATAAGCTGAACTGATTAATTTATTTACACCAGGTTCTTCCAAACCGATTTCAGCAAGGAAAACTTTTCTGTCTTCGTAACTTTCTAATGCAGCAATCTCAGATTCCATCGCTGCAGTAATAAACATGTATCCTGCATCTTCATCTTTAATAGCATCGATAACGGCTGCAGTGTGTTTATTTCCAGTTTTAACTGAGGCTTCATCCACATTACAAACATAAAGCACGGGTTTTACAGTCAACAAATGAAGATCTTCAATCAATCGCAAATCTTCTTTCGCAACAGGTACTGTACGAGCAGATTTTCCCTGCACCAAAGCTTGCTGAATTTGTTGCAAGATGTCGTATGTTTTTTTCGCGTCTTTATCAGTTCCAGACTTTGCTTGCTTTTCCAATTTTTTCAATCTTGCTTCAACCGCCTCTAAATCTTTAAATTGAAGTTCGATATCGATAATTTCTTTATCACGAACTGGATTTACAGAGCCATCCACATGTACCACGTTCGGATCATCAAAACAACGAACCACATGAAGAATGGCGTTACACTCCCGGATATTTCCAAGAAATTTATTTCCCAAACCTTCACCTTTACTAGCACCTTTTACCAATCCTGCAATATCTACAATTTCAATCGTAGTAGGCACAATACGCTCAGGCTTAGCAAGATCAGACAGGATATTGATCCTTTCATCGGGCACAGTAATCACGCCAACGTTAGGTTCAATGGTACAAAAAGGAAAGTTAGCTGCCTGCGCTTTTGCATTCGAAAGACAGTTGAACAAGGTAGATTTCCCCACATTCGGAAGACCGACAATACCGCACTTTAAGGCCATAAATTTGATTTTGTTATTAATGGCGATGTATTTAACACCGTCGGGTTCTTAATTTCAATCTGCGAATAAAACAAATAATGAGCAGGGGCGCAAAAATACCATTTTCAAATTTGTGGTGAAGAATCTCTTTTGGGGGACTAAGGTCAAGGTTTTCAACAAGAAACGAATGTTATTAACAGAAGGAAATGCCGTGGCTAAAGACTTTACTTTTGGCTTTCTGAGTCAAAATTCTCTAATAATCTACCTTTCCGTACCATTATGGCCACACAAAAAGAGCTTGAAAACCTTTCAACCCAAGTACGTAGAGACATTGTAAGAATGGTGCATGCCGTGAATTCAGGGCATCCTGGAGGATCTTTGGGCTGTACAGATTTTCTTGTAGCCTTGTATTTTGAAATTATGAATCATAATCCTGCATCATTTAAAATGGATGGAAATGGAGAAGATTTATTTTTCTTATCAAATGGTCACATTTCGCCCGTATTTTATAGTGTTTTGGCAAGGTCTGGATACTTCCCTATCAGTGAGTTAGCAACTTTTAGGAAACTCAATACCAGGCTTCAGGGACATCCAACAACACATGAACATTTACCAGGTATTCGCATAGCTTCAGGTTCACTTGGTCAGGGAATGTCAGTAGCAATTGGTGGTGCATTGTCAAAAAAATTAAATAAAGATAATTCCATTGTTTACACTTTACATGGAGATGGCGAGTTGGATGAAGGACAAATTTGGGAAGCAGCAATGTATGCAGCGGGAAAGAAAGTGGATAATATCATTTGCACAGTTGATTTAAATGGGCAACAAATTGATGGTTCAACAGATCAGGTAATGCCTCTTGGCGATCTTGAAGGAAAATTTAAAGCTTTTGGCTGGGATGTTTTGAAAATTACCGATGGAAATAACATGCAATTAGTAATAGAAGGACTTAAAACTGCCAAATCACATACTGGCAAGGGTAAACCAGTCGTTATACTGATGAAGACCGAAATGGGTGCTGGTGTAGATTTTATGATGGGATCTCACAAATGGCATGGTGTTGCTCCAAATGATGCGCAACTGGCACAGGCTTTGGAACAACTTACTGTAACCGGAACTATCGGCGACTACTAGCCTATGAAAAAGCAAAGACGTTTTTCAAATCTTATTATTTTATTTTTTAGTGTACTAATCTTTAGTTCAAACGGATTAATTGCACAACCACGGACTTACAATCCGCCGCTTACTCGAATTCTTTTTGTTTTTGATGCTTCGTTTAGTATGTATGGAACTTGGCAGTCAGGAATGAAAATGGATATTGCGAAAAAACTATTTGTAACTTTTCTAGACAGTTTGAAAAATGTAGGAAATCTAGAAATTGGTTTACGGTGTTTTGGACATCAACATAATCTTCAGCCCAATAGAGATTGTCAGGATACAAAGCTTGAAGTTCCTATTGGTCGCCCATCAGTGGCTGTTCCATTAATGAAATCTACGATTGGACAAATTGTACCGAAAGGAACTACACCAATTGCTTATACCTTAGAAAAATGTGGGGATGATTTTCCTAATGATGGAAAAACTACTAGGAACATTATTATTTTAATTACAGATGGAATTGAAGAATGTGATGGTGATCCTTGTGCTGTTTCACTTGCGCTTCAGAAAAAAGGAATTGTACTTAAACCTTTTGTAATTGGAATTGGAAATGTAGATTACACTTCGCTGAATTGTATTGGTAAAGTTTACAATGTTGCAGAAGAAGCTACCTTCAATAATATTTTAAATATTGTTGTTTCACAAGCCATGAATAGCACAACAGCGCAAGTGAATTTACTTGACATCGCAAGCAAGCCTTCAGAGACAGACGTTGCAATGACTTTTTACGACCAACAAACTGGAGTAATCAGATATAACTACATGCATACCATGAACAATCGTGGAGTGCCAGATACCATTGTACTTGATCCTTTATCAACCTATCGATTGGTCGTGCATACAATTCCTGAAGTTGTAAAAGAAAACATTACCATAATTCCTGGAAAGCATAATACTATAGCAGTTGATGCTCCTCAAGGTTTTTTAAATCTTCAAGTTGCAGGAATAAATAATTATCAGCGATTGCAATGTATCGTTCGTAAAGCAGGAACCATGCAAACCATCAATGTGCAAGATTTTGGAAGAACGGAAAAATACATTGTTGGTAAATATGATATTGAAATCCTAACGCTTCCGCGCATCTATATGAACAATGTAGATATTGGCCAAAGCAAAACAACCTTGATTCAAATTCCACAAGCTGGAGTAGTAAGTATTTTCAAACCATCTGAAGGAACAGGACAAATTCTTCAAAATGAAAATAATAAATTGTCGTGGGTGGCAAATCTAAATCCAAGTCAGCTTAATGAAAATATTGTTTTGCAACCGGGCAATTACACTATAATTTTCAGAACAAAATCTTCACACGAAACTATTTATACAACCGAACGAAAATTCAAAGTAGAACCGGGTGGACAAGTAACCGTTAAATTATACTAACTGTGTTCTGTAAAAGACACAATGCAAAAAGCAAAGCGCACTGAACACCGATATCCTATGGAACAGAAATACAAGCCAACAGAAAAAAAAGACACTCGCTCAGGATTCGGCGCAGGTTTGTCAGAATTAGGAAAATCAAATCCGAATGTAGTTGCACTTTGTGCAGATTTAACTGGTTCACTAAAGATGGATGCTTTTCAGAAAGATCATCCGGAAAGATTTTTTCAAGTTGGGATTGCTGAAGCAAACATGATTGGTATCGCTGCGGGTATGACCATCGGTGGAAAAATTCCATTTACAGGAACGTTTGCAAATTTTTCTACTGGTCGTGTATATGATCAGATCCGTCAATCCGTTGCTTATTCAGGAAAAAATGTAAAAATCTGTGCTTCACATGCGGGTTTAACCTTAGGAGAAGATGGGGCAACCCATCAGATTCTGGAAGATCTTGGTTTGATGAAAATGTTACCAGGAATGGTTGTTATTAATCCCTGTGATTATAATCAGACTAAAGCAGCAACAATTGCCATTGCAGCCTATGAAGGTCCTGTTTATTTACGATTTGGTCGCCCTGCAGTACCCAATTTCACCGCAGCTGACCAGAAATTTGAGATTGGAAAAGCAGTGAATTTGTATGAAGGAACAGATGTTTCGATTTTTGCTACGGGTCATTTGGTTTGGAAAGCTATTGAAGCATGGGAAATCCTTGAAAAACAGGGCATTTCAGCTGAAATAATAAATATCCATACCATTAAACCTTTAGATGTTCAAGCCGTCATAGATTCAGTAAAGAAAACCCGATGCGCTGTTTCAGCAGAAGAGCACAATAAATTCGGGGGACTTGGCGAGACAATTTCACATGTATTGACAAGCCACATCCCTGCTCCTCTTGAAATGGTTGCTGTAAATGATAGCTTTGGTGAAAGTGGCACACCTGATCAATTAATGACCAAATACGGCCTCGACACCATTGATATTGTAAACGCTGCCCTCCGTGCAATTGCGCGAAAAAAATAGAAAGAATAATTTTTTCTAAATTGAGGCTGTATCGGGAGAAAAACTGGTGCAGCTTTTTTTTGCTTTGAAACAAAACATATTAAAATAGAGTGCCATTAACGCAATAGCGTCAAAGCATGATAGAAGAAATTTCTGATAAAGAATTAGTCGCACAGTTTCGTGAAGAACGAACTAGGCAAAATGCGTTCCGTAAAATAGTGGAACGTTATCAGAAACGTTTGTACTGGCATATCCGAAGAATGTTGATTGACCACGATGATACGGATGATGTTTTGCAAAATGTATTTATTAAATCGTGGAAGGGACTTGATAATTTCAAAGAAGACTCTCAATTATTCACATGGTTGTATCGCATAGCAACCAATGAGACTTTAAGTTTTATTCGACAGAAAAAAGCGGATCGTTATGTACGGTTTGGTGATGTAGAACAAAGTATTGAAGGCCAGCTTGAAAATGATAATTATTTCAATGGAGATGCTATTCAGAAGAAATTACAAGTAGCCATCGCGCAATTACCAGAAAAACAACGCATCGTTTTCACTATGAAATATTTTGAAGACATGAAATACGAGGATATGTCAGCTGTGCTTGAAACTTCTGTTGGAGCATTAAAAGCTTCTTATCATCATGCCGTTAAAAAAATAGAAGCATTTATTAGGGCTACAGATGATCTAACACATTGAACGATTTAAAATTCAAAATTTAATTTCAAAAAGAAAATCAAAAATATTTTAGGTGAACGAATATAATAACATAGAATTTCCTGCTGATTTCGATGATTTATCGAAGCATGCACCTTTGCTGAATAAGCTTAGGGTGAAAGGAAGTGGTATGATCGTTCCTGAAAATTATTTTTCTGAATCACTGGATTTTTCAAATGAACTTTGTAAGCTATCTGTAGTTCATTCTGATGAAAATGCATTTACTCTACCTCTCAATTATTTTGAAGAATTAGCAGAGCGCATAATTAATATTGTAAATCTTAATTCCATTGAAAACCGTGCTTCGAATTCAAATAGTTCATTTATAATTCCGGATGGGTATTTCGAAAAACTTATTAACGAAATTAATTCTGTTGTATCACTTTCGGACTTAAAAAAGAGTGAGTCATTTGAAATTCCTGAAAATTATTTTAATCAACTTGATGCTACTATTAACACAAAAATTGCATTAGACAATTTAAAGCAAGACGAAGGTTTTGGTGTTCCTGAAAATTATTTTGAAAATTTTGCAGATAAAATACTGACGAAAGTCGCGGTTGATGAATTAAATCACGGATCGGATGCCGAAATTCCTGTTGGATATTTTGATACACTTGCAGATCGTATTACATTACGAATTGCACAAGATGAAGGCGTTTCGGAAGAGAAAGTTACTGAGCGTGGTAGAATAATTGTATTCGCCGAAGTTATTAAGCGTTATGCGCGTCCGATTTCTATTGCTGCTTCTGTTACTTTAATTTTAGGTGTAAGTATTTGGTTCTTTAATCGATCAAATGATATTTCCAATGATAAAAATGTAATTGTAAAAACTGATCAACCAAAAGAGAAAAACATTCCGGTAATTCCAACTCCCAAAAAGGATACGGTCAATAGCACAGTCCCAAATAATAATGTGGCCGTTCAGAAACCAAAAAATAATAATCGTCGCAAAGTAAACCCTACCCCTACTGTTGTCGTCAAAGAAGTAGAAAAGCAAGATGTATTAGCACAACTTGATTTGATAGATGAAAACATGGTAGCAGATTTTGTAAATGATAATAATCCCGATTTAAATGATGTTCCTGAAGAGAATTCTTTAAATGATGATATGCTAAAATATTTGCTTGATAATAATACTGATCCATCCGATATTAAATAAACAGCCTGATTGAAATGAAGAAAATTATATTCTTACTGAGTTTTGTTTTCGCTTTCCTTGCGAACGAACTTTCTGCGCAAAACGCAGGAGTTTCTCCGAAAGGGAAATCGGATTCAGCGCAGACTGCTTCCGGGCAGGAACGTGTGCAGGCGCTAAAGGTTGCTTTCATTACCAAACGTTTGAATCTAACCTCAGATGAAGCAGAGAAATTTTGGCCTATTTACAATGATTATCAGGATAAGAGAGATGCTGTTCGCAAAAAATTACAAAGCGACTACCAAATTATTAGAGAAAAATCTGAACAATTAAGTCCAGAAGAATTTACAAGAATTGCAGATGAAGAAGTTGCCTTAAAAGTAAAAGATGCCGCTTTAATTTCCGAGATGAATGAGCAACTTAAAAAAGTTTTACCTCCCAAAAAATTGGCCCAACTTTATGTTGCAGAAGAGGATTTCAAAAAAGAGCTCATTAAAATTCTAACGGAAGACAAAGCGAATCCAGATAATAAAAAGCCTAAATAAGTATGAATAACTTCAGGAAATCATTCTTTATGCTTTGCTGGCTGATTTGTTTCATGCCGGCATCATCGCTTTTTGCGTTTGCAGGAGATTCTCTTCTTCCAAAAAGTTCTTCACGTGATGTTAAGCAACGTGAAGTAAGAAATTATATTCGTCCAACACTATACATGAATTTTTTTGGAACGGGTTCACGCATCATAAAAAGCGATCCTTCTTTTCCAAGTCAAATTGTAACGCATAAGCTGGGTAATTACAAATTTGTTACGGCAAACATTGGGATGTACATTCCGCTCTATACAAATACAAAATTTTCAAAAAATGATAGTTCTACTATAAATACATTTCATTTATTAATGACAATAAACGGCCTTTCTGATCAACCTCAATTTGCTGGTTTATCAAGGCAACATAAATTATATAAACTGGGAGCTGGATTACGTGTAATTTATGGTTTCGGTTCAAAATTTATTTTGTTTGTTGACGCCTCACCATACATTGTAGGTGACAAATTGGATACTAAACAAACGCAGGAATTTCGTTTTGCGAGTTCTGCCATTTTTAATGTAATGTTGAGCCCATCCTTCAGTATTCGAGGAGGTGTCACAAAAACATTTTTATTTGGGAATCGAAATTATTTACCAATGCTTGGATTTAGAATTGGAAAATTAGATAGCAAGTTTTATTTCAGCATTCAGTTTCCAAGAATGGTTTCTTTCAACTTCCAACCCACTCCAAAATTTTCTTTTAGTTTATACAGCAAGGCATATGGAGGATTATATAATCTTAGTAATAATGATAGCCTTTATATTTTCGGCGATTCAATAATTCAACTTGGACAATCAGGAATTTCAAATGGACTTCGGCTTGATTTCCGTCCAAGTCCAAATTTTTCATTTTTCCTTGCTGGCGGTTTTTCAGTAAATAATCATATTTGGCTCTATGCACCCTCCTTTAATATCAGAAACCATTCAAAACCTTTCACGCCATATTATAAAGGAGCTCCTGATCCAGCAATATTTATAAATTTTGGAATGACCTGGCGCTTTGGTAAAGCAAAAAAATCGAGTGGAAATTATCTGATGTATGATATTTTCGATCTCAATAACACCATGGATCCCGGAGATAATAATGCTGGTCCAGGTAATGGCGACATTCGCAACAACACAAAGGAATCTGAAATGCAAAAGGTTCAATATAAAGATGTGAGTGACCTTATCGAAGACACCGACCTTTATTAATTCGGTTATTCTTATCTTAGCAGCATAACGCTGTAAGAATGCACACATTTTACTTTCCCGACTTATCCGAAAATCTCGTCATGCTTGATGAGGACGAATCAAAACATGCCGTACGTGTTTTGCGGCTTGTCATGGGTTCTGAGGTAATGTTGGTGGATGGAAAAGGGACAAGAGCATTTGCAAAAGTTTCCGATGATCATCCAAAGCGTTGCACGATGGAAATTACAGAGCGTAAAAAAGAAACTACTGATCGTAATTATAAATTACATCTCGCCATTGCTCCCACCAAAAATCTTGATCGCATGGAATGGTTTATTGAGAAAGCGACAGAAATTGGTATCGATTCGATTCATTTGATTTCCTGCGACCATTCTGAACGTTTTACAGTGAAGACAGAGCGTATGGAAAAAGTTGCAGTTTCCGCCATTAAACAATCACAAACAAGTTGGCTTCCTGCGGTTAAAGGAGTTTTGTCCTTCAAAGAATTTATTAAAACGATACCAGCAGATGCACAACGCTTCATTGCACATTGTGCTGATGGTGAAAAATCAGAATTAAAATTAAAAATTAAATCCGCTGGCGATATTTATATTCTCATTGGCCCTGAAGGTGATTTTTCAAACGAAGAAATAAAACTTGCTCTAAAGAATAATTTTACTGCTGTTTCACTTGGAGAAAGAAGATTACGTACCGAAACTGCGGCGTTGGTGGCAGTCATGACTGTGAACCTTTCATAATTAGGTGGCAATAACATTTTACTAATGAATCCAAATTCCAACACACATTATTCAAACTCAAACATTCTCTTTAAAATTCTTGCATTTGCATGTTTTCCTGCAATAGCATTTGTAATTCTGAATTATGTTTTAGTGGAAATTATGGAATACTATCCTCAAAATTATATCAGAGAATTAAATTTAATTATCCAAAATGGTTTGCCTTTGTTTTTATTTCTAATTGGCACTTCGATTCGAAATAAAACATTTCGGATTCCGATTACGGTTTTTCTTGCTGTATTTACAATTGCTTATACTTTAAAAACACTTGATTTTTTCGGATTGATAGACATTCGAGTCAAATGGATCTTGTGTCCCTCACTTGTTGGATTAGTTATCACTTACGTAATTTATTTTTTCACAAAAACGACTAAGATATTTTTAGATTATTTAAAAGTAATTTGGTTTCTTCTCCTTTCATACGTATTACTTTCGGTTTATTTCCCTATTGGATTTAAAACAATTTATCTGTTTCAAACCTCTTACTTTGTTATGTTATTGTTGATGACAATGGGATTAATAAACTATTTCAGAAAGTCGGACCTTCGTTTATAAATTTTAGAAAACAATTTTTGGTTCGCAATTAAAAAGAATGAAATTTATTCTTTCACCAATTTAATTGCTCTAGAAGAAACGCCTGCTACATTCACACGAACAAAATATATTCCGGAAGAAAGACTACCAATATCAACGGACGTTTGATTATTCCCAGAATTCACATTTTTATCTATTGAAAACACAACATTTCCTAACAAGTCAACAATCTCTATCGTTCCACTTTCACTTTTTTCAGAAACGTAGGAAATCAAAACAGTTTCTTGAGCAGGATTTGGAAATAAACCTTCAAAATAAATTCCACCAGTAGCTTCACTAATCGATTGAGGTGCGCAATTATAAGTTTGAACTGCCATCAAAGCATTGTAAATATTCAATCGTCCATTCGATGTGCACAATCCATTAAGCGAAACATTTGGATCAGCACTACTTAATAAATAATTTCGCATTAGAATTGCAATACTATCTGGGTAATTTTTATAATCTGTAATCAACTGACTGCATCCTGCAGCATACATTAACGCAACTGCACCTGCTATATGAGGAGAAGCCATTGAGGTTCCACTTAATGATCCATAATTATTTCCCGGTGTAGTAGATTCCACTTGAGTTCCGGGAGCACCAATATCGATAGTGGTAGCGCCATAACCTGCAGCAGTTGCTTTCAAATCATTACGATTTGTATTGGTAACGCCCAACATAAAAATGCTTGAACAGGCTGTTGGAATATCGCCCACTGCATCAATATCCCAATTCTGATTTGCAGTTGCTGCAGCGCTTAAGATTCCAACAACACCCATGGAATCATATATCGCACACCAAATTGGATAAGCTGAAGGCTGACCTAAATCAACTCCAAAAGAAGAATTTGTTGCAACCACAAAAGCGCCTTGCAATCCATTGGTTGTATTATATAATTTACGCGAATCAAATACATAGGTATATGCTTCCACAACTTGTGCTTCAGTTCCATCGGATCCCATAACAGGCATAATTTTCACACCCCAATTTACTCCAGTCACTCCAACTGAATTATTTCCTCTGGCACCTACAATTCCTGCAACATGTGTTCCATGTAAATCAGAAACTATATTTCCATCACTGTTGTAAGCATCCCAACCATAAAAATCATCTATATATCCATTATTATCATCATCAATTCCATTATTTGGAATATCATCATAATTCCTTTTAAAATTTAAATCTTCATGAGCCAAATCAAAACCAGCATCAATTACTGCAACAACAATTGTATCACCTTGGACCGTCATTCCACCTGTTGTAATATCCCATGCTTCTGGTGCATCAATATCTGCATCAACTGTTCCACCAAATTGCCCTGTATTATTCATATTCCATAATAATCCGAATTCAATATCATTAGGAATTATTGCACGTCGAGCAACATAATGATTGAATTGCACCATCTGAATCGCTGAAAAGGTTTTAGAAATCTCAAGCGCCTTTTCAATATTGGTTCCCTGATTAAAAGTCAAGGTCCAGATGCGCATTGATTTTGCAGAACATTTTACACTAGAAATAAAAAAACCTTTACTTGCAAATTGCTCTTCTAATTCACCAATAACAGTCCCGGGCACCAACATCACCAGTAATTGATTACTTACATAAGAACCTGGATTTACAATAACAGGATATTGCGGAATTTCAGCATCTACAAAAACATTAGCATTCAATACCTGTCCAAAAAGTTCGGAGAAAGTTATTAAGACTAAAATGAGTAAAATAAAGGTTCTTTTCATAGCTAAAATGCTATACAAGTTTAGTGAAAATATACGAGAAATAAAAGACATAAACCAATTATCCCGAAGTGCCTTCTTTGAAACTATTAACTAATAACTAATCGCAATTCGCTCATAAACTTGCAAACACTTATCACTATCTTTAAAAAATGAATTTCACCGTCTATAGATCCAGTGCTGGTTCGGGCAAAACATTCACATTAGTGCGTGAATATTTGCGAATTGCATTGTCGGATACTGCAGACCCGCCTCAGCGCTACAGAAAAATACTTGCAATAACATTCACGAATAAGGCTGCTGCTGAAATGAAGGACCGTATAGTACGTGCCTTAAAAGAATTATCGAAACCAGAAATTGGAAAACTTTCCGCAATGTCTGATGCATTGAAGAAAGAACTCAACTTGGATGATTTAACTCTTGCTACCCGCGCCCAAAATCTATTACGAGCCATTTTGCATAACTATACTGACTTTGCAATTGGTACTATTGACAGTTTCACACACCGAATCGTCAGAGCATTTGCTCATGATCTTCGTTTGCCTGTGAATTTTGAAGTCGAGATGGATGCCGAAAAATTAGTACGTGAAGCAGTTGACATCCTCATTGGAAAAATCGGAGAAGACAAAGAATTAACAGAACTTTTGGTTCAGTTTTCTGCACATAAAGCAGATGAAGAAAAAACTTGGCAGATTGAAAATGAAATAAGAGATATCGGCAAGGAACTTTTAAAAGAAGAAGGTGCACAAAATGCAAAATTGCTTGGTGAACTTACCATCAATGATTTTGTTGAAATAAAAGTACAATTAAAAAAATCTAAAAAAGCATTTGAAGATAAATTAATACTCCTTGCAAAAAGCGGAGTGCATTTAATGAATATAAATAATTTATCTGTTGATGCATTTTCATACACAAATAAAGGAATTGCTGGGCGTTTTATTGGGTATGCTTCAGGACATCTTAAAAACTTCGGTGAGTCAAACTCTTACATTGAAAAAGCACTTAATGGTGGTGATTGGCATTCCTCAAAAGCGTCAAAACAGGAAAAAGAAATAATTAAAAGTATACAACACGAATTAATAGCGATATGGAATAAACTGGAAGAATTAGAGGAGGATGAATTCAAAGTTTATTTGTTTCACAAAATGCTTTTGAATAACATTTATTCATTGGCCGTATTAAACGAAGTAAAAAACATTCTTCAAACATTCAGGACTGATCAAAACGTATTGCATATTTCCGAATTCAACAGAATTATTTCCGAAATTGTTTTTGCAGAACCAGTCCCATTCATCTATGAACGACTTGGAGAAAAATATAGCAATTATCTTATTGATGAGTTTCAAGATACTTCAGTTGTACAATGGCACAATTTATTACCGCTCATAGAGAATTCTCTTGCAGGTAATTTTTTCAACATGCTTGTCGGAGATGGAAAACAATCCATTTATCGATTCCGTGGTGGGGAAGTAGAACAATTTGCCAAACTTCCATTGGTCATAGATCCTTCTGAAAATAGTTTGATTAAAGAAAGAGAACAAAGTCTCGTTCGAAATTACAAGGCTGAACATCTAGGGACTAATTACAGAAGTAAATCAAACATCGTACAATTCAACAATTCGTTTTTCAGATCCTTATCCGGAAAACTTCGGACAGGCACAAATCTAATTTACGATCAATTAGAGCAAGAATTTGTTCCAGGAAAAGAAGGAGGCTATGTCCGTATTGAGGAGCTGGAACCCGAAGAGGATGACAAGGGAGAGATTTTTGTTTCTAAAACCCTTGATCTGGTAAACCAACTTATTGCAGAAGGTTGGAACCATTCGGATATTGCAATATTAGTTCGGAAAAACAAAGAAGGTTCCATGATTGCTGAATCGCTACTTAAAAATGGAATTCCAGTACTTTCTTCTGACTCGCTGCTACTCAGAAATTCGGCAATTGTAAATTTTATGGTGTCAATACTTCGCTGTGTTGATTTTCCTACTGATCAATTGGCAAGTGCACAAGTGTTGGAATATCTTGTTTCTACAAAAATAATAAATCAGGAATTAGATGTTTGTCTCAGTGACTTTAGTCAGCACCAAAATAATTTACAATCGGTTCTTTCAGCAAATAATATCTCGATTGATTTATTGCGGAGTTCAAGACTCCCTCTTTACCAACGATGCGAAGAAATAATTACGGCTTTTGGTCTTGGAAAATCTTCAGACGCTTACCTTATTTTTTTCTTGGATGAAATACTAAATTATACAAACAGTCGTAGCAAAGATAAAACTGATTTTTTTGCCTTTTGGGAAGATCGTAGCCGAAATGCATCAATTGTGGTTGCTGCAGGAATGAATGCTGTCAATATTATGACCATTCATAAATCGAAAGGGTTAGAATTTCCTGTTGTCATTATTCCTTTTGCCAACTGGGAAATTGCCAATTTCAAAAATAAAAAGTGGATTCAATTTTCCGATCCTACAATACCAAAATTAAAAACTGCGCTGGTTGGATTAAGTTCCGAATTGTCTAAAACACATTTTAAAGAAATATTTGAAGAGGAACAAGACAAATTAATACTCGATTCAATTAACAATTTGTATGTGGCAATGACTAGGGCTGAACAACGGCTTTATATTTTTACTGAAAAGGATGAGGGAAAAAAATCTAAAAAGGATGATGAAAAAGAATCCAATTATATTTCCTATTTTTTTGCTCCTTGTCTTTCAGCAATCAAAATGCCTTATCTCAACAATATTTCAGAATCAGGAATAATTTCTCCACCTGAAAAACAAAAAAGAAAAGAAATTGTCTGCATTCAACCTTTGACGATACAAAGCAATTTATGGGAAGATAGAATAAGAATTAAATCTACGAGTTCTGATTATTGGGATAAGGATGATGCAAATGGAAGTCGAGACAAAGGAAATTTAATTCACAACATCCTTTCGACCATTTCAACAGCGGCAGATATTGATTGGGCAATTGAAAAAGCAATTCAAGATGGTTTAATGGTAATTGCTGATGGAAAACAAATTTCCGATTTACTTAAAAAATTGGTTCAGCTTCCTGAATTGCAAAACAGTTTTTCAGGAAAGGGAAAAATACGAATGGAAGCGGAAATTCTTTTACCAGATGGAAATCGACTTCGACCTGACCGTGTTGTGGAAACCAAGAATGAAACCATTATCATTGATTATAAGACAGGAGCGCCAAATGCCCGTTACAAAAAGCAACTGGATCAATACGGAGCTGTTTTGGAAAAAATGGGCTACTCCAACATTCAAAAGAAAATCGTTTACACAGAAACATTTACCATAGAGTCCTGGAATTAAAAATTAAATTTCATTTTTATGCCATCTTTCGACATTGTAAGTAAAATTGATACACAAACATTAGATAATGCGATCAATAGCGCGAGAAAAGAAATTTTCGGTCGTTTTGATTTTAAAGGAACAAAAAGTGAAATTGATCTGAATAAAAAAGAGCTCACGTTAAATATTCTAACAGAAGATGAAATGCGTCTGCAGTCTATTGTAGATATTATCCGAAATCGAATGATAAAACAACATATTGATCCGCGATGTATTGACGAAGGGAAAGAACATTATGCTTCTGGAAATATGGTGAAGAAAGATCTTAAAATTAAACAAGGAATTGATAAAGATTCAGCTAGAAAAATTCAGAAGGATATTAAAGAATCTAAATTAAAAGTTCAGGCTCAACAAATGGAAGATATGATTCGGGTAACGGCAAAAAAAATTGACGATTTACAAGCCGTGATTTCACTTGTTAGAGCAGGAAGCTATGAATTACCTGTTCAATTTGTAAACATGAAGTAGTTCAGGCTTTAAATTCTATTTGGAATACTTTACAATCTTCACCAGAGAATCTGTCAATGGATTTTTCTCCATCTCTTCGTGATAGGTTTGTAACTTATTAGAATCATTTCCAAAAACAAAAAACGCTTCATAGATATAATCAAGTTCAGCGGGTGTGTCACTTGAAACCCCTTGTTTTCCCACACTTGACATAGCACCTTCAAAAAAAACAGCAGGACGATTAATTATTTTTTCACTAGCCGTTTTTACCGAATTTATTTTTTCAGGAAAGCCTTTATCATCCATCATAAAATACTCTACATCTTCAACACCAGAAGTAATAAAAGGCTGAACAATTAAAATTCCATTCGCAGGTATCGTTAAAATCATTCTTCCATTTTCTCTTGGAGGTATTGAACCGTTTGGCTGACCATATACAATACGCACCTGACCTGAAAAATCATGAGTTAAAATGATTCTTATTGCATCTTTCTTGCTTATTTCATGAAGTATTATTTCAAAAATGACAAACCATAAAACAATTGGAATTACTACGGTAATAATCTTTACTACCCAAGATTTTTTTGAAAATAAAACAAGAATAGTTCCTAAAAGGAAAAATGGTATGCCAATAATGAGAAGGAATAAATCAAAACAAATAACCCATCCACAGAAAATCAGAATAATTCCAAATATAAATCGGATGTTTGAATTCAGTGCTGCCATAGTTCAAATGTAACAAATGCTGAAATGAATTGAGGAATTAAAAAGCAAATACCTATTGCTTTACAAATGAAAGTACTTTTACCTCTCCTGACTTATCTATTAACTTGATAAAATACAATCCACTTTCCAAATCGGCAACGTCAAGAGAACTGGTCAAAGAATTAGTGAACTGATGTTTAATGGTCCGCCCTTGTGCGTCCAATACCTCAAAAGAAATTAAATATTCTTCAGAGCTGATAAAAAGATTGCTTTTTACAGGATTAGGAAAAATCGAAACAGAGAAATCACTATTGACCTGAACTACACCTGTACTAATCAATTCTTCACTCATTCCGAACTTCACAACAAATCCATCTCCATTGGAAGCATTCGTTCCTTGATAAGGATTGGCAGTAACTGGAAGATTCGTACTATAGGTATCTCCGCAACCAATAATATTTGTGTCTGCATCTACTACAATAGCAAGCATTGCATCTACTCCATTACCTCCAAAAAAAGTTCCCGAAACCATTTGTCCTGTTGTATCCATTTTAAAAACAACACCATCTCCATTTAATGAAATTGTAGATTGCATAGCAATCGCACTAACTGGAAAATCAGGACTGTCCGTTTCCCCACAAATAAATAAATATTTCCCTAAACGATACATTCCCCAACCGTCATCTTGACCAACACCTCCAACAAATGTAGACCAAACTAATTGTCCGGTATAATCAAATCTTGCAACATATATATCATCCTGCCCTGAAATGGTTGACTGAAAAATTGTTCCTGCAGTAGGAAAATCAGCACTATATGTTAATCCGGTTATATAAAGATTTCCATTTTCGTCGCCAAGAATTCCATTTGCATCTTCATTGTTAGTTCCTCCAAAAAATGTAGCATATAAACGTGCTCCTGACATATTAAATTTCACAATATAATTATCGGGCTGACTAAGTAATCCCGCTTGATAAGCATTTGGTGTAACCGGGAAATCAAAACTCCTCGTACCTCCAGTAAAAGCAATTTGATTTAACGGGGTTACAGTAACTGCATGAATATCTTCCACTCCATTTCCGCCATAATAAGACGACCATTGCACATTAAGTGTTCCATTAAAAACTGTAACAAATGCATCAATCAATCCAGCCATTACGCTTTGGTAACCTGTAGATGTAAAAGGCAAATTAGTTGAAGTAGTAGCGCCCGCCAACACAATTTCATTGTTGACTCCTCTTGCAATGCATAAGCCTTGATCACTTCCGGTTCCTCCATAATAGGTTGAGCGAACTAATTGACCTGCGTTATTAAGAATTAATAAAAAAGCATCATAGCTTCCTGCATTATTCAATTGAGTTGGATTCAACATTGGCAAATCATTACTATTTGTCATTCCGCAAATAACAAATGCGGTATCTAAAGAAATAACCTGATAAGCACCATCAAAATTTGTTCCTCCATAATAAGTGGACCAAAGACAAGTCCCATTTTTATCAAAACGAGTAACGACCGCATCGTAGTTCAAGGAAAAAGTATCTTGAAAAGCTCCAACGGTTGCAGGAAAATTCACACTTGATGTTCTGCCGCACACCACGGCTCCACTGTCATTGGCAAGCGCAATTCCAAATAATTCATCGGAACTTGATCCACCCAAATAGGTTAGCCAGGTTAAAGTTGAAGATTGACTTGAATTTGTATTTGAATTTTTCGAAATAGAAAAACTAAAGATTTTATTTTCTAAGCTATTATTTTTTGTTGTTAATGCATTAATATGAATCGTATTGGATGGTTGAATCAATTCCGAATAAATTCCTGTTGAAGTTTGAAATGAAAAACCATGAGAGGATGAAAGGTCTTCCTGTATTGCACCTTCAACTTGCATTGAAAATGTTAGATTTTGAAAATTGGCATTCGCAATAATCTTCTTCGACAAAAATCCATTTATGATAGAAAATTCCAAATCGAAATTCTGTAATGCATCATGATATCGAATATTTTTAAAGGTGCGGATAGCTTTTGTTTTAGACGCTGAATAAAACAAACTATTTATTTCCATTGGATCTCCTGAAGTTAGTGTAACCTCCTCTTCAAAAATTAAATCAATTCTATTCCCAAATCCATTTTCGTTTTTTTGCACTATTGAATAGCCATCTTTTTCAAAAAAATAAGTCATTGTTCCGGCCCGAAGGATAAATGAAATGTTTTCATTTTTATCCAGTGAACTAAATTGCCCGACATTTTCTTCAAAACAAAGTTCTTTTCCCAAAGAACTATTATTTCTAGAAAAAAGAAAAACGGGTATAAAAAAAACAAGGAGTAGATATTTTTTCATATAAAGCGAGAAAAGGTTTCCTAAGTAGAAAACCTTTTCAAATATAAATTATTATTCTTTCTATCGAATTAAAGATACATGTCCAACGAACTTATGTGAATCTCCCTTGTTGTCTCTAAAATGAACACTCCAAACATAAGTATCAATCTGAGCCAGATCTGCTCCTCCGTTTGCTTTTCCATTCCAGCCTTTATATAAATCATCAGAAGTAAAAATCAACTTACCCCAGCGATCGAAAATCCTCAATTCAAAAGTTGCATTGTCGATTCCTTCACCATAAACCATAAACATATCATTATGGGTATCATCATTCGGAGTAAATGCATTTGGAGCAAAAAACGACCAGTCTGGCTCTATGATTACAAAATCAGAAGCAGTATCTCTACATCCATATTGGTTTACTGCATATTGAAAAATGGTAAACGTTCCTGGTTCGGTATAAGTGAAATCAAAAGGAATCACATAATTTGAAACAAAAGAATTTAAAGCATCACCCATTACATAATTAGTAGTATCACAAGATGAACAATTAGGAGTAACTGTTACAACAGGATTTAAAATACTAGTTGTTTGAGGCGAAACATTAAATCCTGCAACTGGATTTGGATAAACTGTAATCATATTCGGATAATTAATAGTTGATGGGCAACCATTAATATCGGTTATAGTATAAGTAATCTGATAAGATCCAGCAGTGGAAAAACAATGGGAAGCATTACAACTGTTCGAGGTGGTTTGATCTCCGAAATCATAACTGCAATTTACTGCTGTTGGATTTGACATTCCTACAAAATCAACACACAATGGAGCACAACCAGCAACAATTGAAGGAGTAGTACTTATTTGAGGAATTGGAAATACCGTAATGGAAACTGAGTCAATTACCGCAATTGAACCGCAATTATCCGTCACAGAAACAGTGTAGGTCGTCGTAACTGTTGGTGTTGCAGTTGCAGATTGAGAATTTGTATTCGATAAACCTGTAGCAGGTAACCAAGCATAAGAATAAGGACCACCACTTCCACCTGCCACAACTGCAGAAACAGGTGCAGAATTACCCGGACAAACAGAAGAATTCGCGGACGCTACGACTGTAAGGGCTGGTGCAACAATTACTTTCACTGTATCTGTATTTACACAACCATATACATCCGTTACAGTTACAGTGTAGGTTGTAGAAATTAAAGGACAGGCTTGTGTTGCAGCAGCATTCGGACTTGATAAGGTTGCTGGTGGAATCCAAACATATTGATTTCCCCCATTTGCTAATAGACTTGCGCAATTGTTACCACAAATAGTTTGATCCGCACCTGCAGTTGCAAGAGGTAAATTATGCACTGTTACATTTACAGAATCTGAATTTTGACAGCCAAAAGCATCTGTGATTGTCAAAATATAATTCGAAGAAGTTGTTGGAGCTACAGTTGGTGAGGATGTTGATGCTCCACTTGTGATTGAAGAGCCAGCCCAACTATAAATATTTCCACCACTTCCATTCAAATTAATAGAAGCTCCTACACAAAGATTAGTATCCACTCCTGCATTTGGCAATGGTAGATTTCTAACTAAAACAGTTACACTATCCACGCCAGTACAACCAAGATTATTTGAAACATTCACTGTAAAAATTGTAGTCACTGATGGAGTAACAGTTGGTGTTGCTGTATTTCCATTTACAATAACTGAAGAATTATTTGCTGACCAAGTGTAATTGTTTCCACCAGTTGCAGTGAGATTAGAGGAAGTACCTGGACAAATACTATCGGGTAATCCTGCATCTACAATAATATTATTTGCAAGAATTACATTTACAATTGCTGAATCAATACAACCCGCTGTAGTTGTTCCAATGACTGTGTAAGTGGTAGAAGCTGTTGGAGAAAACTCTACCTGCGATCCATTTGCCTGTAACAAAGTTGCTCCAGTTAATGGATTCCATGCATAATTATTTGCTCCGCTGATTGTAACCGTATCCGTCATATTTGGACAAATCGTCAAAGTTGTTGCTGACAGAACAAGCGCGGGAATATTATTTACAGTTACAGTGATATTTGAAGAAGCGATACAACCAGCAGGAGATGTTGCTGTAACATTATAGGTTGTAGTTGTCAATGGTGCAGCTGAAACAGAATCTTGAGACGATGATAAATAAGTTAAACCTGAATTTGGTAACCAGTTATAATTATTTGCACTTGAACCTGCATCAATAGTGATTGATGAACCCGAACAAATAGAAGGAGATGGTGGTGAAAAAACTATTACGGGCAAAGGATTTACAGTAATAGTAACCGTTTGTGTTGCTGGACATAAACCTGAAGTTGAAACAGTATAAGTCCCAGTTACAGTTGGAGAAATTGTAATACTCGCACCATTTGCAGAATAAGAATTTGGTCCTGACCAAGTATAACCACTGCTTCCTGAAACAGTAAGCGTAACACTTTGTCCAACACATAAAGTTGGTGCTGCAGGATTAATAGTTAAGGTAGGGACAGGAGTAATTCCAACAGAAATTGTATTTGAAGTGGCAGATCCACAACCTGGAGATCCACTCACGACTGCATGAAAAAACATTGCTGCATTTACTGGACAATAGACATACGGAGTAGTTGTTGCTCCAACGATATTTGTCCAAGTAATTCCATTTGGAGATGATTGCCATTGAATACTTCCGTTAGAACCGGCAAGTGATAATGTAACACAACCTCCTTGACAAACTGTTGGTGGAGATAAACTTGCAACACCAGCTGCTGGTGGAGGCAGTACAGTTACAGTTACAGTTTGTGGTGGAACAGGATAACAAGCAACAAAACCTCCTGAAACAGTTACAGTATAAATTGTAGTTACGGAAGGAGTTACTGTCACGGTTTGCCCAATTAAATTTCCTGGCATCCAGGTGTAAATTGGTAATCCGGTTCCACATCCACCAGCACCATTTACAACGGCGTTCAAAGTGGAAGGTTGACCAACACAAATGGTAGTTGGAGTTGCAGTTGCGGTGAGAAAAAAGTTTGGAGGAACTCCAGGAGTTGTAAATGTAAAAGTTGCAGACCAAGCACCAGCGGATGTAGAACCACAAACCCGTTCACGGGCACGAAGTACATATTGTGTTCCTGCGCAAAGCGCAGTAAAAGGCACTACCACTGTGTTATATGGCTCAACAACACAATTGTCTGGCCAGCCTGCAGCAGCAGTATAATTTGGCACATTCAATAACGCGCGAAACCAAGGATAAGTATTCCAAGTTAAGGCAGTGCATGATGGAGCATTTCCAGTAAAATTAGCTGCGGTGAAACATGCGAATTCAACTTCCATATAATATGGACCACATCCACAAGTGGAAGCATCAGAACTTCCGTTTATCGTAACGCTTGAGCCATTCGTAATTGCAGAAAAGCCAACCAAAGCAACTCCATGACAAGCTTTTGCTTCATTTGTTCCAATAAAAACCATCGCAACCAACAACAAAAACTTCAGTAGGTTTTGCTTCATGCTATTTCAATTTTAAAAATCAACTTCCATTGTTTCATCAACCCGAGATTTAATGCCAATCAAAAAGCGGGGTCATTATGTTTTCAAATTTACAACATAAATCTCCAATGCCTTCCTCTTTCAGAATGCAAATATCCCTATGATTATTAACATTAGTAATGATTAACGATGAGGTGTAGAATTCAATCGATAAACGGCATGAAAGAGTTCAAAAATAAAACTTGCCTTAGTATTAATTAATAAAAACTGGAGCCATTTTTAGAATAATAGTATTGAATCAACGATGTTCCTTTTCAAAATATTTGCACCATTTTGTCAATCCGCAATTTTCACATTTTGGATTTCTTGCAATGCAAATATATCTTCCATGCAAAATCAACCAATGATGTGCAATTGCCAAATCACTTTCAGGAATAAATTTTACTAATTGTTGTTCAGTCTGTAAAGGATTTTTTGAATTTGTTGTAAGTCCTATTCTAGCTGAAACTCTAAAAACATGTGTGTCGACCGCCATTGCAGGCTGGTCATATAATACTGATACAATCACATTTGCAGTCTTGCGACCTACTCCAGGAAGTTTTATTAATTCTTCAACTGCATCAGGAATTTCTGAATGAAAATCAATGGACAGCATCTTTGCCATTCCAACAAGATGTTTTGCTTTATTATTGGGATACGAAATGCTTTTTATGTAGGTGAAAACTTCATCTGAAGAAGCAGCTGCGAGCGTTTCTGCATTAGGGAATTGTTTGAATAATGCAGGTGTAATTAAATTTACTCTTTTATCAGTGCATTGTGCAGAAAGTATAACAGCAACTAATAATTGAAAAGGATTATTGTATTTAAGTTCCGTTTCTGCAACAGGAACATTTGTTTTGAACCAAGCAATTACATTCTCAAACCGCTCCTTTTTTGTCATCTGCAAAAATAATGTAGAATTCATTTCAAAAAAAAAGCGCCTTCCGAAGAATGCGCTTTTTCTTAAAAAAAATATCTGATTAGTGACCCATAATTCCATTATTCCAATGTTCAACTCCTGCTACGTTACCTTTGATATCATAGTAAGTCCAAGTGCCTGTTTTTCCAGCTGCAGCATACTTTCCTGAATAATTAAGTTGCCCATTATCATGGTAACCTTTCCACTCACCTGTTCTTTGACCAGTTACATTTATTGTACCTTCTTCTGCTTTTGTTCCATTTGGATGATAATATACTGCAGTACCTGAAGTATAATTAATCTCAGCACTTAAGTGGCCTGTATTGTCCCAATTTTTCCATATACCAATTGCGGTTCCAGAAGCATTGAATTGTTCTATGGCAACTTGTTGTCCATTATCAAACCAATAATTCCAGGTTCCGATTTTATGAACTAAGCCCATCTTTTGAGCAATTACTTCTTTAGAATCACTTGGAAGTAATCCTGGATTTGCATTGTACTGCCCTTCAGAAACCTTAGTTCCATTTGCAGCATACTGTACATCATTGTATTGTGCAAAACCAAGATTGGAAGCCAATACAAAAATTGAAATGATTAATAGTTGTTTCATGTTTGCGGTATGAAAGATGTTTAACAAATTTAAGACTAATAACTGATTTACAATAACTGATTAATACTGATTAACACTAAATCATTTTCAGCAGATTACGCTTCAAAAAGTATGCCTTAATCAAAAATATTATCTGATTAAAGAGACGTGACCGATATATTTATGTTTCTTATTAAAGACATCTGTCAATACAACTTTCCAAACATATACATCTTCCTGACAAAGTGTTCCACTCTTTCCTTGAACCGTTCCATCCCAAGCTTGATACAAATCCTTTGAAGTGAAAATCATATTACCCCAACGATCGAAAACCCAGATTTCATAAGTAGCAATTCCAAATCCTGCACCGAAGAATCCCTCATTTGTTCCATCACCATTAGGCGTAAACGAATTAGGAATATAGAATGCAAAATCAGGTTCAACAATTACTTCTATCGTAGTATCATCTACACATCCATATTGATTTGTTACAACAAGAGTTATAGGATAAGTTCCACCAGTTTCAGCAGAAAAAGTATACTGCGGATTTTGAGTGTTAGAAGTGTCAGTAATTGTAGTCGGATCACCGAAATTCCATGCCCATGTAGTTGGATTACCAGAAGAAATATCTGTAAAATAAACAGTAGGACTTAAAATTGTTGTCGGTACAGGTTGTGCTGTGAAACTTGCATGAGGTGTAGGATCAACCGTAATCATATTCTGAATTGTCAGCGTATTTGTACATCCACCTGTTGCAGTGGTAACAAGCGTAACATCATAAGTTCCAGAAACGCTGAAACAATGACTCGGATTTTGCTGAGTTGAAGCAGGTGTGTTATCACCAAAATTCCAAGACCAAGCATTTATGTTTCCGGAATTGATAGTAGATAGATCCGAGAAATTAACGCATAACAATGGACATCCTTGCAAAGTGTCAGCAGTAAATAAAACAACCGGAATGGAAGAAACAACAACAGGAATTGAAATCGTATCAATACAACCTGCAGTATTAGTAATAATCAAGGAAACATTATAAGTTGAATCATTTCCATAGGTATGGGATGGATTCTGCGTGGAGGAAGTTGGTGAACCATCACCGAAATCCCAAGTCCAATTTGTAATGCTTCCACTTCCTGCTAAAGAAGCATCCGTCAATGAAGATGGAGAACCTTGACAAGCAACAGTTGAAGTGAAACTTGCTGTTGGTAGGGCACTAACCGTAACCGATACTGTTGCAGTAGACACACAACCATTGCTGGAAGTACATGTAAGAACAACATTGTAAGTACCAGCATTAGTATAAGAATAATTCGGGCTTGCTAAATTAGAGGTATCATTTGTAAGTGAAGCAACACCAAAATCCCAATGCCAATTTGTAATTGTTCCACTTGAAATAGTGGATTGATCAGCGAATGCTGTAGAAGAACCCAAACAAACTGCAGGAGCAGTAAAAGCAACTTGAGGTCCTGCATTTACTGTAACAATCAATGTGGAAGTGTCAGAACATGGTCCAGGACTTGCGATAAGTGTTACAGTATAGGTTCCACTAGCAGTGTAAGTATACGCAGGGCTTACTATATTACTTGTATCCGTTGTGATCGCAGGAACTCCAAAATCCCAATGATAATTCACTGCATTTAATGAGTTGTTTGTGAACTGCATTGGAGAATTAGAACAAACGTTACTCGCAGTAAATACAGAAGTTGCATTTGAAGTAACAGTCACGTTTTGAGTAATGGTTTGAGAACAACCGTCGCTCGTAGTAATCACTAATGTCACTACATAATTTCCTAGTGCAGTGAAAGTATGACTTGGATTATTTAAGGCAGAAGTATTATTTCCAGCAGAAGCAGGATCTCCGAAAGTCCATGCCGTTCCAGTTATTGTAGAAGGGGCAGCTACTGTTGAAGTACTTGTAAAATTCACAAGATTACTACCACATATTTGCAAATAAGCAAAAGATGGAACAGGTAATGCAGCAACAGTTACAGGAATAACAACTGTGGATGAACATCCAGTGCTTGAAGTGGAAATCAAAGTGACATTGTAAGTTCCAGGAGCTGAGAAAATATGCGATGGACTTTGTAATGCCGAAGTATTATTTGGTGCAGAGGCGGGATCTCCAAAATCCCATTGCCAACCTACAATTGTTCCAGAGGCTGTTGTAGAATTGTCAGTGAAAACCGTGGATGAACCAAAGCAGACATTGGTATTAGCGAAAGTTGCAACTACTCCTGATTGTGCAATTACAGTTGTTGAAGCAACAGTACATCCTGCTGAAGTTGTAACCATTACCGAATAATTTCCAGCTGGATATCCATTAGCAGAAATATTTAAAGTTGAATTTGTTTGACCAACAATTGCAACACCATTGAGATACCATTGATAAGTTGCTCCTGCTACAACCGGAGTTGAAGCAACAAGATTATTAGTACATGAAGTTCCTGTTTGAGTAACGCTTGTACTGAAAGTTGCTGTAGTATTCAACAACATATTATCAAAGTAGAAATACGGATAACATCCACTTGGCGGACTATAACTAGCCGGCAAAACACAAGGAGATCCAATAATGATTGCTGCAATATTAGCAGTTGGCGTAAAACTTATTGAAATCACACCCCATGAAGGCATTGGTGTGTAATTGAATTGCCCAAGAACTACCCAAGGTGCAGGTGGACAACCACTTCCTGCAAACGGAAGACTTGAACAATTTGGCGCACCATAAAGTACAATGTCAATGGGCCCAAAATCTATCACACCTCCATTACAAACATCACCTTGACCATCAACAGGTGTTGAGGCAATATTAAATTGAATCGTATAGGGAGTTCCTGCAATCATTGGAGAATTCAGACATGCGCCAACATATTCTTGCCAACCCGGACTGAAAATGCAACCCAAAATTCCGTTACCATTTGGGAAAGGAACAAGACCTGCAGCTGTAGCGGCACCGAATACAAAACCACAAGTGTTCATATAATCGGAAGTTGCACTAGAAGCTTGAACCCAAGAACCTGCACAGTTAACCTGACTGTAAGTTGTAGGGCAACAGTTCATTGTGTCAAAAGACGGATTTGGGATAAGAGATGCAATTGAAGCTTGACCACATACGCAGTCATTAACATCATTTAAGTCAATCAATCCATCAGCATCATCATCGATACCATTGTTGCAGATTTCCTGGGAATACAAAGCCGTAAAGCTTAAAAGTGCAAACAGTAAAACGTAAATTTTTCTCATGAGGATGTGTCTAGATAAAACTTCCCGTTTGGTTGGGTTATTTTGAATTTATTTTTTTTAGCGTTTCGATGAACTTTGCCAATTCATCACTCGGTTTTAATTTATAGGCCTTATCTAAATAATTTAAGGCTGAATTATAATCATGCTGGTCATTGTAAAGGTCAATAATCAGTAAATGAAGGTTATAACTATTGGGGAAAATAGTAAGAATATCGGTAATAAATACAATTGCATCGACTTGCAGGTGGTTTTTTAGTACTAATTGTTTATAAAGGGGGATCAAATTGGGCATTTCCGGGTCTTTTGACAATGCCTTCTTATAAAATAACATTGCCTTAGGGAAGTCTTTTTCTGCTTCATAAATGGTCGCCAGATTGAATAAAACATTTGCGTCTGATGAATCTATTGCAAGCCCTTTTAGATAATATTTTTCAGCTTCCGGAAACCTTCTTTGAATGTAATAAATGGTCCCAAGATTATTCAGACATTGAATGTAAGAGGGATAAATTTCAACACAGCGTAAGCCATATTTTTCGGCATCAATTAAAATTTCAGTTCGTTCTGGTGAATTAGGATTCGCTCTTAATTTTCCCAGTAATTGATAGCTTGCCATATCATTAACCTTGGCAGAATTTTCCAAGTGTTTGACGTCATTCAAAACCAAGGAAAATTCACTTTGCCAAACCGGATTTCTAGTATAAGATGTGGCACCCAATATTAAAAATATCAGGCAAAATAAAACTGTAACTGGAATTTTCAATTTGAAATATCCTTTCTCAAGCGTAAGCCATTTTATCCTATGAAATAATTTAAATAACAAAGCAACTAGCGCCAAACAAAATCCAGCCGAACCGAAAAACAAAAATCGTTCACCAACAATTCCAGGAATGATTTTAAATATTCCACTAATAGCTATCAGGTTAATAAAAATTATTAGAAAACAAAATGCCAGAAATTTATCGGATTTAAAATATTTTGCTGCCAAATAAACTAAAAGCAAATAAAAAATAATCCCGATGTATGGAGCTATTTCCAACCAAGTGGAAATTGGAACCTGATTAAATCCATAATAATAGGAGAGCTCAAATGGCCAGCATAACAATTTGAGGTAAACAAGTGAAATCGCAAAACCTGCTGGCACCCTTTCAGCAATACCTGAAAAATAAAGTGGATTTTCATAATATTGCATTTCTCTACTAAAGGTTTCAACAGGAAGAATCCTTGCCTTAATCATTTTCAACGCAATCAAAATTATTAGTACGAAAACTGTCGGAGCAATAACTTTGATGACCCTTCCACCCTCTTCCACTGTTCTTATCAAAAATATAAATGGAATTAATACTGCATAAATAATTATTGACTCCTTTGAAAGCGATCCAAGTACCAGAAAAATTATTACAGAAATCAAATTGACTATTTTTTTTGAATTCAGATATTTTAAAAATGAAATCAACATGGAAATTCCAAATATCCCAACCAATAATTCATCTCTTGATTTAATGTTATCCACCACCTCCGTATGAATGGGATGAACAATGAATAATACAATTCCAGAAAAAAGTATTAAAGGTGAAACACTTTGGAAAAAACTTCGCAAAAAATAAAAAAGCAAAAATGAAAACAATGAAAAAAGCAAAATGCTGATGATATGACTTGTATGCGGATTTACACCAAAAGCACTATACTCTAATGCAAATGTCAAAAGCATTACTGGGCGATATTCATAATTGAATTGCTTTTCTTTAAAAGAAAACGAAGTGAGAATTTCTCGAAAACCTGAAATTCCTTTTTGCATTAATGGGTTCTGATCATTTACCAAATGGTCATCTAATGAATACCCATTACTGATTGAATTTCCGTAAACCAGAAAACACAACAACAGAATAAAGATTCCGTAACGGATATTCTTACTTTCTGAAGGAATTCCTTTCATTAATTATCAAAATTGAATTGAAACATTACTACCACAAAAATCACTCAAGTATACCGAATCCCTTTCAATAATTTGTTCCAAAAAAAATCCCGGAAAAACTTCCGGGATTCTAATTTATTTTATCAATGAAACGTGACCTATGTATTTATGCTTTTTATCGAAAACATCTGTCAATACCACTTTCCAAACATAAACATCAATTTGTGCCATATCGCCTCCTTTTCCTTGAACTGATCCATCCCAAGCTTGATTGATATCTGTAGTTGTAAATATTAAATTACCCCATCTATCAAATACCCAAATTTCATACTTAGTAATTCCATAACCCTGTCCGAAGAAACCATCATTCACTCCGTCTCCATTTGGTGTAAACGCATTTGGAATAAAGAAACTGAAATCAGGTTCAATAATTACAGTAATGGTAGTGTCATCAACACATCCATATTGATTTGTAACAATAAGATTTACCGGATAAATATCACCATACTCATCACTATACGTGTAGAATGGGTTTTGAATTACAGAAGAATCAACCGTGGTTGTTGGATCACCAAAATTCCAAAGCCAGGTAATAGGATTTCCTCCCGACAAATCAGTAAAGTTTACAACTGGATTGAGGATGGTTGTCACCATTGGTATTGCAGTAAAACTTGCATGAGGTACTGGATATACGGTAATCATATCAGGAATAACTAAAGTATTCGAGCAGCCCGAACTACTCATCGTAGTTAGCGTTATCGTATAAGTCCCTGTAATTGAAAAACAATGAGAAGGATTTTGCTGTCCTGAAGTTGGCGTTCCATCTCCAAAATCCCAAGTCCACTGCACAATATTTCCAGTTGCTGTTGTGGTTTGATCGGTAAAGTCTACGCACAAAATAGGACAACCTGAAATCGTATCTGCAGTGAAGAGTACAACAGGTAGAGAAGCAGTTATTGCTTGAATAGAAATAGTATCTATACATCCTGCAGAATTCGTTACAATCAAACTCACATTATATGTAGAATCATTAGCATAGGTATGTGTTGGATTTTGCGTAGATGAAGTTGGAGATCCATCGCCAAAATCCCAAGTCCAATTCGTAATTGTACCATTTACAGGAACTGAAATATCCGTAAATACTGTTGGAGTTCCCTGACAAACAACTATCGAAGTAAAGTTTGCTTGTGGCTGAGGATTAACAATTACAGGAATTGTATTTGTTGAAACACATCCATTATTCGAAGTACACGTCAATGTGACATTGTAATTCCCTGCAGCGGAATAATTGTAAGTAGGATTCTGAAGATTTGAAGTATCGTTTGTTAACGGCACAACACCAAAATTCCAAGACCAATTGACAATATTACCTGAAGAGATTATCGATTGATCCGTAAATACAGATTGTGATCCGATACAGACTTGAGGTGCTACAAATAAAACGGCCGGTCCAGGAGCAACTGTTACAACAATAGTTGAAGTGTCTGCACAAGGTCCAGGCGTAGCAATCAATGTTACAGTATACGTACCTGATGTTGTATAGGTGTAAGTAGGATTTGTAATATTACTGGTATCATTTGTTAAAGCGGCAACTCCAAAATCCCAATGGTAAACTAAGGCATTTACAGATTGATTTGTAAACTGCATTGGAGCATTTGAACAAACAATATTAGAAATGAATGCAGCAGTTGGAGGAGGCAATACATTTATCACTTGTGTAATCGTTTGAGGACAGCCACTATTTGTGTTTACAACCAAAGTAACCGTGTAAGTTCCTGTCGCTGTAAATGTATGCGATGGATTTAATAAGGTTGAAGTATTATTAATAGCTGAGGCAGGATCCCCAAAATCCCAATTATTACTTGTAATTGTGGACGGAGCTACAACTGATGAAGTACTTGAAAAATTTACAAGCGAAGCACCACAAGCCTGGTTGTATACAAAAGAAGGGACAGGCAAGGCTGCTACTGTTACCACATGTTGTATAATAGAAGGACAAGGCGCAGTTCCAACTACCAATGTAACAGTGTATGTTCCTGCCACACTAAATACGTGCGAAGGATTTTGCAAAAGTGAAGAATCAGAAGGACCGGATGCTGGGTCACCAAAATCCCAATCCCAATTCGGAGCACCTACTGACATATCTGTAAATGCTGTTGCTGTTCCTTGACAAACTGTAGTATTTGAAAAAGCTGCAGTACCACCATTTCCAGGATTTACAATTGCAGTGATTGTATCATCACATCCTGAAGCACTCGTGACGATAAGTGTGACTGTATATGTACCTGGTGAAGTGTAAGTATAATTTGGATTGGCCAAAATTGAAGTGTCATTACTAACAGATGGATCACCAAAATCCCATTGATAAGTCATACTTCCGCTGGCAATTGTACTGTTGTTTGCAAAGGAATAAGCCATGGTACAAGGGGCAGCACTCGGATTAAAAGAGGCTGTTGGATCGGGATGTGCGGCGACATTTATGGTGAGCTGCGTATGACAACCTGTAACCGATGTCATGTCTACAGTATAACTTCCAGGTGCTGATACTACAATACTATCAGTCGTTTGCCCCCCAGGAGCCCATACATAAGCGGAGGCACCTGTTGGAGCAGAAAGTGTAATGTTACTTCCTATACACAAAGAATCACTTTGAGTGATTTGATAAGGAAGGCAGGAAGCATCCACGTAGGCATATGCATAGTGACCAGCATAAATACAACCAGCAGCTGTAAAACGAATCGTAACAGTTGAAGCCATATAAGCTGTCAAATCTGCATTGACAGTTGTCCAAGGTTTATAAAATGTACCTACTCCACAAGGAAGAAAACCAGGAACACTACCACTTGCTTCAACATAATATTGCGCACAAGGAATTAAATTCCCTGATTGATCAAACATTTCTATTCTGAAATATGGTTGTTCTCCTGCAGAATGTCCACCGTCATTTAATACAACCGCATACTGATAAGTAAAAGAAGTATTTCCAGGTCCAACGGTAAATGTTTGTTCAATTGCCTCGCCTTGATAATTGGCATAAGTATTTCCTAAACGAACAGAATAATTTCCTCCCGGTGCTACACATGGAAAGCCACCACAAGGGTCGTTTCCAGCTGCGGTAGACATAATGGTATGACGAGCATTCATATCAGAAACCAATGCATTCATTCCTGTGGTATAAAATCCAGGAACAATATTTTGCAAAGGACCATTTGAATTCAAACTGTTATCTCCTATAAATCCTGTCCAACCAGTAAATGTTCCAGTTTCAAAGTCCATATTGGTACAAGGCGTCATTGCAATATTTCCAGGTACTCTGAAACTTGCTAAATCGGTATTTGGAGGATTTTGAGGAAGATTATATCGACGATTAATAAACTGTCGTTTATGTTGCTCAACAAATTTCGCAGATTCATTTGCATCAAGGCCTTTTATATTGGTTTGTCGATTAAATGCATCAACATTAAAACCACATAATGAATCATCAAAAACAGGGTCGATTACATTTGTGGCATTGGTGCTTACCTGAGCAGAAACCCCAATGGAAATAAAAAGACTAAGAGCTAAAGTTGTTTCGCAGACAAGCTTAGCAATGGAAGAGAAAATATGTTTCATTTGGATGGGTTAGGTGTGTATTGAACCCTTTATTGAAACGCAATGTATAATCTTTAACGATACAAGTCAAGGAAAACAGCCCACAAAACAACCTTAATTATCGTTAAGCAGGAGTTATTAACCGACGAAAGGCATTCCAAGACCCCTATTCATGCCAATTTATTCCCTTTTTCAACATTTCAAGGGTTTCGGCTTCTCGGCTATTTTTTGAAGGGATATAATTATAAAACCATCCTGCATTCTCAGGTAAACTCATCAAAATAGATTCTATTCTTCCATTTGTATCCAAACCGAATTTGGTTCCTTTATCATAAACAAGGTTAAATTCTACATATCGCCCTCGTCGAATTGACTGCCACTTTTTCTCCTCCACACCAAAAGCAATGCTTTTATTCTTCTTCATGAAATGCGTGTAGACAGGGGCAAAAGTTTCACCGATTCCAATAATAAAATTAAAAAGTTCTTCTTTTGAATGACCTGAATTCAATCGATCAAAAAACACACCACCAATTCCTCGTGTTTCATTTCTGTGTTTGATGAAAAAATAATCATCAGCCCATTTCTTAAACTTTGGATAATAGGTAACATCAAATCGATCGCAGGTCTTTTTTAATTCTTGATGAAACCAAACTGCATCTTCTTTCACAACATAATGAGGTGTTAAATCAATTCCTCCTCCAAACCAAAACTCACCATTCTCTAATTCAAAATACCTAACATTCATATGAATGATTGGTACCATTGGACTTTTGGGATGAATTACGATAGAAACACCTGTTGCGTAAAATTTTTTTTCGGAAACCTTTAAAGCAATTTGGATATTTTCAGGTAACTCACCATAAACGGCAGAAAAATTTACACCGCCTTTTTCAATGACATTGCCGTGCTGTAAAATTCTTGTTATTCCTCCTCCTCCACCTTCCCTTTCCCATTTCTCTTCAATAAAAACACCAAGACCATCTTCAATTTCCAACGCTGCACAAATTTTATTTTGCAACACTATTAATTGTTCCGAAATATATTCTTTGGATAAAGGCATAAAAAATAAAATAGTTAGAAATTCAGATCGAAAACCTACCTGATGCGCACTAACCTATAGTCGATAACTTCTACGATCCTAACGGCTTTGTTTTCATAACCACTTTCAGCATCGCTTTTATAAAAATCAAAATCTTGTTGAAGCCCATCACCTTTTATTGTAGCTATTTTTTGATAAAAACCAGTTCCGTAAGTATTCAATGCCTGCATAAAATATAATCCTACATCATAGCCTGCAAAAGTATACATGGAAGGATCTCCACGGAATTTGTCATTATAACGAGCAATAAACCTTTTTGTAGTACTGCTTGAATCGTAATCAATGAAATAAGGTGCTACATAATGAAATTGTAATTTCTGTAAATATTCTGGGTCAAGATTTTCATAACCCATCCATGAAGAAAGTCCGTATACAGTGATGACATACTTTTCTGACAAGGTATTTAGTGATCGAAGCAAATCGCTAACATAAGCTTGGCTATTGGAAGGAATTACAAGAATATTATTTTTATCCTTTTTCAAAAGTGCTTCAAGACCAGTTAAACCTTTTGTCATTTTGATTGTGTCTGTTGTATTAGAAAACAATATTTTACTTACGTTAATTCTAAAAACATTCGCGGCAGCCTGTTCTTTTATGTTTCCACTGGTCACCATAATTACGTTATCGGTTTTATGATGCTCTCCAACAAATAAGGAAAGCTGTTCCATTTGCGTCGATAATGCTGGCAATGCTTTTAATGCATCAGGTCGTTTAAATAAGACTCGATTAGCTGGAGAAACCGGCGAAATAACTGCGACGTGATGATCGTTTGCCCATTTTGAAACGGAATAAAATGGGCCAGCACTTAAGGGACCAAGAATCATATCCATATAAGCAAATTCAGGCTTTTTCAAAACATCCAACACCTTAATCGAATCAACATCATCAATATCATAAACGAATAAATTTACCTTCATGCCAGTTTTTCGCATGGAATCAACAGCCAACAAAACACCTTGGTAAAATTCAACTGCAGCTTTAGATTTAGCTGGAAATTCAGCCCTTTCTGCAATTATTTCCTTTGTATCCAAATTATCAACATTTGCCAACTGCAATGGAAGCATCAAAGCAATAGAATAAACAGCTTTTTTATTTTCAATAAAAAGGGTATCACCAGTATATTTATCTGGCAATACAACAACAGTTGTTGATCCTTTTTTTCCAGGAATTTTTAAATCTTCTCCGACCTTTAATCCAGTTTTCGCTGTTGGATTCAACTTTATAATTGCTTCCTGAGAAACATTGTATAATTTCTCAATACTATAGAGTGTCTGACCTGCTTCTACTTTATGAATAAAAAAACCGGTATCAACAGGTATTGGCTTTACAAGTACAACTTGCTTTTGGGTAGGAATTCTTAAAACTTGTCCAGGCTTAATTCCATTCAAAGCTTCAGAATTCTCAACTACAATATCATTTACAGTAAGGTCATAAGCTTTTGCAATGGCATAAAGTGTCTGACCTTTTTCAACTGTATGTAAATAATATTTTTTTCCCTCAACAACTTCCGTTTTAGTAGATTTCTTGACCTCTCCTTTCTGTGCAAGTGATTCAGTTGCGAAAAATAAATTCGCAAAAACAAAAAGAAATATTGACAAAACATTTTTCAAAATCATCCAAAAATTAAACATTTGAATTATTCCCATTCAATAGTTGCAGGTGGCTTCGAACTGATATCATAAACCACTCGATTAATCCCTTTCACTTTATTAATAATTTCGTTTGACATCTTTCCCAAAAACTCATAGGGTAAATGACACCAGTCGGCTGTCATTCCATCTGTTGAAGAAACAGCACGAAGTGCAACTGCATTTTCATAAGTACGCTCATCTCCCATTACACCGACACTCTGAACGGGTAAAAGAATGACACCTGCCTGCCAAACTGAATTATATAAATTGTGTTTTTTCAAGCCTTCAATGAATATACTATCAGCCTCTTGCAAAATGCGTACCTTTTCTTCCGTCACATCACCTAAAATGCGGATTCCAAGGCCAGGACCAGGGAAAGGATGACGATGCAAGATATTGTGATCTAAACCTAGAGCATCACCTACACGACGAACTTCATCCTTAAATAATAATCTTAAAGGTTCCACCACTTGCATCTTCATGGTCTCAGGCAATCCACCCACATTATGATGCGATTTGATCGTTTGTGAAGGTCCTCCAACTGAAATTGATTCAATAACATCAGGATAAATTGTCCCTTGACCCAACCATTTTACATCTGAAATTGCTAGGGCTTCCTTATCAAAAACTTCTATAAATATTCTTCCGATTATTTTTCTTTTTGTCTCTGGATCAGAAACGCCTGCTAATTCAGTATAAAAACGTTTACTCGAATCAACACCTTTAACATTAAGGCCCATGTGCTTATAAGAATCGAGAACCGAACTATATTCATCTTTTCTCAATAATCCATTATCAACAAAAATGCAATAGAGATTTTTACCAATTGCTTTATGAAGTAATAATGCGGCAACAGAAGAATCAACGCCTCCTGAAAGTCCCATTACAACTTTATCGTTACCAATTTTTTCGGTCAATGCTTTAACGGTATCGTTCACAAACGAACCAGGAGTCCAATCCTGCTTGCAACCGCAAATTCCAATAATAAAATTTTTAATTAATGCGGCGCCTTCTGTTGAATGGTAAACCTCCGGATGGAATTGAATTCCCCATGTTTCTTCGCCTTCAATATTATAGCCTGCAAACTTTACATCGTTGGTACTTGCAATTGTTTTGAAACCCGATGGAACTTTAGTTATGGTATCTGCATGTGACATCCATACTTGAGAATTATGAGAAACGCCACGGAATAATCGATCTACATCATCAACATGTTCTAGATTCGCTCTACCATATTCACGATGCTTTGAAGGCAGGACTTCTCCCCCATTTTGTTTTGCCATTAGCTGCGCTCCATAACAAATGCCAAGAACAGGATATTTTTTGCGAAATACCGACAAATTAGGATTTGGAGCATCCTTGTCATTTACAGAACAAGGGCTACCGGAAAGAATAATACCTTTTACCAGCGGAGAAATTGCAGGGATTTTATTATAAGGGTGAATTTCACAATAAACATTGAGTTCTCGGACCCTTCGGGCAATCAATTGTGTGTATTGGGAACCGAAATCGAGGATGAGAATGGTTTCATGCATGGATGCAAAGATAGAAAACCGTCGCAAGTGACAGAAGGCTTCTCAAAAGAAATATGCCAATTTCTGTCAACAATGGAGGTTAACTAATTATCTCGTTTCGGGCAACAAAAACGTTCTATTTAAACGATTTTGCTACCGATGCTGCATAAATGCAAACCATTGCAAATGCACCGATTAAAATTCCGCCTTCAACCACATGATTGGTAGACATGCAATAATAAACAGCAGTAGTAAAAACAATTGCTGCACCAGTCAAGAAAGTAAAAAGCGCTTTTTTGCTGATTGCTCCTTCTGTTGACATTTTAACATTAGCTACTGATTCTTCAGTATAATTGTTGTAAGTAGTTGTCGTTTCCATGGTTGGTTATTTTTTTCAAAAATGATTTAGATTGGTAGATTTTACCATGATTAGCATCATACTTTTTTATGATTTCCCTTATTTAATTCTTTTTTCTGAGAACTGTTCGGGATTGAAATAGACCTATATAAAAGCTAATTTTGCAATATAAATTTCAGAACTGCACAAACTGTTATTTGCGAATTCAATGAATGATAAAAGGGAGAAATTAATAAAGGCCGAGGAAAAAGCTTTGCAATTATTTAATGCGATCGAGGAAGGCGGATTAATCTGCTCGGGCATTTCTGAAAACGAACTTAACACACGTATATTTAAACTTGCAAAGGAATTATTGGGAATTGAGAAATATTGGCATAAACGAATTGTCAGAGCTGGAAAAAACACTCTTCTTCCCTACCATGAAAATCCACCAAATTTAATTTTACAGGAAGACGAGATTCTTTTTCTTGATTTTGGTCCGATCTTCGAAGAATGGGAAGCTGATTTTGGAAGGACCTTTGTCATTGGCAACAATCCAGATAAAATAAAACTCAGAGATGATGTTGAAAAAGCATGGCATGAGACACAACATTGGGTAACAAACAAAACTCAATTAACGGGCTCAGAACTTTATTTTTATGCTTGCGGATTGGCAAAAAAATACGGCTGGGAGTTCGGTGGAGAAATTGCAGGGCACTTAATCGGAAAATTTCCCCACGAAAACATCCGTACAGAAATATTTGATAATTATATCCGTCCGGAAAACGAAACCAATATTTTTGAACTTGAAGAAAATGGAACTAGAAGGGAATGGATTCTGGAAATTTATTTTGTTGACAGAAAAAAGGAAATCGGGGGATTTTTCGAACAATTATTGCATTTACAAACCCGATAATTTATTTCTTGCTAACTAATTATTTAAATCTTCCTTTTGCAAATATTTTAAGTCGGAACTCAAAATATTTGCTGTTGAAAAAGGGAAGTATTTTTTGAATTTAAAAATTGGAACTATCAAAAACGGTTTGCATAATTAATATGGAATTGAAATTTGCTATTTCCTTCCACCTGCAACAAGTTCAATCAAATCTTCTTTCTTTAAATATTTGTTGGCAAGATCACGCAAGTTTTCTGGCGTGATTGTTCGAATGGTTTTCACATATCGATCATAATATTCATATCCTAGGCCATAACCAAGAATTCCTTTCAGGCGATCACCAATTGCAAAGGGTCCATCCGTACTTCTAAGAAAAACTCCAATCAAATAATTTCGAACCAATTCTAATTCATCGTCTGCAATAAGTTCATTTTGGAGTTTATCAATTTCATAATAAATTTCTTTCAACGTTGCATTTGTTACATCAACACCTACCTCAGTAGAAATTACGAAATATCCACCATCATAATATGACACAAGACCAGAACCGATTCCATAAGTATACCCTTTATCCTCCCTTATATTCGCCATTAATCTAGAACCAAAATATCCACCCAGTACAGTATTTAAAACTTGCATACCAAGATAATCTTCATGATGTTTATTAAATAATACTCGGCCAATACGAATAGCAGATTGAATAGCACCAGGCTTTTCTATCGTATGAATTCTTTCGGAGTTTGTAATACCAGAAGATAATTTTTCATCAGCAGCAGTGTTTTTACCTGACCAATTTTTATCGCCGAAGAATTGATCAAGAAGTGGAACAAGTTCATCTCCTATTTTCCCTGAAACAATAATGGTACAACGATCAGAAATGTAATTTTCTTTATGAAATGCAATTAAAGATTCTCTTGTCAACAGTTCGAAATCTTCTTTTCTAATTATTGCACCATAAGGATGTTCCGCACCAAAAAGCAATTCGCTAAAACGACGTCTTGCAAGGGTTGAAACTTTATCAGAATCAATTTCAAATTTTTGTTTTTTATTGGTCAGATAAATTCCAAATTCATGTTCAGGAAACGAAGCATTTCTAATAATATCATTAACAACAGGAAGCGTTGATTTTAAATGTTTGTTCAAAGAAAATAAAGTAAATGAAGCTTCATCGTATTGGGTTTCTGTTTCAATAAATGCCCCAAAGAAGTCAAGCTCTTCAGCAATTACTTCAGCATTCCTATTTTTTGTTCCTTCATCCAACATATCATTCACGCCAGCCGACACCATCGATTGCACTTGATGACGAATACCTGCACGGAAAATCAATTCGATGCGAGTAATTTCTTGCGTACCGGCATCTAAAAGATAAACAGGAATTCCATTTGCCAAGGATACTTTTTTTGCTTGAGCTAAATGAATATTTTCGACCGAATGAAATGCCGGTGGATGTAAACGATTAATGGTTTCCATAATTAATTCTTTCTATTGGAGAGGTAATGTAATGAAGAACAATTTGATTTACGCAATACGTCTTTTGTAAGTCGCTGAATATCTTGTGCAGTTACCCGAAGATAATTTCCTATTTCATTATTGATTAATTCAATATCACCGATCAATTCAAAATAAGCGAGGTTCATTGATTTATCAAGAATGCTCATTTCTGCAAACATCAAAGAGGACTCCACTTTATTTTTAACCTTGCTCATTTCACGTTCAGGAATCAAGGTTGTTTTGAGTTTTTCTAATTCGACAAAAACTGCATCTTCTGCTTGAGTCATCGAAATTCCAGGAGATACTTTTCCAGTAATGACAAACAATCCTTTATCCATATCGCCCATTACAAAAGCCGAGAGTTCTGAAAACAAACGATCTTCTTTTACTAGACGATTATACAAACGCGCAGAATTTCCTCTCGACAAAATATCCGACATTAAATCCATTGCATGGTAGTCTTTGTCACGTCGATCGCACATATGAAAGGCCATTGTCAATTCATCAAATGGAACATCTTTCTCTACTACCTTATTTCGGTACTCTTCCTGTTTAGGTTCAACCGGCAAATCGCGTTTTGGTTTTTCTCCAGAAGGAATTGGCCCAAACCATTTTTCAGAAAGTGTTTTTACCTGTTCGGTTGTAACATTTCCAGAAACAACCATGATTGCATTTTTCGGATTGTAATGTTTTTTGAAAAATGCTTTCACATCTTCCATTACAGCTTCTTCAATCTGTTTAATCTCTTTACCAATAGTTGCCCATTTATACGGATGAACTTTATAGGCAAGTGGACGCAACATTAACCATGCATCTCCGTAAGGCTGATTCAAATAACGTTGCTTAAATTCTTCAATCACTACACTTCGTTGAACTTCCAAACTTTTTTCCGAAAATGCTAAACTCAACATACGATCCGATTCAAGCCACATAGCCGTTTCTAGATTTTCTGCAGGAAGTGTCAGATAGTAATTTGTAATATCATTAGTGGTAAAAGCATTATTCTCCCCACCAACCATTTGCAAAGGTTCATCGTAACTTGGAATATTTACAGAGCCGCCAAACATTAAATGTTCAAACAAATGAGCAAATCCTGTTCTTGCTTCATCTTCATCACGTGCGCCTACATCATATAAAATATTTACACAAGCAAGTGGTGTAGCCTCATCACGATGAACAATTACTTTCAGTCCGTTTGAGAGTGTGAATTTTTCGTATTGTATCATTTTAAAATTTAGTAATTGGTAATGTGATAATTGGTAATTCTATTTGCCGCTAATTTCTTTTTTCACAATTTCATATTCATTCATAATTTCATTTACAATTTCTCCTGCAGGAAGAATTTCATTTAACATAGCGCTCACCTGCCCTATTTCAAGTTCTCCTTCTTCCATATCTCCTTCAAACATTCCTTTTTTTGCTCTTGCTCTTCCCAAAATTGTTTTTAATTCTTCTGGTTGTGCACCGCGTAATTCTGCTTGTTCAATTTCTTTGTAAAATTTATTTTTAATGAGTCGCACTGGTACGAGCTGTTTCAAGGTGACTTGCGTATCGCCTTCAGTTGTGTGCAGGACAGCATTTTTAAAATTTTCATGTGCAGAAGATTCAACAGAAGCAACAAAACGAGAGCCGATCTGAACTGCATCTGCTCCCAAAGCCATACATGCAAGCATTTGTCTTCCCGATGCAATGCCACCAGCAGCAATGACTGGAATTTTCACCGCTTTCCTAATCATAGGGATAAGAACAAGCGTTGTTGTCTCTTCTCTTCCATTATGCCCGCCTGCTTCAAATCCTTCGGCAACAATTGCATCAACTCCAGCCTCTTCACTTTTCATAGCAAACTTTACATTCGAAACAACATGAACAACCTTTATCCCTTTTGCTTTCAAAATAGAAGTCCATGTTTTTGGATTTCCAGCTGAGGTAAATACAATTTGAACTCCTTCTTCAATTATTATTTCCATCAATTTATCAATATCTGGATATAGCAATGGAACATTAACACCAAAAGGTTTACTGGTTGCTTTTTTACATTTCTGAATATGGTCTCTCAAAACGTCAGGATACATAGAACCCGAGCCAATTAAACCGAGTCCACCTGCATTACTAACCGCTGCAGCTAGTTCCCATCCACTACACCAGATCATTCCCGCCTGAATAATGGGATATTTGATGTTAAAAAGTGAGGTAACTTTGTTTTCCATTTATGAGTTTTTGCAAGATGTCAAAAGTAACGATTGGTACATGGTGATTGCAATTTAGTCGTCAGTTATTATCCACACATCTAACAAGGCAGGAAACTGTGTATTTCTGTTAACAATTAACTCGTTGGTTTATTTGGAATTCTCCTCTGTTTTTTGTTATTTCGTAATAAGGTAAAAACCGAAAAAAACTGAATATGCGTAAGTTGCTACTTTTGGCCGTAATAGTTCTAGCTCCAGTTATTGGAGAAGCTCAGTATTTCTGGGATTTCGGCGGTGGAGTTGGTGTTGCCAATATTCTTGGTGATATGGGTGGTAAAGAACTCACTCGTAGAGATTTTGTTGCGGATTTAAAATTTCAAGAGACGCGTCAAGCAGCGAGTGGATTTGCACGTTACAAGATTTCGTCCATGTTTTCAATCAAGGCGGGAATTAATTACCAGTGTTTACGTGGAGCTGATAGCCTTAGTACAAATCCAGGACGATATTATAGAAATCTTAGTATGCGTAATTATACTTGGGAAGCAAGTGCAACCTGTCAGTTTTTCTTTTATGAAGTAAATGACCTTGGGCATACTTACCGTTATAAAGATAATTTCCGTGCCTATATAGGTTTGGGGATTGGTGGTTTATATCACAATCCGAAAGCCTTTTATAATGGAGAATGGGTAAAGCTTCGTCCTTTGATGACAGAGAATCATAAGTACACAAAAATCACTTTCGATATTCCTGCAGAAGTTGGATTCTATTTTACAATCAATAAATATTATAGAATTGGTTGGAATCTTAATTGGAGAACAACTTTCACTGATTATTTGGATGACATCAGTACTTCATATGCTGATCCAAGTACATTATCAAGCCCACTCGCTGTTGCATTATCTGATAGAACAGACCATGCGGCTGCAAATGCTTATGGTGCATCATTAAATCCACCTTCACCAGGGTATGGTTATAATTACGGATACGGTTCTTATTTAGTAGATGGCAATCAACATTTCAACAAGCGTGGCGACCCAACGCATAACGATTCTTTCATTACTTCTACGGTTGAATTTTCATACGTTATCCGTGGAAAATCTTCCCTTTATCGCTCGCATTATAGTTCCTTATTTAAAGGTGGAAAAGGAAAGCATCGTAAGGTTCGCGCAAAATTCTAAACTTATAATATTTGTGATTTATATCAAGAGGCGCTGTTTAACAGGGCCTCTTTTCATTTCCACAACTTGTTAACAATCAGGAACCTTTGGGAAAAGATTACGTAGAATAAACAATCAAAATCCCAAATATGAGAATATATACAAGCTCGCTGAAAGGCATTCTGGTTGCCATACTATTACTTTCAAATCCTAAGTTTATTCTTGCTCAATATTTTTGGGAAACAGGAATAAACGTTGGCGCATCAAATTATTTAGGTGACATCGGTGGAAATGAATTAACAAGGCGCGATTTTGTTGCTGATTTGAAATTGCAAAAAACAAACATCGATGTAGAAGGTTTTGTCCGTTATAAAATCACTAGACAATTTTCCGTAATGGGAAATATTTCATGGCTTCGAATCGCTGGTGATGACAAACTTTCGTCTAATCCTGCTCGTAACGCAAGAAATTTAAATTTCAGAAATGATTTAATTGAGACCGCTGTTCAAGGGCAATTCTATTTTTATGAAGTCAATGATCTGGGACGAACTTACCGACACCAGAACGGCTTTAGAGCCTATGTGGGAATGGGTGCAGGAGCTGTCTATCATAACCCAAAAACTTTTTATGAAGGCGAAATGGTTGCTTTGAGACCACTTACGACAGAAGGCAAAAAGTATACGAAAGTCACCGCTGTTATTCCAGTATCAGCTGGATTCTATTTTGTTATTAATAAGAATTATCATATCGGATGGAGTCTTACATGGCGTACAACAGCAACAGATTATCTCGATGATGTAAGCACTACTTACGCTTCTGCTGATCAACTTCCTTCCTCCTTGGCTGTGGAATTAGCTAATCGTACTGATGAAATTAATGTTTCGCCAGCCTTTGCTGAAAATTTTTCACCAGGTAATAAACGGGGAGATTCCAGTCACAAGGATTCTTATTTATCCACGAGTGTGGATATGAGTTATGCATTTAAAGGTAGAAGCGATTGGGAGAAAAAACATTACCCCTGGATTGGAAATCGTATTGCTCATCCTGATAAATACAATGGAAATCAGAACAAAAAGGTTTTCGGTTTGGTAAGAAAGAAACGGTTACATTGGTAAAATAGGCTCCAGCAAAAAACAAGCCCTTACTTTTTAAAATACTGTTTTATTTTCGATAAGGGTTTTCTGATAAAAGTTAAAATTCCTGGTTTCAAATCATTTATTTTCCATGCACGTCGATCCTCCCGATTTGCACGAATTCGATTTTTTACAGAAACGTTACTGGTTCCTCCGACTCTCATTTTCACCATCACTTGAGGCAAATAATTTATAACGATCTTATTTTTGTGAATCATTCGCAGCATTAATTCATAATCAGCAGCGGATTTGAAATCGGTATTAAAAATGCCAAATTTCATGTAACAACTTTTATTAAGAAAAAATGCAGGATGAGGTGGCATCCAACCTTTCAGAAAAAGTCCATCAACATAAGCACCGGATTTCCAATTTCGAATAATCTTATTGGTATCAATTCGATCCACATAAAATAAATCACCATAAACGGCATCGGGCTTTTTTTCCTTGAAAACATGCATGACATTGGATAGCACCTGATTATTTTCAAATATATCATCAGCGTGTAAAAACGCAATGACTTCTCCAGTTGCAAGTTCAATCCCTTTATTCAATGCAAAATAAATTCCACCATCTTTTTCGGATACAATTTTTGTAATATTCTTTTTATGCTGCTCAATAATTTCAAGTGAACCATCCGTTGAAACCGCATCAATGATGATATATTCCACATTTTCATAATCCTGATTCAAAACTGAATTTATAGTATCAGTTAGCGTATCAGCATTATTAAAGCAAGCCGTGATGACTGTTATTTTCACACCTTAAATTTAAGGAATATGATCGAAAGAAAATTTAAAGTTTTACAGCTAAAATCCCGAAGCTTTTATGATTCTGTCTTTTCCCTGCATATCCTGTAGCAACTGAACATCCTTATACCCTTCGCGTTGAAAAACCAATGCGGTATCAATTCCCAAAGCTTCATTGATTTCAACATAAACTACCCCCCCTGTTTTTAACTTTGCTTTCCCGATGGTTGCAATTGATTTATAAAAAACCAACGCATCTTCATCGGGCACAAACAAAGCAAGATGTGGTTCATGTTCAAGAACATTTTCATACATGGTAGATTGCTCAGATAGTTTTACGTAAGGCGGATTTGAAACAATAATGCTGCAAGCTGGCAAATTTTCGAGCATTTGATTACGCAGAATATCACCTTTAATAAAATGTATATCACACGTGTTTCGAATAGAATTTTCATGAGCCACTTTTAATGCTTCCTCAGAAATATCCATAGCATATACATGGCATCGCGGAAGATTTTTCTTCAGTGAAATAGCAATACAACCACTTCCTGTTCCAATATCAATAATTGAAAAACTTTCACTGTGCAATTTAGCATCATCCAAAATTAATTTCACTAATTCCTCCGTCTCTGGTCGCGGAATTAGTACGTTGGAATTTACAACAAACTCCAATCCATAAAAAAAGGTTTTTCCCAAAATATATTGGATGGGTTTACCTTTATTTAAATCTTTTACCGCAAAATGAAATTTCAATAATTCAGATTCACTTACTGTTTTTTCGGTTTTCGTAATTAAATCTGCTTTTGAATAGCCGACAAAATCTTCAAAACAAAACTCAATAAATTTCTCTATTTCGTCCTTTTCATATTTGGCAGAAAGCTCATTTCTAAAAAACTGAATGATATCTGAAATTTTATTGGATGGAATTCTCATTTAAGCAATAATTGAATTCTGACATTCAAGTTCGAAGGCCAAAAATGGAGTTAATTTATTCTTCTGTTTTTTTCACAGGCAACTTTTCGGGGTTAGGGCTTTCAAAACCTGCAACTATTTTTAATCCTTCTTTCATTCCTGCAATTTTCATTAATTCCCAAGCTTCTTTACGTTCATTTGGAATAACACCATCTAAAATTGCTTCACGTATTTCAGTTTTTATATTTCCTACTTGAATATTCGGAGTAATATTAAAAGCCTTCATGATATCTTCTCCCGTAACAGGAGGTTGCCAATTTCTAATATTATCTTTCGCTTCAATTTCCGATAATTTTGTTCGAACGAGTTCGAAGTTTTTCAAGTAGCGTTTAACACGATCTTCCTGTTTTGAAGTAATATCACTTTCACACAGTTTCATAAGATCATCCACATCATCGCCTGCATCAAATAATAACCTCCTAATTGCAGAATCTGTTACTTCTGCTTTTGCTAAAACAATTGGACGTAAATGTAATTGTACAAGTTTCTGCACATATTTCATTTTACTATCTAATGGCAATTTCAAATTTGTAAAAATCTTAGGAACCATTCGTGCACCTCTGTCTTCATGACCATGAAAGGTCCAGCCATGTCCTTCCTCATAACGTTTGGTAGCTGGTTTTGCAATGTCATGCAAAATAGCAGCCCATCTCAACCATAAATTTTCAGATCGGGTGCAAACATTATCCAAGACTTGTAAAGTGTGATAGAAATTATCCTTGTGCGCATGACCTTTCACAACTTCTACGCCATGAAGTGCTACCATTTCAGGAAAAATAATTTTCAGCAATCCAGAATCAAATAATAATTTAAAACCTACCGAAGGAACTTTCGCTGCTACTATTTTATTAAGCTCATCAATTATTCTTTCTTTGGAAACGATTTCAATTCGTTTTACATTTTTACGAATGGATTCGAATGATTTTTCTTCAATTATATAATTCAATTGAGTGGCAAATCGAATTGCACGCATCATTCTTAATGGATCATCTGAAAAGGTAATATCAGGATCCAATGGAGTTCGAATGATTTTGTTTTTCATATCCGACATGCCGTCGAATGGATCAAGTAAATTTCCAAAATCTTCAGCATTCAAACTTATTGCAAGTGCATTGATTGTAAAATCCCGTCGATCCTGATCATCTTTTAAGGTACCATCCTCCACAATCGGTTTTCGGGAATCGCGACTGTAGGACTCTTTTCTTGCTCCTACAAATTCAATATCCAACTCACCTAATTTAATTTGCGCTGTTCCGAAATTTTTGAAAACATGGACATTTACTTTAAGTCTAGCAGCCACGGCTTCTGCCAAAGTGATCCCAACTGCCTTTTCACCTTTGCCTTTCCCCACAGCTACAACATCGATATCCTTGGATTCTCTTTCTAAGATTGCATCACGTACAAAGCCACCAATCACATATGCATCTATGTTTAGTTTATTCGCTTCTTCAGCAATTACTTTAAAAGAAAAATGTTTTAAATGATTTTCCATTTGGAAGTACGAAGGTACAGAAACACCTTATACGTTCAGGACAACTCTATCCCGAAACGAAGTGAAATAAGAAAAAGGAAATTATTTAACGAAAGAAGAATCGCCAAGACATTTATTCATCATGGCTACGAGTTTTTTAAATTCAGGGGAAAGCAAACTCGGTTTCAAGACGTTATTATAACTACAAGAAAGTTTTCTTTCATTTGCAACAATCTCAAGTGTCAAAGTATTCGCATCCTTTGGCTGATACTTATCTACAATAAATAATCGATCATTACGAATTGCATCCTGAGCATATAGGTATACAGAATCCATCAGTCCATTTTCAACTTCAAACGTATGATTATAAATTATCGAATCATTTTCGTCGTACTTAAAATAATTTATGGATTGTTTAGTTGCAGTGGAATCAAAATCGAAATAAATTTCACCTTCACGTCCTGCCCAATAATTTCCAAGTTCCAAACGAATATGATAAACACCCGGAGGTTTGAAGTTGCTTTTTTCAGGAGCACTCTGACAAGAATAAGCTGCAAGAGCAAACAAGAAAAGGGTAATGAAGATATTCCTTGGCGAAAACATGGCGCGAATTTAAGCTAATATTCAATAATATCTACTCAATTTTTGCCAACACGGTGTTTGGATCAATCGAAAGGGAACATTTAAAGTGAACTTCCGGGCAGGATTTATGGCCATGAATACCACAAGGGCGGCATTTCAGGTCAAGTTTCGTCTCCACAATTTTAGAATTATCAGATAAAGGACCGAAACCAAAAGCAGGCACTGTAGAGCAATAAATGGCCGTTACAGGGGCATTCATGGCAGATGCAAAATGCATAGGTGCTGAATCATTAACATAATTCATGGAGGCTTTTTCCATCAATGCAGCAGATTGGAGAAAGGATAATTTCCCAGCCATATTAGCGACATTTTCACGAGCAGATCTTTTCACAATTTCTTCACAAACCTTTGCATCGCCGGGTCCACCCAAGAGATAAACGGCAATTTCCGGAGGAATAAGTTTAATTAATTCGGCCCACTTTTCAAGCGACCATTGTTTGGTAAACCATACTGAAGTTGGTGCCATACAAACATATTGACCCAATTTTATTTGATAAGAAACATGTTTCCGATCGGCATCAGATGGATATAATTTGGGTCTGGAATCACCATCGTCTTTGAAATTTTCAATCAACTCAAGGTTTCTTCGTACTTCATGTTTACCATTTCCTATTTCATGAATTACTTTTCGGGTAAATAAAAAGGACATTGGATTTTTATCAAAACCTACTTTTTGTTTTGCACCTGAAAAACCCGTTAACATGCCGGAAGACGCAAAACGATGCATATTTACAACCAGATCATATTTCGATTTACGGATTTGAAAAAGAAGTTTCCATAAATTTTGCAGTTTCCCATTCTTCTTATCGAAGACCAATACTTTATTAAGAAAAGGATGGCCTGCCAACAAACTTTCATTTCCTTTTCTCACCAGAAAATCAATTTCGGCAGTAGGAAAAACACGATGTAGTTTTTCAAGGACAGGAGTCGCAAGCACTACATCGCCGGTAAAGGCTGTTTGTATGAGTAGAATTTTTTTCAATGAGAACAAGTCGAAAGGCAAAAATTAATTAAATTAAACCGCAACATCATATTCTCTCAACGCATTATTCAATGATGTTTTCAAATCTGTAGATGCTTTACGTTGGCCGATAATCAACGCACATGGAACATTAAATTCTCCTGCAGCAAACTTTTTAGAATAGCTTCCGGGAATAACCACAGAACGCGGAGGAACAAAACCTTTATACTCTACTGGCTTTTCTCCTGTAACATCAATAATTTTTGTAGAAGCTGTCAACACTACATTCGCACCTAACACCGCTTCTTTTCCAACATGAACCCCTTCAACTACAATACATCGCGATCCTATAAAACAACCATCTTCTATAATAACTGGGGCCGCCTGAACAGGTTCTAATACTCCTCCGATTCCAACTCCTCCACTCAAATGCACATCTTTTCCAATTTGCGCACAAGAACCAACAGTTGCCCATGTATCCACCATTGTTCCAGAATCAACGTATGCACCAATATTTACATAACTAGGCATCATGATTACACCTTTTGCCAAGTATGCGCCATAACGCGCAACAGCATGAGGAACTACACGGACTCCGAGTTCAGCATAGTTGTGCTTTAGCGCCATTTTATCATGAAATTCCATTGGGCCAACTTCAAATGTTTCCATTTTACGAGTAGGAAAATAAAGAATGACAGCTTTTTTTACCCAGTCATTTACTTTCCATTTGTCGCCATCTGGTTCTGCGCAACGTAATTCACCTTTGTCGAGTTTTTCTATAACGGAATTGATGGCGTCAACGGTGGTTTTTTCAGAAAGTTTGCCACGCTCAATCCAGGCCATTTCGATGATGTCTTGTATGTTTTTCATAATCGGTACGAAAATACGAATAGAACGCAGACGACCCATCTATAACTGAGAAAAGCAGATAAATTCTGTGTTAATCTGCACCATCTGCTTCCTATATTTGCCTATGGCAAGATTACTCGCAATAGATTATGGAACCAAACGCTGCGGCATTGCAGTGAGCGACCCATTGCAGATAATTGCCCAGGGCTTGACAACAGTTCATGCCAATGAAATTCTCACTTTTCTCGAAAAGTATTTTCAGAAAGAACAAGTCGAAACGATTATTGTAGGAGAACCGAAAAACCTGAATGGAGAAGCTACTGATGCGACACCTCACGTCAATGGTTTTGTTAAAAAACTAAGAGGGAAATTCCCCCGTATTAAAATTGAACGAATAGACGAGCGATTCACTTCTAAAATGGCATTTCAGACGATGATAGACTCGGGATTAAAAAAGAAGGATCGTCAGAATAAAGAATTGGTGGATGAAATCAGCGCGACGATTATTTTGCAGAGTTATATGGCTTCACTGAAAAGGTGAACAATGAGTGTTCTCATCCTATCATATGGAGAATTTCCTTCGTTTTGCAGTAAATTTTATTTCTGACTATATTTTCTCGATAATTAAAATAATTTAAGGGCAATTTGTCTTTTGCTTTGACGTTGAACATGTTCAATCTTGCAAGATTTTCGTTAGGTTCAATTGGCTACCTTTGTTAAATTTCCTGTGCCAATTTTATTCCTCAAAATTTAAACTTTCGCTATGCGTTCAATTTTAAAGATAATATTACCACCTTTTCTTTTTGTGACTCTGCTTCATGCGCAGAAGGAGCAAAATAATATTTCGCCTGTACTGAATTGGACAGCAACTCCGTTTTCAACCAAAACATTCATCGAAAATAAAGGACAATATCCAGCCTTAAAAGACAACGAAAATATTTTGTTCGGCAGTTATTGTGATGGCGTAGAGTTGTTTTTTACGAAAAGTAGTGTAATCTATCGAACTACAACTTATAAAGCTGAAGGAGGCAATGAAATGGACTTTGATCGAGAAAAAGAAAAACCGGAAATAAATATGGTGAGGATGAATTGGGTAGGTGCTAATCCTGATTTAGTGATTTCTTCTTCTCATAAAGTTTCTTTTTACTACACATTTCCTTCGGGTAAGCAAAATGGAATTTCCTCGGATGCTTTTGAAAAAATAACATATGAAAATATTTACCCGGGAATTGATGTTGAGTTTTCATTTCCTGAAGGGGAAAAAGGAATAAAATACACCTTAATTGTAAATGCAGGTGCTGATCTATCGAAAGTAAAAATCAGCTACGATGGTGTTTCAGAAATAAAGTTAAATGCAGAAGGAAATCTTAATTTCAAAAGCCTAATTGGAAATTTTTCTGAACATGCACCCATTTCAAATTATGATGGTGGAGATGAAGCAAAAATTAATTTTGCATTGTCGGGAAACGAAGTTCAATTTTCTGCTTCAGAAAAAATTGCGAACAGAATATTGATAATTGATCCATGGGTTACACTTCCTTTTTCACCCACGTCAAATTCAGCCTATGATATCAACCATGATGATGCAGGTAATGTTTATATATTCGGATCTGGCGGAAATGAACAAATCGAGAAATTTGACAGCTCAGGAAATGTGCAATGGATTTACCTTGCATCGAATTTCTTTGGACTTGCTTACGCCGATTTTGCAGTAGATAACAGAACGGGCAGTATTTACGCTGCAGGGTGGGACAATCCATTTGCTGTTAATCCATTAATTTGCAAAATAAATTCGGCTGGAATTTTATCAGGAACGTGGACTGGAGACTGGCAAATGAACGAATATTGGAGATTAGCATTCAGTCCATGTTTAAATAAAATTATTATCGGAGGAGGAGGAACTTCCGGCTTTTCACAAGTTGGAATATTAGATACAAATCTATTGAGCCTTTCCATAATGAATATTTTATCTACCTCAAATAGTTATCATGATATGTCACTTATGACACTGGACGTTGCGGGTTCATTTTGTTATTTGGGAACCGCCCTAAGTTCAAATCTTAATGATCCGACATTTAACAATTATATCATTAAAGTCCCTATTCCCTCCTTAACTCCAATGACATATTCCGTACCAGATGGATTTTCATTTCAAGAAAACGCAAGTGTATTTTACACCTCTTCCAACGGATTCAATGGTGCTGCAAATAATTTGAATTCACTTTTCTTATTTGATGGTGCAGTTTTAAAACGATTCAACAAAAATTTCGGCACTTTAACCGGCAGTGTAGTTGTTTCACCAACGTCATTCTTGTCGGGAGGATTGGATGCAGATGCTTGTGGAAATATTTATGTCGGGGATTCCTATTTGCTTAAAATTTATGATTCACTATTGGTCAATACGTCAACCATTTCCTTGCCCGGAACTATTTATGATTTGCAACTTGATCCTTCGCACAACAATCTTTATGCATGCGGTAATAGCTTCGTCGCGTCATATACTCTCGTAAATTCAAATGCTATAACCCTTTCTATAAATTCATTCCCATCAAGTTGTTCTCATTGCGATGGAAGTGCAACTGCTAGTTTTTCTTCCTGCGCGAATTTTCAAAACGTTACCTATTCCTGGAACACTCAACCGGTTCAAACTACTCAAACTGCAACCGGACTTTGTTCTGGAAATTATTTTGTAACTGCCACAACAGGTTGCGGAATTTCTTTTTCCAATTCAGTTACTATATCAGGATCTTCAACCGGGACTTTTAACACATGCTGTGATGCAACAATTTCGGCAGGGCAATCCGTATCACTTTCCATAGTTCCATTTTCTTCAAATGTTAACTACACTTGGATTCCTTCAACAGGATTAGGTTGTACGAATTGTCCATATCCGATAGCGTCTCCATCCGTTACAACAACTTATTATTTAACACAAACTGATTCTGCAGGATGTTCGGGAACGGATTCAGTTACCATTTATGTTGATGTTGCATGTGGAGATCTCTTTTTGCCAAATGCGTTCTCCCCGAATGGTGATCATCAAAACGACATATATTTCGTGAGGGGGAATTGCATAAAGAGCCTACAATTTGAGATTTATAATCGTTGGGGCGAGATGGTTTTCTCCACTTCTGATTCTGCGAAAGGATGGGATGGAACATGGCGAAATGAAAAATGCGAAACGGCAGTTTTTACTTATTTCCTTCGTGCAACGTTGATCGATGGAACTGAAATAGAGAGGCAAGGAAATATTTCTCTCATAAATTAATTCTTTTTGTATGAATGTCAGATACTCAACCCACAGAATCGAAATTGAAAGAAAATATAACCTGCAAAAAATCTGATGTAGCTACTGTTGGATGCTTGCCACTTGATTTCTCTGATTATCTTTGCCTCCATGATTTTACCCATCGTTGCCTTTGGCGATCCGGTTTTGAAGAAGGTCGGAAAGGAAATTGAGAAAGATTATCCGCATCTGGAAAAATTGATTGCAGATATGTTCGAAACCATGTACAATGCAAAAGGTGTTGGATTGGCTGCGCCACAAGTCAGTAAATCAATTCGTCTTTTTATTGTGGATGCTACACCATTTTCTGAAGATGCGGAAACGGAAGAAGAAGCTGCTTTGGCTGATTTCAAAAAAGTTTTTATCAATGCAAAAATCACAGACGAAGTAGGTGACGAATGGAAATTCAATGAAGGTTGTTTAAGCATTCCTAAAATCAGAGAAGATATTTTGCGTAAGCCGAAGATCAGTATTACTTATCTTGATGAACATTTTAAATCGCATAAAGGAACTTTTGAAGGAATTGCTGCACGTATTATTCAGCATGAATACGATCATATAGAAGGAAAACTTTTTACGGACCGGATAAATGCGGTAAGAAGAAGATTATTGCAAGGAAAACTGAATGATATCACTAAAGGAAACGTGGATGTCGATTATAAAATGAGATTCCCTAGATAGTTATTAGTGATTGGTGATTGGAAATTAGAAACCAATTTCATGAATAACAAAAGACCAATAACTAATCACAAATCACCAATAACTAATAACTAATAACCAATAACCAATAACTCAACAATGAACTATTTCTTCGCTCTTTCAATTGGAATCGTTTTACTTTTCTCGGCATGTCAGTCGCCAGAGGAAAAAGCAGCTGAAAAATTAAAGCAGGATAGCATTGCTACAGTTAAAGCAAGATCGGAATATAAGAACATGGTTGATTCAGCTGAAAAAATAATGCAGGCGGATAAAAACTATAATATGAAAAACGCCATGGGAACCTTAAAAGCCTATAACGATTTCATCCAAAAATATCCTATTGATACGATGACAGCCGAGTATCTTTTCCGTGCTGCCGATCTTGCTCAGGGGGCAAAGGAATATCAACAAGCAGCTGATTATCTTGAAAACATTCTTGCTAATCACAAAAATTACCGCAAATATTCAGATGCTTGTTTTGTGGCGGCTTTTGTCTATGATACTTATCTTGAAGATGTAAATCATGGTGGTGACAGAGCAAAACAACTTTATGAATTCATTATTGAGCATTATCCCAATACTTCCTATGCAGAACAGTCAAAAGTCCTCATTACTTACATCGGTATTCCGGATAGTGTAATGATTGACGAGATTATTAAAAAAGGAGGGAAATAAAGCCAATAATCCAATCTACAAAAAATCAAAATTCCAAATGATACTTGTTTGGAATTTGGATTTTTAGTTTTGGAATTTCTAGGTGCTAATTACTCAAATATTTCTCAAGAAGCTCCTTCAATTTTTCTGAAGTAATAGAATTTTCCATTTCTCCATCTCTTGCGAAAGCGAGATCGCCGGTTTGTTCGGAGACAACAATTCCTAAAGCATCTGTATTTTCGGTAATTCCAACTGCTGCTCTATGACGCATTCCTAAATGAGCCGGGAAATCGTTGTTTTCTGTAACGGGAAGTACACAACGTGCTGCACGAATGACATTACTAGAAATAATTACTGCACCATCGTGCAAAGGACTATTTTTAAAAAAGATACTCTCAATCATTCGAACAGAAACTCTGGCTTCAACTGGATCACCTGTATTGGTATAAAACTTTAAATCATTACCTCGTGTAATAATTATTAAAGCACCAGTGTTGGTTTCTGACATATTTCGACAAGCTTTTACAACAGCATTTATGTCAAGCGTAGAAGCCTTTCCATCATCACCCCAACTAAAAATTGCCTTCCTGATTCTTTGATTTCCCAATACATTATAAGTTCCGATAAAAAGGAAAAAGCGACGTAATTCCTGTTGAAAAACAATTAGTAAAGCAATTACACCAACGTCAATAAATTTGCCAAGAATGCTGGAAAATAATTCCAGATTAAAAAGTCTTACAGTCCTATAGAATAAATAGAATACTGCAACTCCTACAAAAATATTTAAAGCAGCAGTGCCTCTTACTAAACGATAAAGCAGAAAGATCAACACAGAAACGAGGAAAATATCCACGGCATCTTCCCAATGAAAACTTAGAAATATTATGCCTAGCCAGTTGATCATTACCTCAAAGGTAAGTTTTTAGTTCGGAGATTTAGGTTGGAAGTTCTAAAGCGAATTAGCAACTAATATTCTTGAACTAATGCCATCGCTTCTTTTACGTCATGTACTCGTAAAATTTTCACTCCTTTTTGCAAAGCAATTTTATGGACTTCTGTTGTTCCAGTAAGCGCTTCATCTGGTTTTTCACCATATAATTTAGTAATCATTGATTTTCTGGATAAGCCAGCCAAAACAGGAAAGCCCATGCCTACAAAAACTTCAAGTTGATTAAGTAATTGATAATTATGCTCTACTGTTTTTCCGAAACCAAAACCAGGATCAAGAATTATCTGTTTTACGCCACGGGTCTTCAACTTTTCAATTTGTATTTCAAAAAATGATTTCACCTCCTCTATAACGTTTCCATACACCGGATTTTTTTGCATCATATCAGGTGTACCTTGAATATGCATTAAAATATAGGGCACTTGCAGTTCTGCGACCGTTTCAAACATTTGCTCATCCATTGTTCCACCAGAAATATCATTAATAATATGCACACCTGCATGTACACTTTTCCTTGCAATTTCACTTCGATAAGTATCGACTGATAAAATCGTTTTCGGAAATTTTTCTCGGAGGACTTCAATAATATCTTTCAATCTATTCCACTCCTCCTCTACAGAAACACCTTTTGAGCCCGGTCGAGTAGAAACCGCACCGATGTCGATAATTTTTGCTCCCGCCAAAATCATTTTTTCGGCCTGATTAAGAGCACTTTCGACCGCAATATATCGACCTCCATCGTAAAATGAGTCGGGAGTTACATTAAGAATTCCCATAACTGCAGGCTTAGAAAGATCCAGGGAAAGGGCTCTGCAAAACAGGTGTAATTGCGTATCTTGGGCCTTCATTAGTTAATTATGACAAACACGTCGAAACAGTACGACGCAAGTATAGCAATCTGCAGGGACATCTTCGCCAAAAAATTGCGCGATTATGGAACTTCATGGCGCATGTTCCGAATTTCATCAATAACTGATCAGGTTTTTATAAAAGCACAACGCGTTCGCACGATTGAAGAAAATGGAAATCAGAAAATAGCAGATGATATTAAAGGAGAATATATTGGAATGGTTAATTATTCCATAATTGCCTTAATACAGATAGAATTAAAAAATGACTCCAGAACGGAAATGCCTGTTGATGAAACGATAAAATTGTATGAGAAATACGCACAAGAGGCTAAGTTGTTGATGGAAAATAAAAATCATGATTATGGTGAGGCATGGAGAGACATGCGCATTAGCAGTCTAACTGATCTTATTTTAGTAAAATTATTACGAATCAAACAAATTGAAGATAACGAAGGTGCAACTGTTATTTCAGAAGGTATTGATGCCAATTACTTCGACATAATCAATTACGCTATCTTTGCTTTGATCCGTCTTTCAGAAGAAAAATAAAATATGGGATTCTTAAAAAGTCGACTTTTTCGTTTTATTGCATCCTTAGGGCTTGCAGCTTTATTTTTCTTTCTTTGTCCGCCCTGTTTCAGTAAAATGTCTTTGGGATTTGTTTTAGGACTTCTTGTCATCATTATTAACGGCAATACATTTTTCGGTCGTTTTCGTTGGCTCACACATATTTGCCGTCTCTTGGTCGGCGGACTTTTTATTTTCTCCGGGTTTATTAAAGCAAATGATCCTGTAGGTTTCAGTATTAAATTGGAAGAATATTTTGAGGTTTTCGGCCAAGGATTTAGTTGTGATATGAAAATTGAAGGGAAGACAGATGCTACGATTCCTTGTGTAAAAGAACGTGAGCAGGCTGCACAAAAAACTTCCGAAAGTTCATTAAAGCCGATGTATGATTTCTTCGGAAAATATTCTCTTCCGTTGGCCATTATTATTTGTGGATTTGAAATGGCTTTAGGTCTGTTTCTTATTTTAGGATTGCAGGTGCGATGGACCTTATTGCTCCTTTTAGCAATGATCGTATTTTTTGCATTCCTTACCTTTTACTCGGCTTGCTGTAATAAGGTAACGAGTTGTGGATGTTTCGGAGATGCGATCAAACTCACGCCATGGGAATCCTTCTGGAAGGATTTAATTTTATTGATATTAATTTCTATCATTTTTGTTGGCGAGCAAAATGTTCAACCCCTATTCAAAAACAGAATTGTACTAGCAGGAGTTGCAGGAATTGGCCTTTTTCTATCCTTTGCCTTCCCTGTTTACACCTATCGTCATCTTCCGATTATTGATTTCCGTCCCTATGCAATAGGAACAAACTTGTGGGATGCTTCTCAAAGAAAAGATCCGAAAGTAACTGGTTGTAAAAATGATTCTGTTGTTTTTCAATTCTATTATTATCATAACAATGATAGTATGGGACCTTACAAAATGTTTACGATGGAAAATCTGCCAGATAGCACTTGGAATTTCTTCTGTCGCTATGATAATATAATTCGTAAAGGAAATTGCAATGCAACGGTTCTTGATTTTAATCTGACCGATCCAGAATCAGGAATGAACTTGAACGATTCTTTGCTGAAACGAAAAGGAATTCAGTTTATGCTAATCATGTTTGATATTGAAAAGGCAGATCGCAGTGTGATGGGGAAAGTAAATTTATTTTATGATGACTGCCAAAAAAATGGAACACCTTTCAATGGTTTATCCAGCGCATCCTATGAACAAGCTGCAGCATTCAGAACTGAAACAGGCGCAAAATATCCGATGTTGAGTGTGGATCAAACTGCATTAAAAACTGTTATCCGTTCAAACCCCGGTTTACTCATGTTGAAAGATGGTGTTGTTACAGCAATGTGGCATGCTAATGATTTCCCCGTGTATTCAGAAGTTATACAAAAATACAAGTAGCATTAATCCTAAGTGATCAAATTTATTGTTAAGCGTGTCATGTATGGTTTCCTCGTTTTATTCGGGGTAGTCACTACCGTGTTCCTGCTTTTCAACGTTCTTCCAGGTGATCCTGCGCGTATGCGATTGGGTCAGCATACGGATGAAAAATCCTTAGAAATTATTCGAAAAGATTTGAATCTGGATCTTCCGATGCACACGCAATATTTCATGTTCTTAAATGACCTTTCTTTCTTTTCAATTCATAGTGCAAAAGATAGTAGTAATCATTTTTACCTTGATACTTTAAAGTATGGCCATCCTTCAAAAATTGTCAGTATTGGCAATGGAAAATCCATCTACATTAAAGCACCGTATTTAAGAAGATCCTATATCAGTCAACGACCAGTTTGGGATATTGTTCGAAGAGCTTTCCCAGCAACTGTTGTCTTAGCCATTAGCGCAATACTTTTTGCTTCCTTATTTGGAATCATGTTTGGAATTTTCAGTTCAATTTACAAAAACTCATTTTGGGATCGCTTAATTTCTGTCATTTCTACTTTAGGAATGGCAGGCCCATCGTTTTTCTTTGCTTTGATTATTTCATGGCTCTTTGGTTATGTATGGCATGATTGGACGGGATTAAAAAATCTTGGAAGTCTGTATTCACCTAATATTTATACAGGAGAAGACGATCTTGATTTGAAGAATTTAATTCTTCCTGCATTTACTTTAGGAATTCGTCCATTGGCACTTATCATTCAATTGACAAGAAGTTCAATGCTCGAAGTAATGTCAATGGATTATATCCGAACTGCTCGTGCAAAAGGACTTAGTAATTTTAAAGTAATTGTAAAGCACGCCTTAAAGAATGCACTTAATCCGGTTATTACAGCTATTTCAGGTTGGTTTGCAGGATTAATGGCTGGTGCTGCTTTTGTTGAAGCGGTATTTGATTGGAAAGGAATTGGTAACGCAGTAGTTGAAGCCCTTTTGAATTATGACCTTCCAGTTGTTATGGGAAGTACATTGATTTTCTCTACCTGCTTTGTTGCAATTAATATTATTGTTGATATTGTTTATGCCCTGTTGGATCCAAGAGTCAGATTACAATAAACTGATGTAGTCATTAATTACAACCATTAGTATTGTCCTTTATTAAATCGACAAAACAAAATAAGAAAAGTAAATCCTAGCTCACAAAATTACCAGATCAAAAAAATGCGCCTTAAGATAATTGCCGGCAATTGGAAAATGAATAAGAATTACGGAGAAGCTTTGATGCTAGCTACCGAAGTTGCTTATGATGCCAGTAAAGCTCACCACCAACGATTGCTAACAATTCTAGCTCCCCCTTTTCCTTTTATCTCAGCAGTCGCACGCTCCATTGAAGGTACAGATGGAATTGCTGTTGCAGCTCAAAACTGCCATTTTGAAGAAACAGGAGCCTTTACAGGTGAAGTATCCGTCCCTATGATCATATCTGTTGGTGCGCGTTTTGTTATCATCGGACATTCAGAACGTAGAAGCATTTTCAATGAATCAAATGAACTTCTTCTAAAAAAAATAAATGCGGCAATCAGTCACGGCTTGAAACCAATTTATTGTGTGGGAGAAACTGCTACAGATAGAAATTCAGGAAAACATTTTGAAACAATTACAAAACAATTAGAAGAAACCGTTTTTAAATTAAGTGAATTTTCTTTTTTGGAAGTAGTCATAGCATATGAGCCAGTTTGGGCCATCGGTACCGGTGTTAACGCTACTTCAGCACAGGCCCAAGAAATGCATGCATTTATCCGAAAAAGTATTGCAACAAAATTTAACACAAAACTTTCAGAGTCAATTTCTATCCTTTATGGAGGAAGTTGTAATCCAAAAAATGCTGCAGAATTATTTGCTTGTTCAGATGTAGATGGTGGATTAATAGGCGGTGCATCGCTGAACAAGGACGATTTTTCTGCTATTCGTAATGCCATGATCAAACATCTGGCATGAGTTTGGTATGACTTACTTTATAATCACACGTTTGTTATGAAAACTGCCCTATTAGTATTCGCATTTTTTGCCGGCTTTCAAGTGCTAACTGCACAAGAGAAAAACCAGGCCTGTTACAAAGACACCTCACTTGTTGATCATAACTTTTCACGCATTGATACCAACTACACCATTCGTGATCAATTCCGCACAGGTGATTGGGATCTTTTTTATGATTTCGGCCTGACAAAAAAAATGGCAGAATATCATTTTGATAAAACCGGAAATAAAATCGGTCATTGTACAGAGTGGTATGAAAATGGCAAAATCAAATCTGATTTTGACTATTCAAATTCATGGTTCAGTACATTTCCAGTTGGCACCCTATTCTTTCCTAAAGGAACCATAAAACTAGATCGCAAAGTCGCTTCTGATTCGTTAATGGAAACTACTTATTCTAAAGATGGGAAAATTACCAGAATTCGAAAATGGACCAAAGCAGGTCTGTTATGCGTAGAAATGCAATGGTGCGAAAACGGACTCTTGAGTTTAAATTATAATCCAACTTCAGCTATTCCTCTGCCTGTAAAAAAATATTACTGCAACGGCAAAATAAAATCAGAATACAATTGGTACGTCTATGGATATACCGGTTCATTCAATGAATATTACGAAAATGGTCAGCCATCGCTTAAAGGTCAATTCCAGGAATTACCAGAAGGCTCAACTGTGTTCATGGCCAGAAAAACCGGCGATTGGATTTATTATGATGCTAAAGGGAAGGTGACCAAAACAGAACATTGGAGTACAGGAAAATTATTAAAAACTGAAAAGTAAGTTTTTAAGAATTGATTTATTCCAGGTTACCAATTGCAATTAGAATTTTCTCAAGACGTTTTTTCATTTCTGCTGGTGTGCAAGAATAATTATTTGCTAAGAGCGAAAAACACAAAAGCTTACCGGATTTAGATTTAACAAAGCCTGCATATCCACGAGCACGATTGATATATCCTGTTTTCGCGTGCATGTTACCTTCAGCAAAGGTTCCTTTGCAAAGATTAGTCATAGACCCACTTTTACCTGCTACGGGAAGAGAATTCAAAAACGATGGATACCATTTCTGCAAAGCAATTTTCTGTAAAATGGAACATTGAATTAATGTTGTAATTCCATTCGAACGGGAAAGTCCACTGCCGTCGGTCATATTAAGTCCATCCAGGTTTACGCCCAAGGATTTCCAATAATTTTTTACTACTTCAATTCCATCTTCTGTTGTCCCACCTTTTCCCTTCAACATTCCTAGGGTTTTTAAAAGTTGCTCTGCATAAGTATTATCACTATGAATATTCGTTTGCTCAACAATTTGAGACAATGGAAGTGAATAAATAATTGAAAGTGTTTTGCGCTTGGTAATAATATTTTCATTTGCAACTTTCATTCTTCTTACTGTTGTTGGTTTCCCAGAAATGGAAATCTTCGGCAGACATAACTCATAAAAATCTTTCGCACATTGATAAGCAGGATCCGGATTTGAAGCCCTTACTTCAAACTCCTTTTTACCAGCAGGAATAGTACCATGTACATAAAAGATATTACCAAATGGAGCGCCATAAACTAAAGCCTCATCTTTTTTCCCTTTTGTGGTTACATCAGATCTGTAATTTACATTATCTAAAACTGGCTTTGTCGAAGTTAAAATACAGGAATCACCTTTAGAAGAATCAAAAAATAAACTTATTGAATTATCAGAATAGGCAAGTCCGCAAGTTCCTGCTCCGTAATATTGTCCGATATCACTCCAAGTCCATCCATCCGGAATAGGATTTTCATCAAAACAAGAAGCGTCCCCAATAATATTACCATCAATCTTTCTAATTCCCATTGCTGTTAATCGAAAAGGCAGACTTTGAAAAAGGGAAATACTGTCACCAGAATTCGGAAAAAGTTCGGAGTTTAATGTAGGGTCGCCTGATCCTTTCAGATAAACATTACCGGTAATTGAACCACTAACGCTATTATAAGTACCATCATATTCAATACGTGTTTCATATTTGAAATCCGGTCCTAACAAACCCAATGCAGCTCCAGTAGTTAGAATTTTTAAAGTACTTGCAGGAATTAACGTCTGTTGCATATTATGCGAAGCAATCCACTTTCCACTATCAGCGGTCATTACTAAGAAACCCCAATTACCATGTGCGAGTACTGTATCCGCATTTAATACTGCAATTTCCTTTTCCAAATTAGTTGGAGAAATGCCAGAAATAAAAAATACAGTGAGGGGGACGCAAAAAAGAAAAATTCTAGCGCGAATACTTCTCATAAATTTCATCAATAGCCTTTGCAAGTTCTCTATCCAAATTCGTCACAATATTTCCAGCATCGTGTGTACTTAGATTTATTTCAACGGTATTCCAAACATTAGTCCATTCAGGATGATGATTCATTTTTTCACAAACAAATGCGACACTGGTCATGAAGGCAAAAGCCTCTGTAAAGTCTTTAAAAGTAAAAATGCGATTAAGATGATCCTGAGTTTCGTTCCACATAATAGTTAGATAAAAATACCTGTTTCGGCAAAAACCAAAACCCAGTACAATTTACAAATAAACCCTACATCCGCACAAAGCTGTTTCTAAACCATGTTTTCTGAAAAAACATGAATATTTGGATAATTCCTTTTGTTTAACTATTATTGCCTTTTCTTAAACAGTATTAATACCTTTTCTTGTCTGGAAATTCTGGAGCTATCAGTAAGGCAAAGAACGTTAAAAACATGACTTGGGTTCGATCCTTATCAGAATTACAAGGAACATTATAAAACCATTTGTTTAACAATATCGTATCTTCCTTAAACATATACAATGTCTAAAATTGCAGTTATTGGTTCAGGATTCTCAGGATTGAGTGCCGCGGCATATCTCGCTAAAGCAGGTCACGAGGTACATGTATTCGAAAAGCATTCAACTGCTGGCGGGCGAGCACGGCAACTTATAACCGATAATGGTTATACTTTCGACATGGGGCCAAGTTGGTACTGGATGCCTGATGTTTTCGAAAAATTCTTTGGAGATTTCGGACAAAAAGTTTCGAACCTTTATTTTCTTGAATTATTGAGCCCTGCTTTTGAGGTAGTTTTCGAAGGCCAAGAAAACATAAAAATACCCTCTTCATTTGATGAACTTGTAGATCTTTTTGAATCCATCGAAAAAGGTGCAGGTGAGCAATTGCATTTATTCATGAAGGACGCCAAGGAAAAATATGAATTTGGCATTGAGAACCTTGTTTATAAGCCCGGCATTTCCATTATGGAATACACCGATTTAGAAGTAATAAAAGGTGCTTTACGCATGCGTTTATTTTCCTCCTTCAGTAAACATGTGCGGAACTATTTTAAAAACCCAAAGCTTATTTCCTTAATGGAATTTCCTGTTCTGTTTCTTGGCGCTATGCCAGCAGAAACTCCAGCCCTATATAGCTTAATGAATTATGCAGGATTAAAATTAGGTACTTGGTATCCTCATGGAGGATTTGGAGCAGTTGTAGAAGCGATGGTACGTGTAGCTAAATTGGAAGGGGTAAAATTTCATTTTAATTCAAGTGTAAATGAAATTGTTATAAATGATCTTGAAAAATCGGTGTCGGGAATAAAAGTAGATGATACGTTACATCATTTTGATGGCGCTGTTGCATCAGCAGATTACAATCATGTTGAACAAAAACTTTTACCTGAACGTTATCGAAATTACACAGAAAAATATTGGGATAAAAAAACATTTTCACCCTCTTGCCTGATTTATTACATAGGAGTTAGTAAAATCATTCCCTCTCTTGAGCATCATACACTGTTTTTTGATGAGGATTTGGATTTGCACGCGAGAGAAATTTACAAAGATCCGCAATGGCCCCATCGTCCCCTATTTTACGTTTGTTGTCCGTCCAAAACAGATAGTACTGTCGCTCCAGCTGGGCATGAAAACATATTTCTACTTATGCCAATTGCACCTGGTTTAAAGGATAATGAAGAAACAAGAGCCATCTATTTTAATGAAATGATGACCCGACTCGAAAAAAAGACCGGTGAAAACATAAGGGATTTTATCGAGTACAAGAAAAGCTATTGCGTAAACGATTTTATCACAGATTATAATTCCTATAAAGGAAATGCATATGGTTTAGCGAATACTCTTGCGCAAACTGCAATTCTCAAACCAGGGATAAGAAACAACAAATTGAAAAACCTGTTTTATACAGGACAACTTACAGTTCCGGGTCCTGGTGTTCCTCCATCACTTATTTCCGGCAAAATAGCCGCAGAACAAATTTGCTCACACTTTAAAAAACACGCGCATGAAGTCACTTTATGACAATGTATCTGTTCAATGCAGTAAAATTACTACCCAAACTTATAGTACTAGTTTTTCGCTCGGAATAAAGTTTCTTGGTAAAAGGATGCAAAATCCAATTTATTCCATTTATGGTTTTGTCCGACTTGCTGATGAGATTGTAGATAGCTTTCATGGGTACGACAAAGCTACATTACTGAAAACATTTCAGAAGGATACATACGATGCTATTGAAAATAAAATTTCCCTAAATCCTATTCTGAATTCTTTTCAGGAAGTTGTTCATACCTACTCTATAGATATAAAATTGATAAATACTTTTTTAGAGAGTATGGAAATGGATTTACGAAAGATCACTTACAATGACGAAGGTTACAAAAAATATATTTTTGGTTCTGCTGAGGCGGTTGGATTAATGTGTCTTTTTGTTTTTACAGAAGGCGATTTGAAACTTTATGAAAAACTAAAACCATCTGCGATGAAATTGGGAAGTGCTTTTCAAAAGGTGAATTTCTTAAGAGACTTGAAAGATGACTATGTAAGTCTTGGTAGAACCTATTTCCCTAATGTAGATATGGGCAACTTCGGTGAAATTGAAAAGAAGGAAATTGAAATGGACATTGAAGCAGAATTTGTTGAGGCATTAGTTGGAATTCGAATGTTACATGTATCCTCGAGAGGAGGTGTTTATCTTGCCTATGTTTATTATCAATCCCTTTTCAAAAAAATAAAAGGAGTTCCTGCAAAAAAAATAATTACAGAAAGAATTCGTATTAACAGTGGACAGAAAGTAGGTTTGATGTTGAATTCCATGTTTAAGGTACAAATGAATATAATTTAATACATCTGTATATGAAAAAGGAATTTTTAATTCTCGTAGATGATTTCGATACTCCTATAGGAAAGATGGAAAAGATGCAAGTTCACGAGGCAGGACTTTTACATCGTGCCTTTTCTGTATTTTTATTTAATTCAAACGGAGAATTACTTATGCAGCAAAGAGCTGATGAAAAATATCATTCTGGAGGTTTGTGGACAAATACTTGTTGCAGTCATCCTCAATTTGGCGAAGAAGTAGAAGATGCAATTGCGCGTCGATTACCTGAGGAAATGGGAATCAATACACTAGTTTTCCCAGTTTTTAATTTTATTTATAAATCAAAATTTGAAAATGGTTTGACTGAACATGAATTCGATCACATTTTTATTGGTATAACCCAAGAAAATCCCATTCCAAATCCTACTGAAGTAAAAAACTGGAAATTTGCAGATACAAACTTCCTGATGCATGATATAAAATTAAATCCTCATTTATACACAACTTGGTTTCGAAAATGCCTCCCAAAACTTGTTGATCATTTCACAAAAGATGCAATGCAAACCAAATTTTATCCGCCAGTGCTAAACCTTCAATAAACCATCGGATGCCAATTCTAATAAATATTCTAATCGTAATCATTGCCTTCATTAGCATGGAAGCTGTAGCGTGGCTTACACATCGATTTGTCATGCATGGACTATTGTGGTCCTTGCATCATGATCATCATAAAAAAGACAGTTATGGATTTCTTGAAAAAAATGATTATTTCTTCTTGATTTTTGCATGTCCAGGAATATTGGGTTTCTATTTTGGTGCTGAACAAGGATATAATTATTTATTTTATATCGGTTTAGGAATTACAATTTACGGTGCAGCTTATTTTTTCATCCACGATATTTTCATCCATCAAAGAATTAAATTTCTAAGAAATAGTGATAATTTTTATTTCAGAGCTTTAAGAAGAGCTCATAAAATACATCACAAACATTTGGGCAAAGACGAAGGAGAGTGTTTTGGTATGTTATGGGTACCTTTGAAATATTTCAAAGAAGCAAAAAATAAATAGTACTAATGAAATCAACATACCTCCTTATTGATCTTTGCTCATTAAGTGTTCCACTGGTATTTTCTTTTCATCCAAAGCTGAATTTTTATCGACAGTTCAGATTTTTGTTCCCTGCTCTTTTTATTTCATCCGTCATTTTTATTCTTTGGGATATTCTTTTTACAAAAATCGGCATCTGGGGATTTAGCGAGACTTATACTCTTGGTATTAATTTTGCTGGATTACCCATAGAAGAATATTTGTTTTTCCTTTGTATTCCCTATGCTTGTCTATTCACATATCATTGTCTATTACTTTTTTTCCACCCGCAATGGAAACCCAAAACAGAGAAAATAGTTGGGACAATATTATCTTCTCTTTTAATTCTTACCGGAATATTCTTCTACAACAAATGGTACACTTCTGTAACTTTCCTTTCATCAGGATTATTTATTTTACTAATCCTTTTTGTTTTTAAAGTTAAATGGTTTGGGAAATTACTTTCAATTTACCCTGCACTCTTAATTCCTTTTTTCATAGTGAATGGTTTGTTAACCGGGACAGGACTTCAGGAACCTGTGGTATGGTATAACTCCAATGAAATTATAGGGTTCAGATTACTAAGTATACCGTTTGAGGATGTATTTTATGGAATGTTACTCTTGTTACTCAACATTTTAATTTATGAGCGATTGAAAGAGAAATCACAACAGAACAATTAAGGAAAGAATTTCGCTAGAACTTATTTTCTATACTAACGATTACTTCTTAGTATAGAAATCAGAAATACTAGTTGTCAAAGTAAAAGTATTGGTTCCTCCTGCTAGATGATAAGCCGCGTGGGCGTAACTGAAATTGAATTTATAAACATGAATCCCGACTCCAAAGGAGAATCCATCAGCGCCATGTCTTCCATCAACAATCAATTCTTTTCTTCGCATATAATTATATCCGAATCGAATTGAAACGGCTTTACCAAGTAATAATTCTCCACCGACCACCAAGTGTCTTCCAAATTTATCGCCAGCAGTTTTGAATTTACTCACCTTGATAGAATCACCAGTCAAAGGATCTACAAGTTCCGGTGGATTGTTTGGATCAATATAGGTTAAATCCCATTTCTGCAAATTGGTAAATGCAAAAGAAAAACGGAAAGGCATGTGTTGAGGTTTAAAAGCGACACCAGCTTCTACTTCAAAAGGCAGTTTTTCTTTTACGCCATCGGTATAAGGGTTGATCACCGTTCCCATGTTACGAAGCAAAAGTGAAGTAGTGAAATTTTTGTGAGGAACTTTATAACGTGCAGCTAAATCAAGACCAAGTCCTGCTGCATTCCATAAATACAAATTTGACTGAATAAATTTCGCAGTTGCTCCAAAAGTGAAATTACTGTCAAGCATTCGGCTATATCCAACATTTATTCCATATTCCCCAGCAGAAAATTCACCGATGATTGCACCTGTATTATCAGTTTCCTTGAAAGTTCCATAATCAATTCGAGTTGCAGTTAAAGCGAAGGTTCCAACTTTTTTAACGTCGTAAGCAAATCCCGCATAACCATATTTTACATCAGAAAAATAATCTGCAAAACTCAGTGCTAACTGCGTGTGCATGGAAGCATTCAACATTGAAGGATTCCAGGTCGCAAGATTAATATCATTATCATTTAATGCCATACAATTACCTCCAAGTGCAGCAGCACGAGCAGATAATGGAAGATCAAGAGAAGCAAAAACGGCACTTCCTCCTATTTGTGCGCAAAGGCTTGTTAGGGAGAAAATACTGATAATTGCAAGAAGGGTCGCAGTTCTTTTCATTGGTGGCTCTAAGATAAGAATTTGATCACGGTGATAACGAATAAATATGCTTCTTATTGCCTGACTTTTTCAAAGAAACCAGATTTTAAAACACTAAGAATTCGGAGTTTCTGAAAATTTTATCAACGACACATAATATCGTCCTGGAAATTTGTGAAAATGATAACAAAAAGAAGTAAAATAGATTACCTAATTCCGTTTCATTTGAAATGAATCTTGATTTGTTCCTTTAAATCTCTAATTCAATCAGCCCATTAAATTATATTTGCGGACGCATTGATCGAAAATTCACAGATAATTACTTGCGAAACCGAATATAATTAAGTCCTTGCAGTTAAATAAAAATCTCCATGTCCAACTATCAACTTGTTCATTTGCCGAAACCGGAAAATACGGTGGAATACTTTGAACAAATTAAATTAATAAGCGAAAAATTCTGGAAACAGATAAAGTTAGATAGAACACTTTTTGCATTCCAGATTCAACCAAATTCAAAATGGAAAAAAGGATTGACAGAGGAAGAACTCAATCAATTTGAAAATGAAATGGGATTTAAATTCCCTGTCGCACTTCGAACTTTTTACAAATGCATGAATGGTCTTGACAAAAAAGCGATAAATATCTATGGTGATTCAGGTGAACCTAGTGAGTATTCTCCGGTTTTTTATTCCTACCCGGATGATCTGGAATTAATAAAGGAGAAAATTGACACAATTTATAAAGCAAACAAAACAGATCTTATCAAGTTAGCAAAAGCCAAAGCTTCACGCATATTTCCTATTTATGGCCATCGTTTTATGCTCATCGATGAACCCGGACAGCCTATTTTGTCAATGATGAATCGCGACATTATTTTCTATGTTGAAACCTTGAGTAAATTACTTGCGATTGAAATTTTCCCAGATATAGAGAATGCGCATAATTTCCTGATTCATATTGAACATAAAGAACAGGCAAGATTCTGGCTTAAATAAAAAAAGTGGTAAACAAAAAACTGCTGTACTTTTTTCAAATACGACAGTTTTTATTTTTTACGCTAATACAAAGTTCAATTTACCTTTGAAAGTTTTGTTTCCCCCGGAACGGAAAGTATTAATGGATTTTTCACTTTTTCTTTTAATAAAGAATATTCTAAAACATCTCCCATTTTTTCTACATAATGGAAATTAATTCCCTTTAGATAAGTTGGATTAATTTCTTCAATGTCTTTACGATTCTCTTCGCACAAAACTACTTCCTTTATTCCTGCTCGTTTTGCAGCAAGTATTTTTTCACGAATACCGCCAACGGCAAGAACTCTTCCACGTAAGGTAATCTCTCCTGTCATTGCAAGATTTCTTTTTACTTTTCGTTGTGTGAATGCAGAAGCAAGAGCAGTTAGCATTGCTATTCCTGCTGAAGGGCCATCTTTAGGTGTAGCACCTTCCGGTACATGCACATGCACATTGTAATGATCAAATAATTCAGCAGACAATCCCAAACTATCACTATGTCCGCGCAAATACTCCATCGCAATGATTGCAGATTCTTTCATCACAGCACCCAGATTTCCGGTTAAGGTTAATTTTCCTTTTCCACGACTCAAACTGGTTTCAATAAATAAAATATCACCTCCCACTTGTGTCCAAGCCAATCCTGTTACCACACCAGCCACATCATTTCCTTGATAACGATCTTTTTCATGAGCGGGGCCTAGAATTTTTTGGAGATCGTCAACAACAGGTTTTATTTTATATTTTTTCTCCATCGCAATGTTTTTCGCCGCATAGCGAACTACTCTTCCGATTTGTTTTTCAATTCCACGAACACCTGACTCACGTGTGTAATTTTCAATCATGAATTCGAGTACTGCATCATTCAAAATCATTTGAGACTTTTTCACACCATGATCTTCCAATTGTTTTGGAATCAAATGACGTCGCGCAATTTCTAATTTCTCTTCAGTCGTATAGCCAGGAACCTCAATTATTTCAAGTCGATCACGCAAAGCAGGTTGAATTGTTCCAAGCGAATTTGCGGTAGCAATGAAAAGAACTTTGGAAAGATCATAATCATGTTCAACGAAATTATCATAGAACGTAGAATTCTGCTCCGGATCCAAAACTTCCAATAAAGCGGAAGAAGGATCACCATGCCAGTCATTGCCAACTTTATCAATTTCATCAAGAATAAAAACAGGATTAGAAGTACCTGCTTTTTTAATGTTTTGCAAAATTCTTCCTGGCATTGCACCAATGTAAGTCTTACGATGTCCGCGCACTTCAGATTCATCTTTTAATCCGCCAAGCGACATGCGCACATACTTTCTTCCTAATGCTTCTGCAACGGATTTACCCAATGAAGTTTTCCCAACTCCAGGAGGGCCATACAAACAAAGAATAGGTGCTTTCATATCACCTTTCAATTTTAATACGGCAAGGTGTTCAAGAATTCGTTCTTTAACTTTTTCAAGTCCGAAATGATCACGATCGAGAATTTTTTGTGCTTTATTCAAATCAAATAAATCTTCTGAATATTCCTGCCATGGTAGGTCGAGTAATAATTCAAGATAATTTGTTTGAACAGAATGTTCTGCGGCGTTAGGATTCATCCGTTCCAACTTTGCCATATCTTTTGCAAAAGCTGCCGCAACTTCTTTACTCCACTTTTTTGTTTTGGCACGTTCCTTCATCTCCATTGCTTCCTGCTCATTCGGATTACCACCCAATTCTTCTTGAATGGTTTTCATTTGCTGATGAAGAAAATATTCGCGCTGTTGTTTGTCAATGTCCACCTTCACTTTTGATTGAATCTGATTTTTCAGTTCAAGCATCTGAAATTCCTTCGAAAGTAAAGTCAATACACGGATAGAACGTTCTTTTAAATCCGTTAATTCAAGAATAGATTGTTTCTCTCCGGTTTCTGCATTCATGTTCGAAGAAATGAAGTTGAGCAGAAAAGAATTGCTTTCAATATTTTTAATGGCAATTTGAGCTTCCGTTGGAACCTGGGGGTTATTCTGAATAATTTTTAATGCAGTGTCTTTCACTGAAGCAATAATTGCTTTGAATTCCTGATCTCCTTTTTTAGGAAGTGTATCTACAAAGGGAGTAACTTTTGCTTTTAAGTAAGGTTCGTTTTGTACTTCTTCTCCAAGAATAAATCGGCGTTTACCTTGTAGAATTACCGTAGTATTTCCATCTGGCATTCGCAACATCTTGATGATATAAGCAACAGTGCCAACAGCATTTAAATCCACCAATTGTGGATCTTCAATTGTATCGTTCTTTTGTGAAACAACGCCAATTGTTTTATTGCCTTTGTGCGCTTCACGAATAAGCTTTATTGATTTATCACGACCAACTGTAATTGGAATTACCACTCCAGGAAATAAGACGGTATTTCTTAAGGGAAGAATAGGAAGTATATCCGGCAACACTTCCTTGTTCATTTGATCTTCATCCTCCGAACTCATCAATGGGATAAATTCTGTTTCTTCATCAGATATATTGGACATGTCAAATGCTTCTAAAAAATTATTTCTGTTCATATTTTGGGTCAATTTGTCAGTACCGCAACACAGCGGCTTGTTACCTCAACATTTCTTAGGCCTTTTTCGCTTTCATTCGCTCTACCCGCGAGGATTTCTATTATTATTAGTCAATGAACGTGCCAGTCACCAAACACTGCCTTATTGACAAATTCCTATTTTCTTAATTTCTCAGTTTTCTTAAAAACACTATGGAGCATGGTGATTTCCTCTTTGTCAAGCTTTTTATTTCTTCTGCTATAAACGCGGTCAATCATTTCAATTGCTTTTTCAATTTGATGTTCTGTAATTCCGTCAGGACCACCCCAAACAAAATCAGGCAAGAATTTAGAAGGAAAACCTCCACCAAAAATATTTGCAGCCATACCCACAACAGTTCCTGTATTAAACATGGTGTTAATGCCACATTTTGCATGATCACCCATAATCACACCATGAAATTGCATCCCTGTATTTTCGTTTCCTCCAATGGAATAATTGAAAACAGAAACCTCTCCATAATTATTCTTAAGGTTAGAACAATTAGTATCAGCTCCAAGATTACACCATTCTCCAATTACAGAATTGCCAATAAATCCGTCGTGTGCTTTATTTGAATTAGCAAAAAACACAGAATTTGAAACTTCACCTCCCACTTTACATCCGGGACCAATGGTAGTATCACCGTAAATTTTCGCACCCATTTTAATTGTTGCTCCATCTCCAATTGCTAATGGTCCTCTTAGCAATGAACCTTCCATTAATTCAGCTCCGTCTCCAATATAAACAGGGCCTTTGGTAGCATTGATTATACAAGCTTCAGCATTTACATTTTTGCCTACGAAAACAGGATGAGTTCCTAGAATAGTATTGGAGGCAGAAAGCACTTCACTTTTTCTTCCCTCTAAAATTTCAAAATCTTCAATAATTGCCTGCCCGTTATGTCTGAAAATATCATTTATGCGTTGCAGGATGATTACAGGTGTATGCGTGTCTTTTATTGAAAAATCACCGTTCAAATGATCTTTAATTTTTAATGAAATTGGCGCTGCATCATTCCCAACATTTATGGCAATAATCATTTCTCCTTTCACTAATGCTTCACCAGGCTTCAAAGAAATTACTTCTAAAGCAAGTAATTCGTTAGGAACCACTCTGCCATTAATCCAAAGATGAAATTTAGAAACATCACCTTTAAATGGATAATTATAATCCGCTAAATAATCAACTGTAAAGGTTGTACTTTCTGATTTGAGGTAAAATTCCCATTTTTCTCTAATGGTAAAAATTCCAATTCGAAAATCAGCAACTGGTCGCGTCCAAGCTAATGGAAGAAACTGTTCACGTAAATCATCATCAAATAAAACAATTCGAAAAGCTGACATATTTATTTCTTATTACAGGTTCTCTCTCAATGAGGATCAAGGTATACAAAGTTGAACAAAAAAAATCCCCCCGTGTAATACGGAGGGACTTAATATGTGTTAATCCGCCTTAGCGATTGGATTATTTCTTCTTTTCGTAACGAGTACGGAATTTATCAATACGACCCGCTGTATCAACAAGCTTCATTTTGCCTGTGTAATATGGGTGAGAGGTATTTGAAATCTCCATTTTAATCAATGGGTATTCAATTCCATCTTCATGTTTGATAGTTTCTTTTGTATCCGCACAAGACTTAGTTATAAAAGTTATGTCGTTTGACATATCCTTAAATACTACAAGGCGGTAATTTTCTGGGTGAATTCCTTTTTTCATGATTTTTTGTTCTTAGCCGTATCTCGTACGGGGATGCAAAGATAACAAGTAAAATCTTATCTCCAAAAAGATTTAAATTGCTTTAAATAGACCTTTCATCTCTATTCCTTAATAAAACGGCTAACCGAATTACCTGATTCTGTCTTTATCGAAACGAAATAAATACCTGAAGGCAAGCCAACCAAGCTAATGTTTTCATAGATATTATTAACTGATTTAAAGCTAGTTACAGAGATTGATTCACCCAATGTATTAGACAATTCCATCTGCACATTTATAGCCTTTGGAAAGGTTTTGCTGATGTTTACAAAATCCAAAGCCGGATTTGGGAATATTGTAAAGTTATCTGCAACCGAATTGTTCTGAATTCCTACTGAGTTTGCAATGGTAACTAAACTACAAACCGGACAATTATTGGAATCCGTAACGCAAAAATTGTAGTAACCTGAGCATAAATTACTTGCCGATGATCCATTCCCCCCTGAAGGTGTCCATGCGTAAGTATAGGGGGGTGTTCCACCTGTAACAGTACTTACAGCCGCTCCATCACAATTTGTACTTGAAGTGGCTGGGGTTAGCACCAACGAAATAACAATTTGAGTAGGCTGGGTAATTGTAATGGTACCCGTAGCAACACAATTATTCGCATCCGTAACATATGCTGTATACACTCCATTACACAATCCGCTTACACTTGCAGAGGTCGAAGAATTTGGACTCCAAGCATAGGAATAAGGTGGTGTTCCGCCAATTGGTGTAACAGTTGCCGTTCCATTACATGCATTGTAACAGGTTACATCAGTAGTAGCAACTTGAACAGAACATTGTGCATTAATGAAAACAGGAAAAAATGCCAAAACAATTATTAGTAAAATTTTTTTCATAAAATAGTATCGATGTTTTTATAAAAAATTATTGTTTTACAAAGCGCTGGGTGGAACTTACACCGGATCCTTTTACGCATGCAAAATAAATTCCGCTTGGTAAATTTGAAATATTTATTGTTTCATGGAGCATGTTGGTAGAGTCAAAGTTTTTTACAATTAATACTTCACCAAGCAAATTGCAAATTGAAATCGTCGAAGTTGTTGATCGATCAAAATTTGCATTTACTGAAACATAATCCAATGCCGGATTAGGACTAATACTAAAATTCGAAGGGGATGATTGGCCATTTATCCCTGTTGAAAATGTTACAGTAAAGGTGCTACAAGTAGTACAATTATTTGCATCGGTTACACAACAGGTATAAGTTCCTACACATAGATTTGCAATGGTCGGTTGGTTTGAAGTAAATCCATTAGGTCCCGTCCATGCGTAAGTATAAGGTGATGTTCCACCAATCCCCAAGCAATAAGCAAAACCATCGCAACATGTTGCACAAGATGCTGGTCCTGAATTACCATTTGTAGTCAATAAGGTTGGTTGTGTCACTACAAAAGTGGCAGTTGCAACACATCCATTAGATTGATCTATTACTGTTAGGGTATAATTTCCAGCACATAATCCTGTTACATTTTGGGAAGTCATATTTCCTGGATTCCATAGATAAGCAAAAGGCCCTGTTCCAACTGGAAAAGCATTTGCAGAAGCATTGCAATCTCCAAAACAAAGTTCATCAGTATGTTGCAATTGCACAAAACATTGCGCGTTCGTGATAAAAGGGATGCATAAGCAAACGAATAGAAAGTAGATTTTTTTCATGTTTTGAATTTAAGAGGTTTAATTGCCAACATCAAGATACGAAAAAGCTATTATTAATTGGTTTATTTAGACATTAAAACAATTTTTCTTCAATTTCCCCGTCTTAGCAACGAATCCTATCTTTACAAAATGCGGAATGGTATTGTTGTCGTGATTTTATTCCTGTTGATTATCGCATCTCAATCTGGTTGTCGAAAAGATCCATTGAATGAAGATTCTTCAGCAAAACTTGAGTTTTCGGAGGATACAATTGTATTTGATACTGTATTCACGACTGTTGGTTCTGCCACTCGCCAATTCAAAGTTTATAATCGAGATAGGAAAGCTGTAAGAATAACTTCCATCAAATTGGCCGGCGGTAGTTCTTCCAATTTCCATTTAAATATCGATGGTGTTCCTTCTGTAAGTACTGGAGATATTTTACTTAGAGGAGAAGACAGTATGTATGTCTTTGTGGATGTAGATGTTGATCCTAATAATGCTGCTTCTCCCTTGATGATTGAAGATTCTATAGAATTTGAAACGAATGGGAATCACCAACAGATTATTTTAAATGCAGTTGGGCAAGATGCTTATTTCCACTACAACCAATATTTAACCTGCAATGAAATTTGGACGAACGACAAACCACACGTTATTTATGGTTATGCCGTAATACCTTCGTGTTGTTCTCTCACTTTGATGCCAGGAACAAGAGTTTATGTTCATAATAATGGCGTTTTAGCTGCCGATTCATGTGCTACATTAAAAATTTTAGGCTCTTCTTCTAATCCAGTAACTTTTCAAGGAGATCGTTTAGAACCTGAATATGCTGATGAACCTGGTCAGTGGAATTTCATTTGGCTATCGACACAAAGTCACGATAATATTATTGATTGGGCAGTCATAAAAAATGGAAATGTTGGAATCTTATGTGACAGCACCTATACAGCTTCTACAAATCCGACGGTAAAAATTACCAATACACGGATCATGAATATGGCGTTAGCGGGAATATACGGCCGTGATTCTTGGGTTGAAGGTGACAATGTTGCAGTTTCTAATTGTGCTCAATACTGTGTAGCAATCGCATATGGCGGAAAATGTAAATTCAGACATTGCAGTTTTGGTGATTATTGGAATATTGATACAAGAACAACACCTTGTGTTTTATTAAATAACTGGTATAAAATAAATGACGCCCTAAATAATTATAGAGATCTTACTCAAGCTGAATTTTATAATTGCATCATTTATGGTCCACTTGACAATGAATTAGCATTGGATTCAAATGCCGCTGCACCTACACAGTTTAATTATTTCTTCAAGAATTGTGTGATTAAAACCGATGTAAACACTTCAAACACTGTTTATTTTCAAAACAATCGAATCAATCTTGACCCGGTTTTTCATGATCCAATTTTAAATGATTTGCATCTCAATGTTATCTCATCTGCAAAGGATTTTGGAGATTCATCTATTGGAATATTAATTCCTTTTGATCTTGGCAATATGAATCGTACCCTCGACGGTTTTCCGGATATCGGCGCCTATGAATATCAGCCATAGTTGCTTTATAAATCAACTTCGTTAAATTTATCCGATTACAAGCACTTAACTACCGACTATATTACTTACCTATAGTTAGGTTTGTATTCCAAAATCAGGAGTATGAACCGAATTGCTTTATTTATTTTTTCAGGGATAATTCTTACAACTTTTTTTTCTTGTTCTACGAAACCTTCTACCGAATCAATTGAAGATCCAAACACAGAAAAATTCTCTAGCTACTTAATGAGAAATTTTGAAGATAGCATCCCCTTCGAAAATCACCTCTTTATTTTAATAACGGCAAAAGATTCACCTCAAAATATCATCCCAATATTAAGTCGATTAAAAAATGAAATGAGTGGAATTCCAAAAACTAAATACACCATGATCTTCAGTTCTGCCATTCAATTACCCGACTCACTCAAACCAAAGTCAGGTTCGTATACCGATTGGAATTTGGAAATTGACAAACTGGATTTGAATTTAGCAGGGGTTTCCATTATCAAAACTTCAAATAACCGCATCCAAGAGCAATTAGTCTTAGATAAAGATGTGTTCGGTATGGAAAAGAAAATTCTGTCTTGGTAGTTTAGAAAAAGCTGGGTTTAGCCATTCTTGTATTCTGAGCGCTATAAATTCCAGTATAAATCAGCATAAATTCCAAGGCACCTTTGCCTTTACTAACTGCTGTCAATCCTGAAATATTCAAATCATAATTAAAAGCAGCACCGATTGCGCCGAAATCGATTCTAACATAACCTGTCATCGCATCTTTTAAACGATACATTGCACCAATAGAAAATGCTCTGTCGTTCTGAAAGGCAGTATAATGGGAACGATCTTGCAATTTATATTTAATACCTGCACCCATATTAATAATTCGTGCTGGCCCTTGTTGAACAAATTGCAATTGTGGAAGTAACCACGCATTCGAATTTTCCCCTAATGCAACTTGCGCGGAATAATGCAGCCCGATTTTCATATACAACTTATCTTTTCCTCCTAGGAATTCAATCTCCGGTCTACTAAGGTGAGCAACAGAAAGTCCACCGCTCATCTTAAATCGATCATTCGCAACTGATGAGATGGCAACTCCAGTTGCATAATCCCCAAATAAATAATGGTCGTTGGGCAAACTTGTTTCACCACTCGCTAAAGTTGCATCATAAAGCAACCCGTTAAATTGACTATCCCAACTTGAACTTCCTAGATTGATACTACGTTGCCCCATCCCCAGCTGAAGTCCAACAGAAAAGAAAGTCGCCCCTACTCCATCCAATGATTTATTATAAGAACCACTAACTGAAAACTGATTATTCACCAAACTTGTACTGCCTGCTTTATCTGCATTTACATTCAATCCAATAGCAAAAAAATCCGGACTTGATTTATGCTTATCATGTTTTACTAAAGGCATATCGGCACCAAACGAATAAGTGGAATATGGTTTAGCCGAAATACTCCCCCATTGCATTCTATAATTATTAATAACACGCAAATCACCTGTAAAATTTCCAGTTAATGCAGGATTAAGAGACAGCGGCGCCATTGCAAACATTGAATAATGGAAATCCTGCGCATTTAAAAAAGCGGTCATTCCAAAAACGGCAAAACAAATTAATATTCGTTTCATAATTGAAATTTTTTATCGCACTAATGAAACATCACCTTTTAAAGTTTGTGTTGTAGCATTATAAAAAACAGCTGTCGCAAACCATGTATAAACTCCAGTATTCATATCCTTTCCTCTGAATGAACCATCCCAGCCTTCATTGACACTTGAACTTTCAAAAACCTTTTCTCCAAAACGATCATACACTTGAAAAGTCAATTCTTTTATTCCTGCCCCACGAACAAACAATTCGTCATTATGTCCATCTCCATTCGGAGAAAAAGCACTTGGTACAAAAATCGAATACGCTTCAATAACGTCAACTGTAACAGTATCAGTAACCGTGCATCCATTTGCATCAGTAAAGGTGACTGTATAAGTTGTAGTTACAGTAGGACTTGCAACAGGGTTTTGAATATTACTATTATTTAAACCTGTTGGTGGTAACCAAGAATATGAACCTACTCCACCTGTTGCATTTAATTGTGTGCTATTGCCAATTGCGATGGTGGTATAAGGACCCGCATTTACAGTTGGCGTTGCACCAACATTGATAATATTTGTCATCACAATTGTATCTGTTCCAAATGCATTTGTAGAAATTAAGGTAACAGAATAATTTCCCGGATTATTATAACAGATATTGGTTGGATTTTGTGCTGTAGAACTTGATGGTGTTGCTCCTGGAAAACTCCAAGACCAACCTGTTGGTGTACCTGTACTAAGATCATTAAAATTAATACAACTCGATTCGCATATTGAATTATCACTTGCACTTAAAGCTGCAACAGGAGTAGCACAAACATTGACAGTAATGGTAACATTTGAAGTAGCTGTACATCCATTGGCATCTGTAACTGTCAAGGTATAAGTTGTAGTTGTTGCCGGAGTTACAGATACACTACTTCCCGTAAGGTTACCTGGTTGCCAATTATAAGTTGTGCCACCCGAACCATTTAATGTGGTAGTTTGACCTGTACAAATGGATGCGTTAGGTCCAGCATTTGCATTCGGAGAAGGATTAACAACGATGTAAGCAGTTTTAGTCAAGGTTCCATTTCCATTTGCATTAGTAGAAACCAAAGTGACTGCAAAACTTCCTGCTGTTGGATAACATATATTAGTCGGATTCTGCGCAGATGAAGTTGTTGTTGATGCTCCGGTAAAAGTCCAAGTCCAACTGCTTGGCGAGTTCGAACTGAAATCAGTAAAATTGATACAATCTCCTATACAAATAGAAGAGTCACTTGCAATAAAACCAACTTGAGGTACACTGCAAGGTTGGACAGTTACCGTTACTTGGGCGGTATTTGTGCATCCAGCAACGCTAGTAGCCGTTACGGTATAAGTTGTTGTAACGGCTGGTGAAACAATAACAGGGCTTCCCACCAAAGCACCAGGATTCCACAAATAAGTTGAAGCACCTGAAGCATTTAGTGTAGAGTTTTGTCCTACACAAATTGTAGTTGGTGAAGCTGAAACAATAATATTAGGTGCAGGATTAACAGTGATAACTACCGTACTACTACTACTTCCATTTGCATTTGTTGCCGTTAGCGTAACTGTATAGGTTCCAGCAGTTGCCCAAGTAACACCGAGAACATTTTGAGCAGTCGAAGAAGCAGGAGTTCCACTTGGGAAAGTCCAAGCCCAACTCGTAGGTGCTCCTGAAGAATTATCTGTAAAATTTACAGGTGTTCCAATACAAGTATTTGTTGTGGATGCAATGATTGCTGCTGCTGGCGCAATTACTGCACCTGTACTTAATGTAACATCATCTACAGCGAATGAAGGGTCATTTCCAACTCCATCATCATTATTAACCCAACGAAAACCAATTTTTACATTCGCATTATTATTAGCAGAGGCAGGCAAACCAACTGAGTAGGCTGTCCATTTACCCTGTCCAAAACATGATGCATTATTTGTAGCAGTAGGAACGGAGATTTGCGACCAAGTTACTCCGTCAAAATACCAAATGGTTACTTCATCATTTGGAAGGGATCCACCTTCCATGTAAGCAAAAGAAAGTGTAATGGTGTTTTGTCCTGTGCAATTGATGGTTGGAGACTCAACTCTTTTATCAGTGATCATTGCTCCTGAAGCCGGACCTGCATCATAAGCAGCACCACAATCTCCACTGGGACAGAAAAAAGCAGAAGCAGGAGAATTTGCAATATTAGCAATGTGTAAAGATCGATTAGTTAATGCACCATTTGAAAGACAACCATTTCCACAATTTCCAATTCCCATTCCTGCTTCGGTAGCGCTTATAAACCAATCATTAGCGGAAGTTCCATTGGCAGAAGGTAAAGTAACAGTCCAACTTCCATTCGGTCCAACATAAGCAGGCACTAATTGCCCTTGATTACAACCAATACCAAAATTTTCAGTCCAGAAAATCTGCGCATTTGCATTGCTTGTGAAAAACAGGGAAAACAGAAACAGTAAAAATAAATTTCTCACACTAAATTCAGAGGAAAGGTGTTTCATGATGAAGTTGTTAGCCAGCTACAAAATACGAAAATTTATGTAGGAAGTTTCAAAAAGCTAGCTCAGTTCAATCAAAAATTTCAACACATCTACTCCATCTGCATAATCTAAAGGACCTGTTTTTTGAGAATTCCCAATTTGAATGGAATTCTTTATGTCCCTTGAATTACCAATGAGACATTGAATTTTATCTTCCAAATTAGAAAGTTTTGTATTCAAATCTTCCTTAGAATAATAATATTCATAAAATAGTACTCCAGGAGGAGATGAAATTCCAGCATCTTCTTTTATTAATAAAAAATTATTATCCAACAGAGGAATTGAACTCAATAAATACAAGGTTTTATGATAATCGTAATTATTCATGTATTTATTATTCTGAAGTATCGTCGATCCCCATGGATAGATCGATTCAAAAAACAAATTGAAATTGTAATTTTCAGGAACAAAAAGTTTTGTAACATTCCTACATCCCAATCCGAAATACCTGAAAATATCTTCTCCTAATCGTGAAAGTTCTTCACCACTTTCCTTTCCGGTAAGTACTGCAACGCCATTACGATTCCCCCTTATAATATTCGGATATTTGGAAAAGAAATGTTTAAAATATTCCGCCGAATTATTGCTCCCAGTTGCTATAATCGCATCAATTCCTCGAAGTGGTCCTTCCGTAAACTCAACAAACTCAGAAAAACGAGGTTCAATTTCAATTAATATTTCATTTAATAATGGCATTAGCAAAATGTCATCTGAAGCCAATTTCCCTATGAATTTATTTCCTGAAATCAATACACATCGAAAATCATCGAATCCAACCATTGGGATATTTCCCGCCAAAATAACGCCGACTGTTTTGTGCTTATTATTTTCATTTATAGAATATCCTTCTATCCAGGAAGTCATTCTTTGTGAACTCAAACCTTCACTTAGAATTTGCAAACGGTGAATTACATTTTGTTCCGTAAACCAACCGTTTCGATGATGTATTTCTGGTATTAGTGCATCCAGTTTTTTTCCACCAGAAGTTATTGCCTGATGGTTAAGGACATTTGAAATTTCTTCTCCGAGTTTTATAAATGCCTCAATTCGTTCTTTAAGATTCATTCTAATTTATTTGCCGTATTATTTGAAAATAATTTATTTAAATTTGCAGGCCCAAAATTACTAAGAAGCGGGTTACACTATGGCAATTAAAATAACTGACGAATGTATCAATTGCGGCGCATGTGAGCCGGAATGTCCGAACAATGCAATTTACGAGGGAGGTTCTGAATGGCGTTTTGCTGATGGAACAACCGTAAAAGGAGCTTTCACTTCAAAAACAGGAATTTCATCAGATGCTGATGATGCACACGAGCCTGTTAGTATGGATTTATATTACATTGTTACTGATAAATGCACTGAATGTGTTGGTTTTCACGATGAGCCGCAATGTGCTGCTGTTTGTCCTGTGGATTGTTGTGTCGACGATGAAAACCACAGAGAATCAAAAGAAGAATTATTGGCAAAAAAGGCAACCTTACATGCCTAGTTTATTTTTCACATAAATTAAGGAAATGCCGACTTATAAAAGGGTCGGCATTTTCATTTGGGTGTATCTTTATACACTATTGACACAAACTTTCACGTTATAGAATCAGCGGTCATCTTATGAATTTAAGAATTATATTCTTTTTGCTGCTGATTCCATTTTTAGGTTTCTCTAAGCCTAAACTCGTGGATCAGAAACAACTCATTAAATATGAGGATTCGCTAAAAAAAATAGGTCCTGCAATGTTTTGTGGCACTGATCAGGATAAACTCATCGCCAATAAAAAATTCATTGATCTTCTTCGCATTGCCATCAACTTAGAAGGCGCATTTGACTTTCCTTTTGATTCTCTTAAATTTCTTGCAAACCTTAAATCGCCAGACAATGCGATTCGCATTTTTAATTGGGATATTCCGAAAAATGACGGAAGCTATATGTATTATGGTTTTCTCATTGTAGATGAATCAAAAACTGGTCCTCAGAAAAAAAACGAGGAAAATAAATTCAGCATTTACGAATTAAATGATAAATCAGCAGAAATTAGAAATGCAGAACTTGCTGTTTTGTCCTGCGAAAAATGGTTTGGAGCACTTTATTATAAAATCATTGTCACAGAAGACAAGGACAAAAAATATTATTCTATTCTCGGATGGGATGGCAATAATAATTTGACATGGAAAAAAATCATTGATGTTATTACATTCGGAAAAGATGGCAAACCTATTTTTGGTGAAAAAAATCTTTTTGTTCGTGGCAGAACCAGTTCTAAACGAGTAATTTTTGAGTTTCGTGCCGAAGTTTCTATGACTTTACGATACGAAGACGACAAAAAAAGAATCGTTTATGATCACCTCGCACCTGAGGTAAGCGGAGCTGAAGGAATGTATCAATTTTATTCGCAGACATTTGTTTATGATTCCTTCGAATGGAAAAAAGGAAAATGGCAAATCAAAGAAGATATTGATGCGAGGAATAATAAGTCTAAGAAGGACAATGAATACACGAATCCAACCGGTGATCAGAATGCTAATTCAAACGGCACCACTAGTAAAGCTCCGCCCGTTACCACCAAACATGGATTTTTCTATAAGCTCTTTCATAAGAAACCTTAGAAATTCTTTTTCTTAAAATCTCATTTTACTTTTTTTGGCAAATAATAATTCCGCGCATTTATGGAATTATGGTCGCTTGTTAATCTTTCTCAAAACAAGCATAAGCGACCACTAATGGCGTTTATGTCAAAACGCTAAACCATGAAAAACTTCCGCACAATCCTCCCGGCAATATTGCTCACAGGAATTTTTATTTATTCCTGTAATGCTGACCATGCTCCTTACGATGGTGGTCAAGCTTATGAATCAAAAAAAACTGATTCAATTTCATCAACATCATATGCATACAGTCCACCTAGTGGGAACGAAAAAAATCGATCTGTTTCAGGAAATGCTGATGGAAGTTTTAATAACAAACCTTTAGGCGCATCAAAAGTTTCGTCGAATGATATTCCTAATGATCAAACCGAAAATAATAACAATGAATTTCAACAGTTTTTATATCTGATGCAATCCAATGTTGCAAGACCAACAAAACTGGATAGTACACATCGCTTTATAAGAACTGCTGACATTCGATTCAAAGTGAAAAATGTTGCAAGCACCTCCTATAAAATTGAAAATATTGTTTCCCGTTTAGGTGGTTATGTTGCCGATACAAAGTTGAACAGCCAACTTATTTCTAGTGATGAAAAACCAGTCAGCATTGATTCTTCTTTACAAACTTTGCGTTATTTGGTTTCAAATACAATTGTCATTCGTATCCCTGTTGAAAATCTAGATACTACCTTAAAATCATTTGTACAATTCATCGAATATCTAGATTACCGAAATGTAAATACAAACGATATTACCCTTGATTTGTTTGCAAATAGACTTGCTCAAGCTCGCATAGCTAAATTCAATCAACGTCTTGCTTTTAATGTTGACAATAAACCAAACAAACTTGCAGATGCCCAAACAGCTGAAGAAAGCATGTTGCATCAGCAAGAAAATTCGGACAATGCATTAATTGAAAATCTTAGAAAAGATGATCAAGTTAAATACAGCACAATTACGCTTAACATTTATCAACCCCAAACCATTCGTCAAGAGTTGATCGCACGAGAAAGAAACATTGATGAATATGAACCAGGATTAGGAAGCAAAATGGCTTCTTCATTGTCCACTGGATGGCATGGTCTACAGATTATAATTCTTGGATTTATTAGTCTTTGGCCACTTTGGTTAATCGGAGCAGGCTTGTATTATGTGATAAGACGTGTTTTAAAGAAGAATAAATAGAAAAAAGGGTATTTGAGAACTGTAGATTAGGAAGCCATTTGGTTAGTCAAAATACTGATTTTGCCCTAGTTAACTCAAATACCCTAATTTCCAACCCTCTTCAATCACTTTCTCATCTCTATTGAGTAATTTTGGAAGCTTAGAAACATAAACTATGTCTACTTCCACTCTTCTCAAGAAAATGCACAATTTTTCTGCTGGTCCAGGAATACTTCCTGTTGATGTTTTGAAACAGGCCTCAGAAGCTTGTCTCAATTTTGACAACATGAATCTTTCTCTCCTTGAAATTTCACATCGCAGCAAAAACTTTGAAGCAGTGATGGATGAATCCAGAGAATTAGTAAAAGAATTATTAGGTGTTGGAAGTAATTATCAGGTGCTTTATTTGGGTGGTGGCGCCAGTCTTCAATTTGCAATGGTTCCTTATAATTTATTGCGAACAGATGGAACTGCTGCCTATGTTTCAACAGGAGTTTGGGCTGCTAAAGCAATTAAAGAAGCAAAAACGATAGGCAATACAAAAGTGATCGCTTCATCTGAAGATAAAAATTACGCTTACATTCCAAAGAATTATGAAATTCCTACGGATGCAGACTATTTGCATATCACTTCTAACAATACGATTTACGGAACCCAGATAAAATCATTTCCAAAAACAAATGTTCCGCTTGTTTGCGACATGTCTTCAGATATGTTCAGTAAGCCTGTAGATGGAAATCAATTCGCCTTAATTTATGCTGGTGCTCAAAAAAATATGGGTCCTGCAGGTGCAACCATGATTGCTGTTCGTGAAGATATCCTTGGCAAATCAGGAAGAAAAATGCTTTCCATGTTAGATTACCAAGTTCATATCAAAGGTGGCTCGATGTATAATACACCTCCAGTTTTTTCAATTTACGTTTGTATGTTGACACTTCGTTGGCTTAAACAAAATGGAGGATTAAAATGGATTGAAAAAATAAATCAGGATAAAGCTTCGATGATTTACGGTGAGATTGATCGGAATAGTATGTTTTCGGGAACTGTTTTGGATAAGGAAGATCGTTCTTTTATGAATGCTTGTTTTGTTTCTTCACGTCCTGAATTAGAACCTGAGTTTGACAAAATGTGGAAAGCAGCAGGAATCGACGGAATACGCGGACATAGAGATGTTGGTGGTTATCGCGCTTCACTTTATAATGCACTTCCTTTAGAAAGTGTAAAAGTTCTAGTTGAAGTAATGCAGGAATTTGAAAAGAAATTCGCTTAATATTTTTTAAGAATTAATGAATGTCATTATTTCTATCTCCCTTATTTAATTCACTATAATGTCAAAAAAAATTCTTGCAAACGACGGTATTGATGCTAAAGGAAAAGAGTTGTTGGAAAAAGCCGGTTATGAAGTCGTCACCGAAAAAGTAGATCAGAATAAATTAGTTGAGGAAATCAATGCAAAGGAGTATGTTGGATTGACAGTACGTTCTGCAACTAAAGTCAGAAAAGATTTAATTGATGCTTGCCCTAATTTGAAAGTAATTGGCCGTGGTGGTGTTGGAATGGATAACATAGATGTTGATTACGCCCGTGAAAAAGGTTTGCATGTTATCAATACTCCTGCTGCCTCTTCTCACTCTGTAGCAGAATTAGTTTTTGCCCATTTTTTCGGAATGGTTCGTTTCCTGGATGATTCAAATCGCCAGATGCCGATGAAAGGTGCAACTGAATTTGATTCATTGAAGAAAAAATATTCTAAAGGAATTGAGTTAAAAGGCAAAACACTTGGCATTATTGGTTTCGGAAGAATCGGACAGGAAGTTGCGAAGATTGGCTTGGGAATCGGAATGAAAGTAATTGCTCACGACCCATTTCTTACGGAAGCATTAATTGAAATTGACATTCATGGTGTTTCACCTGTTCGTGTAAAAATTGAAACACTTCCGATGGATAAAATACTCGAAGAAGCAGATTTCCTCACGTTACATGTTCCAGGTGGTAAAGTAATAACGGCTGATCAATTTGCAATTATGAAAACCGGAGTTTGCTTGGTGAATGCCTCACGCGGTGGAGTGATCGATGAAAATGATTTAATCGAAGCATTGAATTCCGGAAAAGTCGCTCATGCTGCGTTAGATGTTTTTGTTAACGAACCGAATCCAATGAAAGAAATTCTCACACATGAAAAAATTTCTTTAACTCCACACATCGGCGCCGCAACGGAAGAAGCACAAGAAAGAATTGGAATTGAATTAGCCGAAAAAATAATTGTTGCATTGTCTTAAAATACAACACACGCTACTCAATACCCACTACTCAATAAATCATACGACATGGCAACCGTTGTCCCCTTCAAAGGAATACGCCCAACTCGCGACAAAGTTCAGCTGGTCGCATCGCGTTCTGTCGACAATTATTCTACAGGCGATCTTCACGAAAAACTGCGTGGCAATCCATTTACTTTTCTCCATGTTATTCATCCTGACTTCATGGATGGTAAAAAAACAAAACCAGGTTCGCCCGACAGATTAAAAAAAGTAAAAGCCCAATACGAAACCTTTCGAGAAGAAGGAATCTTTTTACAAGATGAAAATCTATGTTATTATGTTTACCGTCAAGAAAAATTAGGGAATACATTTACAGGAATAATTGCTTGCACAAGTATTGATGATTACCTCAAAGGCACAATAAAAATTCACGAACAAACTTTAACAGAACGTGAGAAAAAACTGAAAGCCTATCTTGAAGTTTGTGATTTTAATGCAGAACCAGTACTATTTTGTTATCCTGATCAGGTAGGAATCGAAAAAATTACTGCTAAAGCAACTTCTGTTCGTGCTGAATATGATTTTACAACTACAGATAGAGTTCATCATTTACTCTGGGTAATCAGCGACCAGAAAGAAGTTAGTGAACTTCAAAATTATTTCGAAAAAGTTCCTGCTATTTATATTGCAGATGGGCACCATCGTTCTGCCTCCTCCACATTACTTGGCCAATCACGCAGAGAAAAAAATCCTTCTTTTACAGGCAAAGAACCTTGGAACTATTACCTCGGTGTATTTTTTCCCGAATCACAATTAAAGATTTTTGATTTCAATCGAGTCGTAAAAGAATTGAATGGTTTAAGTGAAGTAGAATTTCTTAATGCACTCAAAAAAGATTTTGAAATTATTAATCATGGCAACACCATTTTTCGTCCTGCAAAGAAACACACCTTTTCGATGTATCTCGATTCAAATTGGTATGAATTAATATTGCATAAAGAATTGGTTCATGATGAACAACCCGTTGAGTCTTTAGATGCATATTTGTTGAGCCAACTTATCCTATCACCTATTCTCGGCATACATGATTTAAAAACTGATCCTCGAATTGGTTTTGTTTCAGGTATCAAAGGATTTGAAGAATTAAAAAACCAAGTAGATAATTGGAAATTCAAAGCTGCCTTTGGTTTATTTCCTGTGCAGATGGATGAATTGAAAAAGGTAGCTGACGCAGGAAATATCATGCCGCCGAAAACTACATGGGTTGAACCAAAGATGCGTTCTGGACTTGTGATATTTTCATTATCTGAATAAAATGTCAATTTCGGAAAATATTTTAAACGCAAAAAAAGAACTTCCTCCCGAAGTAACTCTTCTTGCTGTTTCGAAAACAAAACCAGTAGAAGATATTCTTGAAGCCTACCATGCTGGCCAATTTGATTTTGGTGAAAATCGCGTTCAGGAATTAGAATTAAAATACAAAGCCTTACCAAAGGATATTCGGTGGCACTTAATTGGGCATTTACAAACTAATAAGGTGAAATTTATTGCACCTTTTGTTCACCTTATTCATTCAGTTGATTCCGAAAAGTTACTTTACGAAATAAATAAAGAAGCAGTAAAATGCAATCGTATAATTTCAGTTTTGTTGCAAATTTATATTGCTGATGAAGAAACAAAATTCGGTTTTTCATTTGAAGAAGCAGATTTAATATTAAATGCAAATCCAAAAACAAAATACCCCAACGTTCGCATTCAGGGATTCATGGGCATGGCGACAAACACAGAAAATCAAAATAAAATAAGAGAAGAATTTAATTCGCTCAAACAATTCCTTTTAAAAAATGAATCCGCCATTGACAATTCGCAATCGGCAATTCTTTCCATGGGAATGAGTTCTGATTGGAAAATTGCAATTCAGGAAGGGAGTACCATGATTCGCTTAGGAAGTTCACTTTTTGGTACGCGATAAAAATTAATTTAAAATTCAAACCTATCTTTTCTTGAACTAAATTTGTCAAAATATTTTCCGATGGCTGAAGGCGACAAAAACAATAAAGACAATATTCCAGATCCATTTTTCCATGAGTCGGAAGAATATACTTCTGCATTTTTCGGAGAAGTTCCAGAAAAAATACTTGAAGCTTTTCCACTTAAGACAGATCAGAAAACAAAAAAAGAGTTGGTTATTCAATTAACTGACAAAGAAGTTCGCGATGCACGACCTGACGTACTGTTACTTTTAAAGGAAAACAATTCCCAGAATATTTTGTTGGAAATCATCACCAACAAAACCTATAAAAGTCAACGTCACTTTATCATTGCTGCTTGTTGGGAAACTGGATTGGATTTCACGGCACATCTTGAAAAATTCATTAACCTTTTGGAAGATAAAGACACTGACGATTTTTCAATCATAGAAATCGCAACAGTTATTGACGAACTTCCAGGTCCCTTTGATGAAAAGGTTTTGGATAATTGTATTTCCAAATTGGAAACCTTCTCTGTCAATGAACCTTTGAAACGTGAGATTTTAAGCGGCATTTCACTTCGCCTACGTTCATTTAAAAAATAAAGCGTCCAAACATTTCAATTCCTTTCGCTTTATCCCACTTATCTTTCCATTCAAGGCCCTTTTTAATCCAACTAACGATTAGTTAACCGGAGGTTTTGAAGTATCACTACTTTCGTTTCCGCATAGAATTGGCATTTCTATGCTTATCAATTTAATGCTTTTCAACATCTCAGTAAATCAGGTAATTTTCAATAGGTTAACTGATTTTGTATTGTTTAATATCCTCTTTTTTAGAGGTTATGAACATTTATTAACAGGCTATTAACACAAAAACTCAAGTTATCAATAGAACCTTGAAGTTAGGTTAGTTAAGTCTAATTTTGCATTTCGCTCATAATATCAACCAAAAATAACATCCAATTTTTTGCAACATAAATCCAAACACATGACAAACACTTACAAAACAAACCGAAAGAATTCAGCTTTTACGAATGGCATTCGTATGGCAGTATTGGCTTTCACTTTCTTAGCATTTGGCTTGAATTCAAATGCGCAGGTTTCTACTTACACATTTGCTGCTTCGGCAGGAACCTATACTCCTATTTCCGGTGGAACTGTTCTTGGAACCCCGACTAATGATGATAACATATTTGCAAATAATCCAATTGGATTCCAGTTTTGCTATAACGGATCACTGTACACTGAGTTCGGTGTAAATGCGAATGGTTGGATTTATATGGGAAATTCAATTGGTTCAAGTTCATATAATTCTTTAAGTACTGGTTTTACGAACAATGTAATTTCGGCTTTCAACTTTGATATTCAAGGAGAAGCTACAACAGGTGACCTTCAATATAAAGTACTTGGTTCTGCGCCTAATAGAACTTTGGTAGTTCAATGGTCAAATTATGATGCTTACCAAAGTGTTCTGAATACAGATGTTTACAATTTCCAGATTCGTTTATCAGAGACCACAAATCAAATCAGCAATGTTTACGGTTCATATACCTGTAACGTTGCGGCTCGTACAGCTCAAGTAGGTTTACGTGGTGCTTCAAATGCAGACTATAATAACATCTCCGTTTCAAATGGTATTAACACTTGGGCAACACCAATTGCTGGTGTGACAAATGCTTCAACCGGAGAAATTAACAATACTCCTTTAGTTCCTGCCTCAGGACAAACTTATACTTGGTCACAACCTGCTGCACCTGCGCCACCAATCACATTGGCATTTTCTGCAGTTACTTCGACCGCAATGAATCTTTCATGGGTTGATAACTCAACAAACGAAGCAACTTTTTATGTTTATCGTTCAATTGACAATATCACTTTTACTTTGGTAAATACACAGGCTTCAACATCTGTTGCAACAACTGGTACAACTTACAATTTTGCAGCAACATCACTTTTCTCTAACACACTTTATTATTGGCGTGTTTTTGCAGGAAATGCAAATTGCGGAGGCACTCCCCTTACAGGGACACAAGCTACACTTGCAGGAACGATGTGCGGTACTTATACCATTGGACCCACAGGAGCTTATACTTCTTTAACTGCTGCTGTAGCTGCGGTGGTAACAAATGGCGTAAACTGTCCATTGATATTCGAATTTCAAGCGGCTTATTTAAGTACTGTAGAAACTTTCCCTATTGTAATTCCATTCTTAGGAAATGGCCCTGCTGCAACAATTACTGCCCGTCCTGAATTAGGTGCAACTAACCTTGCAATTACTTCTGCTGCAACACAAACTATTGATTTTAGTGGCGCAACCTATTTCAGTTTCGATGGTCGTCCTGGCGGAGTTGGTGTTTTATCACAACTTACAATCGATAATTCATCTATAACTGGTAATGCTGTTAGATTCATCAATGATGCTCAGAATGATGGATTAAACTATATGAAAGTGCGTGGTGTAACTACTTCAGTTGCAACTGGTATTATTACTTTCGGAAACTCAATTACTACAGGTAACAACAATAACTTTATTACCAATAGCGATATTACCAGTGGTGCTTCAAGTGCGGCGGTTTTAATTTATGGTTCTAATACCATAACAACTGCGCTTAATGCTGGAAACAATATCAGCAATAATAATATTTACAATTGGTTTAATGCAACGGCTGCTGATGCTGCTATTAGCATTAACGGAAGCTCATCTGCTTGGTCTATTACTAATAATAGCTTCTATCAAACTGCTAGTAGAACTTATACAATTGGTGTTTTACATTATGGCATTTTTATCAATAGCACAACAGGAACAACGGGTAACTTCACTGTCAATGGAAATTTCTTTGGTGGAAGTGCGGCAAATTGTGGCGGAAGCGCTTGGACAGATGGTGGTGCAGTCGCACATCGTTTTATTGCACTTAATGTAACAACAGGCAGTGTTGGCATAAATAATATTCAGGGTAACACAATTAAAAATTTCAACTTCACTACTTCAAGTACTACCTCTACTACAAATGGTATTTGGTGTGGTATCAGTCTTACAGGTACTTCTGCTAATATGAATGTTGGTACCACTACTCCTAATATAATTGGAAGCAATTCTGCAAATGGTCAGATTGTAACACTTACATCTGGCTCAGGTGGTGCAACTGTAGGAATAAATTCTTCTGCTTCTGGAAACATAAATATTAATGGAAATCAAATTGGCGGAATTACTGCTAACAGTACTTTACCCACAATTTCTTCAAGTATCAATGGAATTATTATTAGCTCAGGCTTCCCTTTAATTACAAATAACGTAATCGGAAGTGTAACACTTGGAAGCAGTTTGGTAAATGCAATTAGTAACAGTATTACAGCAGGTCAGATTACTGGAATTAACAGTTCAGCGTTTTCAGGTGCTGTAATAATTACTGGCAATACAGTTTCTAACCTTACAAATCAATATGGCGGAACTTCCATAACAGGATATGTTCGTGGAATTGTTTCTACTAGCGGAATTAATACTATCAGTGGAAATACCATTGCAGCGTTATCAAACCTTGCACCGCAAACAGGTACTACAACAACAGCTTCTGTTATAGGAATCGGATTACAATCAACTTCTACAGCTATTCTTGGAAACCAAAGAGTTTTTGGAAATACAATTGGCGGACTTGCAAATGGTTCACCTTCAGGAAACGTTCAGGTCAATGGAATTTTAGTTACTTCATCATTAACTACAGGATATACTTATAAAGTTTATAATAACAGTATTCAATCATTAGGTGCACCTCTTACTTCCGGAACTCCAATTATTGCTGGTATTCAGATTTATGGTGGAACAGGACGTGTTTATAATAACATGGTTGTTCTTGGTGTTGATGTTCTTGGAAATGCAATCACTGCAAACCAAGAATATGATGGCATTTTCAAGAACACTGCAAATCAATCTACAATAGCTTTTAACTCCGTTTCTATTGCAGGAAATGGTGTTACTGCGGGAACCGCAAATACTTATGGATTCCGTCGCGCAAATGGCCCAGTTGCAGCTCCAGTAGATTCTTTGTACAGCAATATTTTTTCTAACACCCGTTCAAATGGTGCAGGAACTGGATTCCATTATGGAACACAATTTAATGCTGTAACCGGAATTGTTTCTAACGGAAATGATTTTTATGGAACAGGAACTGGTTATCAAATGGGAGCAATTGGTGTTACTAACTATAACAGTGTTTCTGCTTGGACAGCAGCAACCACCTTTGATGCAAACTCTTTTGGTGTTGACCCTTTCTTCACTAGCACATTAAATCTTCACATCAATAATCCTGGTCAGACTCCATTAGAATCAAGAGCGATTCCAATGGGAATTGTTTTTGACTTTGATAACCAAGTTCGTCCTGGACCAACAGCAATAAATGGCGGTGGTACAGGTCCTGATATTGGAGCTGATGAATTTGACGGATTTCCTGTTAACATCGACTTAGGCGTTCAGTTACTGGTTAGTCCACTTACTGTAGGTTGTCATACAGCAACAGAAAGAGTACGAGTACGAATTAAAAATAATGCAACTACCGCTATTAATATGGCTGTAAATAATGTAACCGTAAATGGAAGTGTAACTGGACCAAATCCAGTTGTGTTCCCAACGCTAACTATTACTTCCGGTGTTATCGCTGGTGGAGGAACCTTAGACACTACTTTATTATTAAATTATAATATGACATTGCCTGGTACTTATGTATTCAATGCTGCAACTTCACAAGCACTTGATTTCGTAAATTCCAACGATGCAATGGGCGCAGTATCCATTTTCATTGGTGGCGGCGTAACTACAGTTTCACCTTCATCTATGTGTCTTGGCTTAGCAACAAATCTTGCAGTTGCAGGACAAACAAATGGAGGTACAATTCAGTGGCAGGAATCTGTTGATAATATTACATGGACAAATATTGTAGGTGCAACAACAACTCCTTACAGCATTACTCCTACGCTGGATACAACTTGGTATCGCGCACAAGTTTGTGGATCATATAACTCAATCTCAGATACTGCTAGAACAATTTTTGTATCTCCTGCCACAACTGTAGGTGCTACTCGTTGCGGAACTGGTCCGGTTACACTTACTGCAGCTGGTTCAGGAACTTTAAATTGGTATAACGTTCCAACAAATGGTTCACCAATTAATACAGGTACAACTTATTCTCCTACTGTTTCTACAACAACCACTTATTACGTTGAGAATTCTACTGGAACTTCCAATGGAATTCACCAAACAACATTTGCAGGTGGAAACGGTTCAGCTGGAAATGCGTTTACAGTAAAAGCACTTTCTACACCAATTACCATTACAAGTTTTGATGGCAACGTGAATGCTGGTACTTATACATGGGAAATTTGGTATCGTCCGAATGATTATTTGTTAAGCCCAGGATCACAATTATCAAATGTTGGCTGGACACAGTTAGCAATTGTTCCCGGCGTTGTAAGTGCTGGTGCAGGATTACCAACTGCAATTCCTGCAGCATTAAGTCTTGTTATCCCTGCAAACACAACTTACTCTTTCCAAATTTTCACACAAACTGGAAGTGTAATTTATACAAACGGAACTGCATTAGGTGCACTTTATAATGCAAATGCTGACCTTGAAGTTTATCAAGGACATGGTGGAACAGGATTTGCCGGAATGGTAAATAATCCTCGTGTGTTTAATGGACGAATTCATTACACTGCTGGATGTTCAAGTTCACGTACATCTGTAGTTGCTACCGTAACTGCACCTCCTACAATCACAGCTGTGTCAGGCGCGCTTCAACTTTGTGGAAACGATACAACATTATTAACAGTATCAAGTTCCAATACAAATTATGGATACACATGGTCACCAGCAACAATGTTGAATACAACCATTGGTGATTCTGTATTGTTCATGCCAACAACACCTGGAAATTACACATACTATGTTGATGCATTAGATGGCGCAAGTGGATGTACAAATCGTGATACGGTTTCTATTACAATGAATGCAATTCCAACGACAACTGCATCAGTAAACACTACACCGGTATGTGCAGGAAGTACTATCAACTTATCTGCTTCGCAGCCAGCATCCACTGTGCAGATTACTAATAACAATGTATTAAATACAAGCACAACCTATCCTGCTCCTTATGGAAATTGGTATGGTGGTTCTCGTCATCAAATGTTAATCCTTGCTTCAGAATTAACTGCTGCTGGTTTAACTTCTGGTAATCTTGCAGGCATGACCTTTCAGGTTACAAATACAAATGCATCAGCTGCCTTGACCAACTTCACAATTTCGATGGGTTCAACAGCCTTAACAGATTTGTCTGCAGGTTTTGCAGCGATAAGCGCAACAACTGTTTATACAAATCCAAGTTACGCTCCTACTGTTGGTGCCAATACGCACACTTTCTCAACTCCTTTCTTCTGGGATGGTTCATCGAATATTATTGTTGAAACTTGTTTCGCGAATTATACAACATTCCCGAATACCACTTTCACAAACAATTGTACGATGCGTCAAACGACAACTACGTTTGTATCTACAGCTTATAATTTCTATGATAACACGGCAAACATTTGTGGAATTGCTAGCACAGCAACTGCAACTCAACGCCCGAATATCGGATTCATCAGAAGCTTCAGTTCTTGGTCTTATAATTGGCTTCCTACTTTAAACGTTGCGAATCCAACTATGCAGAACACAACAGCTACTCCTACTGTTACAACAAATTATATTGTTACAGTTACAGATGCATTAACTGGTTGCAACTCTTCTGATTCTGTGAATGTGGTTGTAAATCCAACGCCAAGTCCAATGTTAGGTGCTGATACTGCAATTTGTTCAAACACCGCATTAACTCTTGATGGTTCAACAGGAACTAACTATGGTTATTTATGGAACAATGCGGCAACATCTCAAACTATAGCTGTTTCAGCGTTCGGTAACTATTCTGTAATTGTTACGGATACTGTTACAGGTTGTGCTGGTCGAGATACCATTCTTGTAGGAATTAATGCAGCTCCTGCTTTCTCCTTGGGTTCTGATGTAACTATTTGCGCTGGAAATACCGCTTCATTCTCTGGACCAACAGGTCAATTCCATTACGCTTGGTCTACAACTGAAATCACGCAAGCAATAACAACTGGTGTTGCTGCTTCTTACGAATTAGTTGTAACGGATACAATCAATGCATGTTTTAATAGTGATACAATTGCTTTGTTTGTAAATCCATTGCCAATTATTAATCTTGGTTCAGATACTTCAATTTGTAGTGTAAATGCTCCTTATGTTTTGGTAGCTACTGCAGGTGGTTACAGTTACAACTGGAGTGATCTTTCTACGAATGATTCTTTACTTGTTAATGCAACAGGTTCTTATTACGTTTCTGTTACAGATATTGCAACAACATGTTATAGCAGCGATACTGTACAAGTAACCATCAATACTTCACCTGTTGTTAGTCTTGGTGCTGATTCAACATTCTGTAGTGCTTCTGGTCCAATTGTCTTAACTGCAACAGCAGGACCATTTGATTATTTGTGGAGTGATTTGTCAACAGGAATTTCTCTGTCAACAAATACTACTGGTATCTACAACGTTACTATTACCGATTCAATCACAGGTTGTAATGCAATGGACACTGTTTCAATAATTGTCAATGCAAGTCCTGTTGTTAACCTCGGAGCTGATACTATGCTTTGTGGAGGTAACGTAATACTAGATGCACAAAATGCCGGAGCTAACTATATGTGGAATACAACTTCAACGACACAAACAATTACTGCTTCAACAACTGGTAATTATTATGTTGACGTAACTAGTGGCGCAGGTTGTTTAGCAACAGACTCTATCATGGTCACTATTAATACTCCTCCAGTAGTAACATTTACACCGCAGGCAAATGCATGTTCAACTGATCCAGCGTTTACACTTGTTGGTTCTCCAGCTGGTGGAACATTCAGCGGACCTGGAGTAACAGGTAACATGTTTACACCTTCAGCAGCTGGAATTGGTGCTCATACCGTTACATACTTCTACACCGATGTAAATGGTTGTTCTGGCTCTGTAGATGCAATTATAAACGTCAATGCTTGTGTGGGTGTAACAGAACCGTTTATTGCAGCAGGAATGAATGTATTCCCTAACCCAAATAACGGATCATTCACCTTGACGATTAACGATGCAAACTTTACAGAAATCACCATGGAAATTGTTACAATAGAAGGACGTGTCCTCATGAGTGACAAAGTATCCAATGTAAAAGGTGCTTATGTAAAACAATTTAATCTTAGTACTGAAGCAAACGGAATTTACTTCCTGAAAGTGACTGCAAACGGGCAGACTTACATGCAAAAGGTGGTTAAGAATGACTAATTGAATTATCAATATTAATTACAGCCCCGATCATTTTTGGTCGGGGCTGTTTGTTTTCAAAAGGCTTGTTAAAGGGAAATTCAAGAATTATGCTTAATCACCCTGAGCTTGTTATCTTTACACCACTTGAAAACACTTCGGCGATTTATTTTCAAATCCTACCTCCCACCGTTCGCGTTGACTTTCGTGATTTCGGTGTTTATTCTTTTCATGCAATTTTTATGGAAATGGATTGACGAATTAGTCGGAAAAGGACTCGACTGGAATATCGTTACTGAACTTTTTACGTTCGCAGGATTGGCAATGATTCCACTTGCCTTGCCCATGGCAGTTTTACTTTCTTCCCTAATGACATTCGGAAATCTGGCCGAAAATTATGAACTCGCTTCTTTAAAATCTGCAGGTCTTTCATTAGTAAGGATCATGAGACCACTTTTTTTCTTCACTGTTTTTATCACAGCTTCTGCTTTTCTATTTTCAAATTATGTTCTGCCTTATACAAATTTGAGAATGATGTCAACCTTATTCGACATTCATCAGCAGAAACCTTCGTTAAATATTAAAGAAGGCGTTTTCAGTAATGAAGTAGATGGTTACAGTATTCGTATCAGGAAGATTGAAGGTGATGGTCAGATTCTAAGAGATATTATGATCTATGATCACACTGACAGAGCAGGTAATGTTCAATTGACAGTTGCCGAGTTTGGTAAAATGAGCGTGACTACTGACAATAGTTTTCTCGTTATTGAATTAAAAAATGGAGAAACTTATCGGGAACAATGGAACACTGCTAATGCAGAAAACACCAGACCCTTTATACGCATAAAATTTAAGGAACAAACAGCTCGACTAGATCTTTCAGGATTGAAAATGGTGCGAACAAATCCTGAATTATTTAAAGAGAATGACAAAATGCTTACTGGTGGCCAGCTATTAAGTTACATTGATACGATGCGTCAATCTGTATCAGAGGACAAAGAAAATTTTTACGAAGCATTGAGTAATGCATATTTGACAAAAACAAAAATGTATTGGAAAGCTTTAGACACAATAGAAACAAAGGTGAAGAATGAAAATTTTATGCAAAGTCTGGGTGCAAGCGAAAAAGTGCGTGCCTATGAACTTGCTTTAAACAATGCGCGAAACTCTAAGTCGGCGATTGAATCTAAATTAAATGAAATTGATGCGCAAGAACGTTCAATTATCCGTTTCAAAATTGAGTATTGGAGAAAGTGGAGTTTGTCATTTGCCTGCTTGATTATGTTTTTTCTTGGAGCTCCTTTAGGCGCACTGATTCGAAAAGGTGGATTAGGATTGCCGGTTGTAATTTCAATTGTTTTCTTTTTAATTTTTTGGGTGATGAGTATTGTTGGAGAAAAGCTAGCTAAAGAAGGTACTATCCCTGCTGAATTCGGTATGTGGTTTGGCTGCCTTACTTTCCTCCCACTTTGTTTCTGGCTAACCAAAAAAGCAACGGCAGATTCAGGATTGTTTGATTCTAATAACGCACTTTTCCGATTCTTTACTTCGATAATTTCTAAATTCAGAAAACATAAAGTTGTTCCTGTTTCAGAAGCTATGGATGGGGCTGAAAATTCTCCGAATAATAATACAAAAGATTAAGTGTGCGTATACTTCAGCTTACACCTAAGCCGCCAGTACCTGCAGTAGATGGGGGTGCGGTTGCGATGAATAGTGTTACTGAAAGTTTATTGAAAGCAAAACACGAAGTTCGTCTGCTTTGTATTGAAACAAAAAAGCATCCATTTCTTCCTGCAAAAATTTCGGAATCCTACAAAAGAGAAACTAAAATAGAAGCTGTTTTTGTTGACACAGCCATCAAACCTATCAATGCCTTTTTAAATTTATTCTCAAAATCAAGTTATAACATTGATCGTTTTAACTCAGTGGCGTTTGAAAATAAATTAATTTCTATTCTTCAAAATGAGCAATTTGATATTATTCAGTTAGAAAGTTTATATATGATGCCGTATTTCGAAACGATTCGAAAATACAGTAAAGCCAAAATTGTTCTTCGCACCCATAATGTTGAATCGAAGTTATGGGAAAGAAAATGTGATCAGGAAAAAAATAGCTTAAAGAAAAAATGGTTTTTACATCTTACGAAAAATCTTAGTAGCTATGAAATTGCTGCATTTAAAAAGGTCGATGGAATTTTATCGATTACGGAAGAAGATAAACTTACCATCTGTGAATTATTAAATAATAGCTCAGCTCCTATTGTTGTTTTACCTTTTTCAATGGATCTATCCGAATTCGAATTGACTACAAAAATTACACCAAAACCATTTTCGGTTTTTCACTTGGGAGCAATGGATTGGGATCCGAATATTGAAGGTGTAAATTGGCTCGTAAAAAAAGTATGGCCATTGGTTCTTTCCAAAATCCCTAGTGCAACACTTCATTTGGCTGGCAGAAATTTAATAAAGGATGATTTACGTTTTTATGGGCCAAATGTTTTTATTCATGGTGAAGTTGAAAATGCTTTTGAATTTATGAATCAATATGCAGTGATGACTGTCCCTTTGTTGACTGGCGGAGGGATGCGTGTAAAACTGGTGGAAGGAATGGCCTTGGAGAAAGCAATTATCACCACAACAATTGGGGCTGAAGGAACAAATACACAAAATGAAAACCAATTGATGATTCAGGATTCTCCTGAAGATTTTGCCAATGCAATAGGTCAACTTTTAAATAATTCCATTTTTGCCGATTCGCTTGGTAAACGAGCCAGAGCATTTGCAAAAACAAATTTCGATTCTTCTGCCGCTTCAAAAAAAATGAGCGACTTTTACAGCAATTTACTACAGTGAAAATAGTTTGCATCACTTCCCGAATTCCATGGCCGCTTGAGAAAGGCGACAAACTTCGTGCGTACAACCAGATCAAACAACTTTCCGAAAGACATGAAATTATTCTTTGCGCAATAAACGATACCACTGTTCATCCGGATGCGGAAAAAGAATTAAAAAAATTCTGTAAAGAAATTCACATTTGTAATATTTCAAAAATTACAATTTTCTTCAATCTTGTTCGTGGCTTATTCAGTGGAATTCCGTTTCAGGTGGCTTACTTTACAAGTCCTAGGGCAAAAAAGAAAATTGATAAAATTCTTGCCGCATCAAAACCTGATCGCATTTATGCTCAACTTATCAGAACGGCAGAATATGTTCGACATCACAAAGAAATTCCTCGGACACTCGACTTTATGGATATTTTTTCTAAAGGAATCGAAAGAAGAATTTCTAAAGTAACTGTTTTGTGGCGCTGGATTTTTAGAATGGAATGGAAACGCTTATTGAAATATGAAGCTGCCGTATTCAATGACTTTAATGCAACAACTATAATTTCTCAACAAGACAGAGATTTATTGCCCGTCAATAATCCTGCAAGAGTGCATGTTATTGCAAATGGAGTTGACACTTCGTTTTTTAAACCACTGCCAGCTGAAAAAGATTTTGATCTCCTCTTCAATGGAAATATGAATTATCCACCAAACATTGAAAGCGCTATTTATTTGGTTGAAAAAATTCTTCCTGCAGTAAAAAAGAAAAATCCTAGGATTAAAATTCTTATTTCAGGAGCAAATCCAGCACCCGAAGTTTTAGCATTACAATCAGAAAACGTAACGGTGACAGGATGGGTTGAAGATATTCGCAGCAGTTTTGCACGATCAAAAATTCTTGTTGCACCTATGCAATCCAGTATTGGATTACAAAATAAATTATTGGAAGCGATGGCGATGAAAATTCCATGTGTTACTACAACACTTTCAAATAATGCTTTAAAAGCAATTCCTGATTCTCAAATTTTGGTTGCGGACACACCAGAACAATTTGCTGTACACATTCAACTTCTACTAAATCATCAGGACAAAGCAGAACAACTGGCCGAGAATGGCTATAAGATGGTTCATGATCGATTCAATTGGGAACAAACATGTATTGCCTTGGAACAAATTATTATTCATGCAGGGGAAAATTAAATTTCTACTTTTTTTATGTTTGCCCGCTTTTGCCTGTATGCAGGTAAATTCTTCGGGTAACAAAATTTCCAAAAGCGAAAGTGATTCACTTCATACTTCGTCTAACAATGAATGGAAATATGAAGATGAATTTTATAAAATTTATTATTTGCAGCATCATAAAATTGCATTGACCAATACTCGTCCTTCCAAAGCAGACACCGCTATTAAACTTTGTATTCCAGCAGCATTTACGCAATTAGATGATGGAAGTATTGACGGACTTTTTATTGTGAATGGAAAAGCCATCGATTCAAAAAAAGTAAATCATCATTTAGGAGGAGGCTTTTTAATTGAAGCAGATAAAATTCAGATGTTGGGAACGAATGATGGAAAAATATTGACTAACACCTGGCAAGATTCTGTTTGTAAATTAAACGTTTCTTTTTTTCAGCAGATACAAATGGTAAGAAATGGTGAAGCTTTGGTTTTTAATAAAGATCAAAAACTTTTTCAGCGTAGAGCAATTGTAATTTATGCCGATGGAAATGTAGCCATGATAGAAACTAAAAGCCCGATTACCTTAAGTGAATTTGCAAATGATTTGGTGCGAATGAAAGTGTGGAATGCAATGTACACCGACATGGGAAGCTATGATGAAGGCTGGGTACGCGATCCCGGAAACGAAAAAATAATAGTGATTGGAAATAATAGAATGGAAACAGCCAGACAAAGCAATTGGTTGATTTTTAAAAACTGAGGAAATATTTCTATTCAGCCCTGATTGAAGTGAAAAGCACAACGTACTTGCAACGGAAAGCAGGAAAAATGTTCATTTAACAATGCATTTTCACTGCTCCCATTCCGTTTATTTAATCCAAAACATTCGTTTTCATTTGCACTTGCTGTTTTAAGGATCTTGGATGATACTAATTATCACTACAAAACCTCACAACTACCTCATTATCAACAACCATTGTTAGAAAACCCGGACTTGTTATTTAATACAAAGCGGAAATATTGCTATCTTTCCTACCGCACAGATCTACCTAATCCATTGTACATGAAACGTTTCCTAATTATTCTGCTCATCTGTTTGCCTTTTCTGTCGCTGACTGATACTAGAAGTTGGGTTTATATTCACCAAACTGTTGTATCAGACATTACGCCTTATACTGATGCGCTGGTTCATTCTGATCTTGATAAGTATCGCTATTTTGATATGCGTAATACTTTACATTTTGAAAATGGTTTGGATGTAGAATTACTTTCTGCTAACGAATTAACTGCTTCAGGAATTCCATTCAATAGCAGTCACGTAAGAACAGCTGTACCCTCCTTTGATACTCATTCCATTTTCAAATTAACTGCAAATGGAATTTTAGTGGAAGTACAAACAAGATCTAAAATCAAATAAACAAGATGAAGAAAATATACTTTTTACTTTGTTTGGTTTTAGCTTCATTCGCTTTTACAACAAACACATTTGCTCAAGTTGCCAATGATGATTGTTTTGGTGCAACGCCATTAGGAACATTAGGTGCTCCTGCTCCATGTCCTAGCGGATTAGGTGCTGTTTCTACTTTCAACAATTTGACAAACGTGAATTCGGTAACAGAAATGCCGTATACAACACTCATCAATTGTCAGCCCTCCAACAATACACCGATGGCATCACCTGCTACGGACGTTTGGTTTTCATTTGTAAATAATGGTAATGCATTAAATATTACGATCAATGGAAATATTGTGAATCCAAACGTTGCTGTTTATCAGGGCGGATGTGCAGGACTAATTGGAAGAGGATGTGCGATTGGATCAGGAAATTCATTGACGGTTCAATTCGATCAAATGACGATAGGAACCACTTATTATATTCAAGTAAGCGGAGGTACTCCAGCTGACCAAGGAACATTCACCATGACTTTACAGAATGTGAATTCATGTTCAGATTGTTTACTTGCTTCGAGCATGACGGTAAATCCACTTCCTACTAATGGAACTTACCAAGGAGGAACAACAGTTACTTTTTGTTTTACTATTTCACAATGGGATCAACAAAATACAAACTGGTTACATGCAGTAATTCCAACTTTTGGTTCCGGATGGAATTTAGGATCCTTAACGGGATTAGTAGGTGCTGCAACTTGTGATGGAGGTCCAGGAGTTTGGTCTTGGTTTAATAATGTAAACACTCCGAATGGAAATGGAATTCTTTCAGGATTTTTCTTTGACGGTGATATTGTTCAAGGCGGACCAAACGGAAACCCTACCGATAATTTCGGTGACAATTGTACTGGTTTAGTGAACTGGACTTTCTGTTGGACGATTACAGCTGATCTTTGCCCTCCAGGAAACAATGGAGATGATTTAAGTATTACTGTAGATACATTCGGTGATGGTGAAACAGGTAACTGGACTAACGTAGCTTGCATTGCTGATCCTGTTTATCAATTCAATGCTTCACTTGCATGTTGTGCCCCTCCACAAATGGTGCAGACAAACGTTTTGTGTTTCGGTGGTAATAATGGATCAGTAACTGCTACAGCAGTGGGTACAGGTCCATGGGATTATACATGGTACAATTCTTCTAATACTGTTTTACAAACTTCCCTTGGGAATGCGGGTGCAAATACCATTAACAATCTTACAGCAGGTACCTATCATGTTACTGTTGTAGATAATAACAATGGTTGCACTACCACAACAACCGTTACCATAACTCAACCTACCCAGTTGACTTTAAATACAACCTTTACTCCGGCGGCTTGTAACCAAGCTAATGGTACGGCAACGGTAACTCCAAGTGGAGGAATTGCGCCATACGATTTTGTATGGACGGATGCATTGAACAATGTACTTCAAACAGCAAACAATTTACCGGGAGCCAATACACTGAATAATTTGGCAGCAGGCACTTACAATATTCTTGTTACGGATGCCAACAACTGTCTTTCCAACGTTTCAGTAACTGTTACGGGAGTACCTGGAAGTTTAGCAGATGTTACTGATAGTATTCCTGCAAGTTGTTTTGGAACTTGTGATGGATCTGCTACATGCACGCTGAATGGTGGAACTGCTCCTTATGCATATCAATGGAGTGCGAATGCAGCAAATCAGGTTACAGCAACTGCAACAAATCTTTGTGTCGGAACTTACACCGTAAATTACTCAGACGTTAATAATTGTTCCGGAAATGCAACCGTAGTGGTTACAGGTCCTCCTGCAGTTACCTCCACTGTTGCCGCAGCACCAACTACAATTTGCATTGGTCAATCGAGCAATTTAACTGCAACACCTGCAGGTGGAACAGGTTCAGGTTACACGTATGTATGGACGCCTGTAGGAACAGGTAACACACAAGTTGTTTCCGTTTCTCCGATTGTAACAACTACTTATACTGTTGTAGTTTCTGACGGTAATGGATGTTCAGCTCCACCGGCAACAGTTACCGTAACTGTAAATCCTGCAATCAACGTAACACTTGGAGCAAATCCAACTACAGTTTGTCTTGGATCACCATCGGTATTAACTGCAAATGGAAGCGGTGGAAATGGCGGACCTTACACTTACAGTTGGTTGCCAGTAGGAACTGCAGGAAATACAATTACTGCGAACGTTTCTCCAACGGTTACGACAACTTATACCGTAATTATTTCTGATGGTTGTACGATTCCAAATGATTCAGCTTTTGTAACCGTTACCGTAAATCCTTTACCGGTTGTAACATATACTGGAACACCGCTTACAGGTTGTGCTCCATTAAACGTTTCTTTTACAAATACAACAGCAGGAAGTACAAATTGTCTTTGGGATTTCGGTGATAATTCAACTTCTGTAAATTGCGGACCAATCGTTTCGCATACTTACTTGAGTCCCGGTTGTTATGATGTAACACTTACCGTAATAGATGCAACAGGATGTATAGGAACATTGATGTTACCGAACTATGTTTGTGTTGATGCAAATGTTCTCGCGCAATTCAGTGCAAGTCCACAACCGACAAACATTTTCAATACCAATATCAATTTCACTGATCAATCTACTGGCTCACCAATAACATGGACTTGGTATTTCGGGACCTTAGATAGTGCATTTGTGCAAAACCCTACTTACAATTTCCCTGGTGATGCTGCCGGCTGTTATGATGTAGTTTTGATTGCAAACAATGCTGCAAATTGTCCAGGTTCAGATACGATGCAAGTTTGTATTGATCCTGATTATGTTATTTATTTCCCTAACGCATTTACTCCAGATGGAGATGGTATTAATGAAGGATTTATTGGTGTAGGAGAAGGCATTAAGAAATATGAAATGTGGATTTTCGATCGCTGGGGTAATCAATTATATTACACCGATGATATTAATAAACCATGGAATGGAACAGTTGCCGGTAAGAGCGGGCAAATCTGCGAGGAAGATGTTTATGTTTGGAAAGCTACAGTCGTTGACGTATTTGACAAAAAACATAAGTTCATCGGTCACGTTTCATTGATCCGATAAAGTATTTTCAAATCAAAATTTTAGAACAGATTCCTTTTTCCTAACAGAAATTGGAATCTGTTTTTTTTATGCCAAATAATCATATAACTAGCCATTTGCTAAGTTCCTGGATTTAATTGCATTAGACTTGTTTTTTTTATATATTTGAAAGTCCCTGAAACTCGTTTTGACTAAAGGCAATTCAGAAATCAGGTATTTGTTAGTGAATGAAAAATTCCCCAAGATGAAACACTTTACTACGATCAAAATTGCCTTCCTATTTTGTTTGTTTTCATTTTCTGCCATTGCGCAAATGGAACAACCTTCCAATGGTTTTCTAAAGAAACTTGGAGAACAATCGAATGCAGCATTTGTTGAAAATGCTGGGCAGTTAAATAATATTGAGGGGCTTAAAGGGGAAGATGTTCTTTTCAGTTTTACGGATGACAGAGGATTGACTGCCTATTTTACTAATTCAGGCGTTTTCTATAAAGTATTCAATAGAGTTCAAGTTACAGAAGAGGAATATGAGCGTGAGATGAAGAAAAAAGGGGGAACGAATTTTGAAGAAAATGAACCAGGCGAAAAAGACAAACCAAAATTTATTGTAAAGTCTTCTTTGGTTGAAATGAATTGGATTGGTGGTAATGATCACGCAAAAATTTACGGGAAAGAACAAACAGGCAATTACTTCAATTTTTATATGCCTGAAATTGATAGAGACAAAGTCATTGGATATGTAAATGGTTTCAAAAAATTAGTTTATGAAAATATTTATCCATTCATCGACATTGAATATTCAGTTCATCCTGAAAAAGGGTTAAAGTATTCCTACATCTTGCATCCTGGTGCTAATCCATCATTAATTCAAATGAATTACAAAGGCGCTACAATCAAAAAAGATGAAGCGGGAAATATTATTATTTCAACAGGAAACGGGAACATCACAGATTTTGCGCCGCAAACTTATAAAGGCTTACAAACTGAAGGAAATATTATTGATTCTCAATTTGAACTCAAAAAGTCAAATACTATTTCATTCAGTTTTGCAAATGACCATGATCCAATTACTCAAACAATTGTAATCGATCCTTGGCAAGTTGGGCCTAACTTCCCTGCTGCAAGCTATACTCCTAACGATCTTTCTGTAGATGGCGCTGGAAATATTTATGTGTATTCCATTAACACCGCTACCTCTTCACGTATTGACAAATACAGTCCTGCAGGTGTATTCATTTGGACTTTCAACTTAGGAACGAATGCTGGTTATTCTATTTTTCAAGGTGATGTAGCTTCTGATCCAGCAGGTAATGTTTACGTTTCAATTGGATTAGGTCCCAATAATAACACTGCATTTTACAACACGATTAAAATAAATCCTGCTGGTTCTGCTTTATTATGGGGAAATGCATCTGCAGGTACTGGTGCAAATAATATGATGGAAACTTGGACCATTACATTCAATTGTAGTTTTTCTCAGTTCTATCAATCAGGAGGCGGACGAATTGTTGCGGGAACTACCTACTTCAACATGAGTGTTGAAGAACCCGTGAATGCTGCAACAGGTGTAGAAGGTACATTGGTTGAAAACGATTCCTTAGGTGATATTTATTGCACGTATTACGCACCAAATAATTTTATCTATCACATGACTGGTGACAGTAATGTCACACCCAATTTAGCAGGCGGATTAATAGCAGCTACTTCTGGATCAGATAATAATTTGATTTGTTTTAATGCTGCAACCGGAGTTCGAATGTTTCGTGTTCATACAGGATATGCTTATGTAGATGGAGATGTGAAAGCTCCAGGATCTGTAGGTATGAATGCAATTACTTCTAATTGCCAATATTTATATACAACAAATGGATCAAAATTAGATAGATGGGATCCTGTTACAGGCGCACACTTTAATCAAGTAACAATTCCAGGTGGCAGTACAACTCCCGGAACTGTTAATGCAGGAATTACTACTGACAAATGCGGTAATATTTTTGTTGGGTCGGCCAATAATATTTATGAATATGATGCCACATTGAATTTGATCAATACAATTGGCGGACTCCCCGGTGTTGTATTTGATTTAGCTTGGGCAAATGCAGCAAATACCTCGCTCGCTGTTTGTGGAGGAACATCCAATGCAACTACTTTCCTTGCAAATGTTGCAGTAACCGCATGTGTCTTGCCAAACTTCGTTACTGTCACAGCAGTCCAACCTTCTTGCGCTGTACCAACTGGATCAGCAACAGCCACGGCAACTTTCTGTGGTGGACCTTACACCTACTCATGGAGTGATGGACAAACTACACAAACTGCAACTGGATTACCTCCAGGAACATATACAGTTACTGTCTCCTCTTCGGTTTCATGTCCTTACTCTTATGTTCAAACACAAACTGTAACTATTGTCCCAGGATCTGGAACATTATCAACTGCTCAAACAAGCAACGACAATTTGTGTAATGCTGGTTGTGCAGGCTCAGCTACTGTTACACCTTCAGGCGGACTAGCACCATATACTTACGCGTGGTCGCCAAGCGGAGGAAACGCTGCTACTGCAACTGGACTTTGCGCAGGAACATACACCTGTGCAGTTACTGATGCCTCTGGTTGTGCAACTACAGTTTCATTTACAATTACTGCACCACCACCAATTGTACTAGCGAGTACATCTGTAGGTGCGAGTTGTAATCAAACAAATGGTTCTGCAACTGTAACGCCAAGTGGTGGAACAGGACCATATGATTTTGTTTGGACTGATGCATCGAATACTGTTTTACAAACAGCAAACAATGTAGCTGGAGCAAATACATTAAATAATATTGGAACTGGAACTTACAACGTACTCGTAACGGATGCCAATAATTGCCTATCGAGTATTTCGGTAATTGTTTCTGGTGCACCTGGCGGTATTACTAGTGTTATGACGAACGCTGCAGTAGTTTGTTTCGGAGATTGTAATGGAACAGCAACTGCAACAGTAAGTGGTGGAACAGGTCCTTACACTTATCAATGGAGTGCAAATGCCGCGAATCAAACGACTATAACTGCAACGAATCTTTGCGTTGGAACATACACTGTAAATTACTCCGATGTAAACAACTGCTCAGGAACAGATACTGTAACAGTTACTGGACCGACACAAGTAACAGCAACAATTGTCGCTGCACCTGCTACAATTTGTATTGGACAATCTTCAACACTTACAGCAACACCTGCTGGCGGTTCAGGAGTTGGTTATACTTATGTGTGGAGTCCTGTTGGAACTGGAACAACACAAAGTGTTTCTGTATCTCCAATCGTTACCACAACTTATACCGTTGTTGCAACAGATGGAAATGGATGTCCAGGCGCTCCTGTAACCATTACAGTTACTGTCAATCCTCCTGTGAATGTTACACTCCTTGCTAATCCAAGTCCTGTTTGCATTGGATCACCTTCTACATTAACTGCTACACCGAATGGTGGAAATGGCGGACCTTACACTTACAGTTGGTTACCAGTAGGGACTGCAGGAAATACAATTACAGCAAACGTTTCACCAACAGTTACGACAACTTATACCGTAATTATTTCTGATGGTTGTACCACTCCGAATGATTCTGCTTTTGTAACCGTTACCATAAATCCTGCACCAATTGTAACATTTACTGGAACACCACTTACAGGTTGTGCTCCATTAAACGTTTCGTTTACCAATACAACAGCAGGTAGTACAAATTGTCTTTGGGATTTCGGTGATAATTCAACTTCTGTAAATTGTGGACCAATTGTTTCACATACTTACTTGAGTCCTGGTTGTTATGATGTATCACTTACGATAACAGATGCAACAGGATGTATAGGAACATTGATGTTACCGAACTACGTTTGTGTAGATGCAAATGTTCTCGCGCAATTCAGTGCAAGTCCACAACCAACAAACATTTTCAATACCCACATCAATTTTACTGATCAATCAACTGGTGCACCAATAACATGGACTTGGTATTTTGGGACTTTAGATAGCGCTTTTGTGCAAAATCCAACTTACAATTTCCCTAGTGATGCTTCTGGCTGTTATGATGTAGTTTTGATTGCAAACAATGCTGCAAATTGCCCTGATTCAGATACGATGCAAGTTTGTATTGATCCTGATTATGTAATTTATTTCCCTAATGCATTTACGCCGGATGGCGATGGTATTAATGAAGGATTTATTGGTGTTGGAGAAGGCATTAAGAAATATGAAATGTGGGTTTTCGATCGTTGGGGTAATCAATTATATTACACAGATGATATAAATAAACCATGGAACGGAACCGTTGAAGGTAAGAGCGGACAAATCTGCCAGGAAGATGTTTATGTTTGGAAAGCAACTGTCGTTGACGTATTTGACAAAAAACATAAGTTCATCGGTCACGTTTCATTGATCAAATAAACACAACTATTAATAAAAATATTACAGATTCCAGATTTTCATAAATCTGGAATCTGTTTTTTAAGGAACTTTGCACTATGACACAGATAAGAACTTTAGTAATGAATTCAAAACAGGTTGGGCAGCGATTGAATCGATTGGCTTGGCAGGTTTATGAGAATTGTTATAATGAAAAGGATATTATAGTTGCAGGAATTTCAGGGAATGGTTTTATTCTCGCTACGCGACTTGCAAAGTTGCTTGGTGAAATTTCTCCTCTTCAAATAAAATTGTGTGAAATAAAAATTTCCAAAGATGCGCCGCTTGATGGCCAAGCGTCTATTGATTTAGATAAAAAAGAGATTGAAGGCAAAACCGTAATTGTGGTAGATGATGTTTCAAACTCAGGTCGTACGTTGATGTATGGTGTCAAGCTTTTCTTGGAGTCGCCTGTAAAATCGTTATTGACGCTTGTGTTGGTAGACCGGGATCATAATCGGTTTCCAGTTAAGACTAATTTTGTGGGGTTGTCTTTAGCTACAACCATGCAGGAGCATATTTCTGTTGAAATAGAATCAAATGGAGAAGCTTCCGTATATTTGGACTAGAAAAGTAGGGAATGAGATTGGTGACAAGAGACAAGTATATTAATGCTTATTAAGTTGAAAAAGCTTTCCCTCCTATTTTTTGTATTTATTGGTCTTTCCTTAAGTCTTAGGGCTAATCCATTTCCATTAAATAGACATTTAAAAACACTTTTGGATAGTGGGGAATATTTTCAATTCAGACATGATTTTGAAGAGGAGATACCCGCTTCTAGCTATGCAGAAAAGTGGTTTTGGGAGCCCGAACATTTGTATTTCCTAGCCTGGGATAATTACCTTTTTAATAAATCAAAAACTTCAAATCATAATATTGAATCTTTATTAAGCGATTCGAAATTCACTTGTCCGGATTCGATTATTGCGGAGATGCTACAACTTCATTATCAGAATGATTTAAGGTTGTTTCAATACAAAACAGCGGATTCAATTTGCAACATTTTATTATTCCGGTTTCCATCTGTAATTGATCCGCAAGTGTTAGCTGGAATTAAAAACTCTTCGCAAATTACAGCTGCTTTAATTTCCGTTCCGCCACAGACCATTGAACGAAATGGTGAATTAGTTGTAAAATACAAAAGGGACATTGCGAATCTGATAAAGGTTCCGGTGACGATGAATAATAAGTCTGATGATTTTATTTTTGATACCGGTGCCAATTTCTCAACAATCAGCGAATCAGAAGCTAAAAAAATGAATGTCCATATGCTGAATGCAACGTTCGGTGTTATGAGTTCATCAAAAGCATCTGTTTCCACAGGCTTAGGTGTTGCTGACAAATTAGAAATTGGAAATGTTATTTTCAGGAATGTTGTATTTCTAGTAATGCCTGATAAAGCATTAAAATTTTTAGGTGGGCTTTATAAAATCAAAGGGATAATTGGCTTACCTGTTATTGCACAAATGGGCCAGATAGAAATAAGAAAAAATCACAACATAATTGGTACAACAGCTGTCATTGAAAATCACATTTTAAATCTTGGTCTGGAAGGCAATACTCCTTTCGTTGCTGCAACATTTTTTGAGAAAGAACATATTTATATTTTTGATACTGGAGCTGCGGCTTCCGTTTTTGGAAAACGATTTAATGCTGCTTATGCCGAAAAACTTACTACCGCAAAGGATGGAACCGCGCATGTGGGAGGTGCAGGTGGCGTTCAAAAAGTGGTCACCAGAACTGCAAAAAACATTTCATATAATTTCGGAAAGGGAAATAGTGTTTTAAAGGTAATTTCAATTCAGTTAAATGGGGTTTCTGATGCGATAGGAAATTTTTATGGAATAATAGGAGAAGATGTTTTTATGCATTGGGAAGTGATGACAATAAATTTCGATTTAATGTTTGTGGAAGTTAGATAAATTAAATTTTTATGGAAATTGGTATTGATAGTTTTGCAGCCGTAAATTCTGGAACAAATGCAAGCGATTCGAGCAGTAGCGCCGAATCCATTTCACGTTTACTTGATCGAATAGAACACGCAGATAAATCAGGATTAGATGTATTTGGAATTGGTGAGCATCATCGCAAAGAGTTTTTGGATTCAGCAAATACATTAATATTAGCTGCGGCTGCGGCCAGAACAAAAAATATAATTCTGACAAGTGCAGTTACGGTTCTTAGCGCATCAGATCCGGTTCGCGTATTTCAAAATTTTGCAACGCTTGATTTAATTTCAAATGGTCGTGCAGAAATGGTTGTTGGTCGCGGATCATTTACAGAAGCCTTTCCATTATTTGGCTTAAGCTTGGACGACTATGACGAATTGTTCACTGAAAAGCTGGATCTCTTACTAAACATTCGAAAAAACGAAACCGTAAACTGGTCTGGTCAATTTAGAGCTTCTTTAAAAAATCAAGCAATTTATCCACGTCCAGTTCAAAAAAATATTCCGATTTGGCTTGGCGTTGGCGGCACACCAGAATCATTTGCAAGAGCAGGTCAATTAGGTTTGCCATTAATGGTTGCAGTAATTGGAGGAGATACGCATCGCTTTCGACCCTTAGTTGATTTGTACAGAGAGGCTGGTAAACGAGCAGGTTTTGCTCCTGAACAATTAAAAGTTGGTTTGCATTCTCTTGGCTATGTCAGTACTTCAACTGAAGAGTCAATTGAAGAATACTATCCGGGTTATGCAGAAACATTCACAAGAATTGGCAAAGAACGTGGCTGGCCTCCCGTGACTAAAGAACGTTTTCTTGCACAAACTGGTCCACTTGGCGCGTTAGTTGTGGGTAATCCAGAAGAGGTAGCTGCAAAAATTCTGCGTCATAGTGAAGCGTTGGGGGGAATCTCCCGTTTCTGTTTTCAAATGGACAATGCAGGACTTTCACATGAAAAACTGCTCCAATCTATTTCATTAATAAGTAAAGTGAAATTGATTGTAAACAAAAATTAAAACATCACTTTAAAGCTTTTAAATATTTTGATTAGATTTTTTTTTCTTCATCTCTTTATTTTCGCAAGTCAAATGGTATTTGCTCAAAATACTTTGACTGAAATTAAGGTGCGTAGTTCTAATCCCGGTCATTTAAAAATGTTTATTCATATTCCGAAGAATCACAGGGACAGTTTAAAACAAATGCCTTTAGTTGTAGCACTCCATGGCTGCACACAAAATGCAAATGAAATTGCCGTACAATCAGATTGGAATAAATTGGCAGATTATTATGGATTTTATGTTCTCTATCCGCAACAAAATTTCCTAAACAACCCCAATGAATGTTTTGATTGGTTCAATAAAAATGACATTGAAAAAAATAAAGGCGAAGTTTATTCTATAAAACAAATGATTGATTTTGTAATAGACACTTTTTCTATTGATACCACCCGCATCTTTGCTTACGGATTATCCGCTGGCGCTGCTATGAGCGTTGCCTTGTTGGCAGATTATCCCTATTTGTTTAGTGCAGGTGCAATTCTAGCAGGAGGACCTTACATGGCTGCTACTAATCCTACAGCCGGTTTAGTATCTATGACATCACCAAAAAACAAAACATCAAAACAATTAGGCGAAGTTGTATTAAAACAAAATCCTGATTACAAAGGAAAATATCCAAAGATCATTATTGTGCATGGAAAAAAAGATCCTGTGGTAAATATCAAAAATTCCTACCAATTAATTCAGCAATAGACTTATGTAAATCAAACAGACACCATTGCTGATTCTACACTACATGCTTTTGCTAACCATCCTGACATTACAAAATATAGTTATACTAACAAATCAAATGCTGAAGTGGTCATTTTTTATGAAGTAGAAAATCTAGGTCATGCCTTAATGGTTGATCCAGGTGAAGAAATTACGCAAGGTGGAACGACTGGTATTTTTTCTGTCGACATGAATTTTTTTAGCACCTATTGGATAGCAAAAGATTTCGGTCTGATAAAATGAGATTCAACAAAAAATACTTAGCGCTGACAATTTTAATCTTTTTGATTGAGTTGATGATTGCTCTTTTTTTACATGACAAAATTATCCGACCCTATATCGGCGATGTACTGGTTGTAATTCTGATTTTTTGTTTCTTTAGAATTTTTCTCAACGCCCCTACTCCGCGCTTAGCCATTTACGTATTTATATTTGCCTGCTGCATCGAAACCTTGCAATACTTTCATCTGGTAAATAGACTTGGATTAGAAAAAATAAAAATTGCAAGAATAATTATTGGAACATCCTTTTCCTGGTATGATATTGTATCCTACTTTATTGGTTTTCTAATAATAATATTGGCTAATCGAATATTTAATCAAAAGGTAAAACGAACTTAATTTATTTAATCGAATTCAGTTCTTTTAAAACCATTCTTCCACGCGCCAAAATACCCCCAGAGGCCTCTTTCATCTGTTCCTCAATCACAATTTTTAATTCGCGTTTCAGTTCAGGTTCCTTGTGGGTTATTTTCAATAACACTGTCATTGAAAATGCTTTAATAGCAATCGGATATTGACTTTTAATCAAAAAACCAAAACATGCATTGACTACTTCACCCTGGTGTTTTTTAGGAACTTCTATAAATTGAAATAGTTTCAACATGTGTCGTTGAACGGCAGGATGTGTGTCTTTTCTTAATAGCAACTTGATGAATTTCGTCAAATAAGGTTTCGCGAGTTCAGGATATGCGATTGCTATATCTGCCACTGGCCAGGATGAAAGTTGCGAAAGTCGATATTCCCCAATGATTAAAATATTAACCAATTCAGCGAATCGTTTTTTATCCTGCCCAACCCAATTAATTATTTTATTGGCCTGAGATTTGGAGTGTTCTGCTAGAATTGTTTTTCGTAAATTCATATCCTGATTGCAGACTAAAGATATCTCTTAACAATCCATTTTGAAAAAAATAATATTACTTCTTCTCCTTTTTCCATCGTTCTTAAGAGCGCAGAAATATCCTGCCTTTCCGAAACGTGTTGCACTTGCATTGCAACAGGCAAATAAACCTCTTCAAGACAGAACTGATTATGAATATTTTAATCAGCCCTTTGTTGCCAATTTTCATCCTATTGGTTGGTCAAAAGATGGCAAAGCAGCTTTTCTAGAATGGTCCGAAGGCGAAGGCTCTTGTTACATGCGCGTAATTATTTATGATGCAATTAAAGACACTGTCGCTGGCTCTTGGTCTGAAGATTTCGGTGATGAAAACAAAATGACTATTGAACAAATTCAGGCATTATGGCCAAGAGATAAAGATTCCATTTTACCGCTATTATTAAAATTTCAGATTGTTGCCGATACACATCAACTGTATATGGATTTTCCTTTTGATTATACTTCTGGAAAAACAAAGAAGGAATTTACGATGGAATATATGCATCATTCGTTACAAGGTGACAATCATTTTTCAGATAGCTTATTTTTGATGTGTGGAGTGCGTCAAAATAATAAGACAGATTCGTTGCGATTGAGACTTGGTGGATATAAAGCATTAGAACTTTTTCCTTCGGGAATGTGGATGAGTCCGGATAGAAAATACGGACTTATAATGGTGGTGAGTGTAAATGGAAAACAACACCGCGATGAACCTCCACACACAATTGAATTTCAGCCCAAGGCAATAAAATTGCCGGAATAAAAATTATTCTTTTACTGCGATTACACTTATTTCGATGTGAGCACCTTTTGGAAGTGCTGCAACCTGAACAGTTGATCGTGCTGGAAAATTTCCTTCAACAAAAAAACTTCCGTAAATTGAATTAATGGTTTTAAAATCATTAATGTTTGTAAGGTAAATTGTTGTCGTTGCAATATCCTTCAAGTTTAAATGGGCACTTTCCAGAATCGCCTTAATGTTTTCCATTGCCCATTTGGTTTCAGCTGCAATATCTGAAGTGTCTAACAAGCCTGTTTTTAAATTAATTCCAACCTGGCCCGAAACAAAATAACAATTCCCTTTTCGGACCGCTTGTGAATACGGACCAATTGGATTGGGTGCATTTGTAGTAGAAATTATTTCCGGATTTATTTTTTGATCCTTTCCAGGACGAAAGTTCAAGTAAAGTAAAAATCCAATTGCAATGATTGCGAACGCGTAAAAAACGGTGTGCTTCATAAGCTAAGCTAAGCAATACTAAATTGTAATATTTAAAATAACGTATTGACTATTTTGGTGCAGCTAATTCATTGATCATTTCTTTGATTGCAAGAACAAGCAAATCAAGATCTGCAATACTTGTATATACATTTGGTGCAATTCTAGCACCATGAATATTTTCCCAATTTATAGCAACACAATGAATGCGATATTTCTCCATTAATTTTGCTTCAATCTCTTCCGGTTTTAATCCTTCGATAGAAATATTAGCAATTGTTCCGCAGAAAGCAGGATTTTTTGGGGTATTAATTTTTACACCAGGAAGTTTTTCAACTTTTTCGGTCCAGTAATTTTTCAAATATCGAAGACGAGCTTCTTTTCTCTTAACGCCGATTAATAAATGAAAATCAATTGCAGAACTTATTGCCATCTCAGAAGCAAATGATCTGGTTCCTAATGATTCAAATTTTCGAATATCACCACTTTCAGGATCTGCGCTAGAGAGCAAAGGCAAAATCCCTTTTATTTTTTCTTTTTTGATCCAAAGCATTCCGCTTCCAAAAGGAGCACAAAGCCATTTATGCAAACTTGTTGCCCAATAGTCACAGCCTAAATCACCAATTTTATAATCAATCAAACCAAACGTGTGCGCCGAATCACAAATTACTTCAATGTTTTTTTTGTGTGCTTCATCTGCAATCATTTTTACAGGTAATACTTGACCTACCCAATTAATCATGTGTGTTACATGAACCACTTTTGTTTTATCTGTAAATAAAGAAGTGTAAGCTTTTGTTAAGGCAACTGCATCTTCAGATGGCAATACGTGATTAATCCAAACCAGTTTGATTCCATCTCTTTTTTCCCTCTGCTTCCATGCATTCAACATGTTCGGATAATCCTGTTTGGAAACAATTACTTCATCTCCAGCTTTCAGATTTAATCCGAAAATAATTGTATTTAGTCCTTCTGTTGCATTACGATTTATAGCAACTTCATCAGGTGAAACTCCTGCAAGATCAGCAAGTCTCCGTCTTAACGGTTCACGCCCACGATCCAAATCACGCCACATATAAAAAGAAGGCGCTTCATTACAATATTGATAAAAACGAATATGCGTATCCTGAACAGGCTTTGGTTGTGGACTTACACCACCATTATTTAAATTGATCATGGTGGTATTTACAGTGTACTGTTCACGCACCCATGCCCAGAAATCATCATCAGAAGCGGTTACTTCGGGAGGCAATAAATTAACACGTTCAAGTTGCTCTTTTCCCCTTGCGAAAATCGGATTGAATACTGCTGGGACAGCAAATGCACCTGCCGTAAAACCAAGTTGACGAAGAAAATTTCGACGATCTGACATTGGGAGATGTTTTTAAAAAATCAGATAAATAAAATAATACAACTATTACTCAATGACTACTTTTCCTTTTCCAAGTAATTCGCCATCATTCGTAAGACTGTAAAAATAAACGCCACCAGAAAGTGTTGATGAATTGATAACTGCTTTATCACCTTCTACCATGTCATTCATCACTTCGCGACCTGCCACATCAACTAAAACGAAATTTGTTTTATTGGTTTTGTTAGAAGCGTTAAACGAAACTGTAAAATTATCAATTGCAGGATTTGGAAAAAGCGAAACTTCTTCCATTGAAGCATGGTTAGCAATTGCAGTTGGAGATGTTGTCAAAAGATTAGTGTGCGTCCAATCATGAACACCGTCATTACAAAGCCAAGAATAGGTACTGACATGCAATCCTTCACCAGGCCACGGATTCATATAGTTTACGTTATTCCCGGAGATTCCACTACCAACAATAAAATGACCACCACCACTATACCAACCCCAACGAATAACATAAGGGCGATTACCAGCACACTCCGTTGTTATTTCAGTAGTTGTTAATGAAGCATATGTTCCATAATTCTGGATATTTGAAAAATGGATAAGAATATCCTGAATGCTTCCTGGATAACCAAAATTATAATTCCAATAATTACATCCCTGATTCGGATCAACACAACAATTTACAGATCCGAAATTATTCCAAGTAATAACTGTTCTTGCATAATCATCAATATCACATTGCTGTTGATTATTTCCGTAGTAATCAAGAATACATTTGCTGACACCTGCCCAGCACCATTGATTTTGCTCTTGAACTACCAATCCGACATTTAGAATCTGCGCTTTAGTAATTCCAGAGAATACAAGCGAAAAAATAAGAGGTAAAAGTATTTTTCTTTTCATCGCAGATTAGTTTTTAGAAGGTGACGCTAATTTTATTTTAACCTGTTCCAATACTTGTGCTTGGGTCATTACTTTACCGTTCAATGAAGGCATTGAGGTCAGGGCAGAATTCATTGGATAATAATTTCCTTCGGCTAGTGTTTTTCCAGCTTCAACAAAAGCTACAAAATCACAAGCCAGCGGATAAATTCTAAGAATATATTTTTCATTCGCTGTTTGACCAAATGAATTGGATTGTAATTCTTTAGAAAGACCTACAGCTCCAATGTCAACAACATTCAAAGAGGAATCATTACCGAATACAGTTAGCAATAAACGATTTTCGTTATTGACAACAACAGGAACTCTCCATTCGTTTTGAAGAAGAATATAATCTTTCGCTCCAAGTTTCGCATCGTTATAAAACTCAGTTGTCAGGGAAATTGTTCTGTAAACTTCTCCGGTAGTTGCTGAAGAAAACTCGTCGCGACTTGCAAAGCCAAAACCTTCTTCATTGCCAACAGGAATTAATGCAAGAGATTTTTGTAGTTGCTCAATAGCAACATTTTTTACTTGCGCTGACGGAATATTCAAAGTTTTGAAACTTATACCCGAAATAGCAAGTAAGATTAGTAGTGTAGAGATTTTTCGCATGTAGAAGATTTGAAAGGTGTGTATTGCTAGACCCTAAGTTAATCGTTCTTCTGGGAAATTGAAACAATGTTGGAGGATAATTGCCTAAATGTTTAAAACAGGCAAATTATTGGTCATTTCGCCTATTAAATGGCGTTTCAAAACAAAACAAAAGATCAAAATCAGTTCTTGATTAATTGTTCATGGAGTTTCAAAACCTGAGGAAGCAACAATTGAATCTCATCGTTTACTAAAGTGAAATCTGCTTTGGAGGCTTTTTCCTCTTGGGAGATTTGATTTTTTATTCTTTTTTGCACATGTTCAAAGGTAGATCCATCGCGATTCATCACTCGCTTGATTCGAAGTTCATCAGGAGCAGTTACAACAATCATTTTATCGAGATTTTTTTCATCCCCAATTTCAAAAAGAATAGCAGCCTCTTTTAGAATATATTTTGATTCTTTATTCTCCTCGCAGAATTTTTCAAAAGCTTTCCCAACAGCAGGATGGACGATCTTATTCAGTTCGTTTAATTTATTTTTATCTGCAAAAACAATTTCTGCAACTTTTGTTCTATTCAGTTTTTTTTCAGCATAAATTTCTGAGCCGAAAAGTTTTATAATTCCATTTATTAATTCTTCATTCTCCTCTTGCAATTGTCGTGCAGCATTATCGGAATTAAAAACAGGAACACCCAGTCGAGAAAAAATTTCCGCAACTGTGGATTTTCCACTTCCTATTCCTCCTGTTAAACCTATTTTTTTCATAGAATGAAAAAGGGCCGACGAATGGCCGGCCCTCTATTTACAGTTAATTTTTTATTTTGTTTTTATCAATCGTACCGCAGGAAGAATGGTTGAACCATTTGTCATTTGTACGAAATAAATTCCACTTGAAAGTTCATGGCCTAATTCAATTGAGCCTGATTGTGCGTCAATCATTTGTTTCGAAATGATACGTCCACTCAAATCTTTCACTTCAATAAATGCACCATCAACCGGCATTGCATCCAATGCAAATTGAACTGTTGTCGTTCCGTCAAATGGATTTGGATATACTGAAATTCCATTTGATGTTTCCATTTGATGTGTACTTAACAAAGAAGAATCAGCAACAGAGAATTTATCAAATCCTGCTTCAACTAAATTACCTTGTGGAGCATCAGCAGCGCGAACAATCAATTTCATGGTTGCAGTTGGTGTGAAATAATTCAAAACACGGAAATTTTTAGGAACCCAAGTTGAATTTCCAGGAGTAGTAGCTACAACAGTTTCAAGAACAACAGTGGTTGTACCGTCTGTAAGACTAATAGTCAATGAATCATTTGGAGTTGTGCTTCCGCCTGCATTGTAGAACCAACGATCATAATGAATCCACGGATCCCAATATGTAGTGAGATTCATTATTGGAGAAGTAAGTGTAGTTGCGCCATTATCAATATCATCTTGTGAAGCAGTTCCACCTGCATTACCTGTAACATAACACTGATCGGTGCAATCACCAGTTGCATCAAATTCGGGATTAGATTGAACCGACATATTTGTGGTACCAACTGGCTCTCCACGCTCCCAAGCGCCAGTAGATGCTGTAGTCGCAACAGTCCAACCTAAATCAAAAGTAAAATCATCATAATAACCAGCAGTTAACTGAAGATTTTCAATTGCATTACCTGACCAAATTGAATCCGTAGTACAAATTGTATTGTATCCCCAAGCTGCTGCCTGAATATTATAATTAGCAGTAATAACACTACAATTAGAAAAATTACCGGAAGCATCAGAGATAAAATTGTAAGTATTGTTCGGATTCTGGAATTGAACCTGAACATTCGGAAGATTTGCGGTGGTGATTTGATTAGAAGTATTTCCTGTTAATCCAACAGCATTTGCAGAAAACATTCTGATGTTGAACGTATCTAAAACACCAGGAGCAAATACCATGTTATTCAAAACACGAGTAGTATAACCAGGTTTTGTAAATGTTACATTGTAAGTTCCGGGGATTGCGGTTCCTGTTCTTACGATTCCGTTAATATCTGTAACATCAGTAACATTCACTGTAGAAATAGTAACCGTTACACCAGAAAGATCCGTTCCGCAAATACTATCTTTTACTGTTCCTTCAAGATAACAAGCACGAACATAATTCGGAGAATAAACATAAAGTCCATCTTCAATATTTGAAACTACAATAGTTCCTGAAGGAAGGAAAGGATAAACTCCCCATGTTCCATTAAAACCATTTCCTGAAGCGCTTGGATAAGTATCATACCAACCTACATTAATTAAATTATAGGGACGCGTAACATCAGTAATTACAAATCCGTCGCGATACCAAGATGTGATAGCCCAGTTATTACGAATGTGTGTATTGTGAACAATAGAACCTGAATTTGGATTTTGTGATTGAATTTTATCGGTTGCAATGATATTGTTAAGGTTAGAAATATCATAACAGGTTAGAAATGAATTTGTGTTTTCATCTGTAGTAAACACAAATTGTTTTCCTACACTTGGCCAGGTATTATGAGTGAATGCGGTTGTTGTTTGTTGTGAAGCTAAAACTACTGGTGCCGCTTTATTTGTCATATCAACAACACACATGTAACCATCATAAACGTGACCAGCATAAAGTGTATCGTTATCTACATAACCATCATGCACATAATGGTGAGCTGGATTATTATAATTTCCAACATAAGTTGGATTATATGGATCTACACCAAGATCACAAACGACAGCTCCACCTTGAAAAAGGTTTGATCCGAAAAGATAAAGGAACTTTTTCGTGGTGTCGATGTGTAAGGCATGGATGCTGGTTATTTGATTATTGATTACACCATCACCCGTATAATTATGATAAGTATAGCTTCCAAGTGTAGTAGAAGGTAAGCCATTCAAATCAACAATTTGAACACCTCCACCACCTTCCGTAGTTACATACATCCAATGTTTATAGACTTTAATTTCTTTCCACTCATTATCAATATTCGGAATCTGAATAATAAAAACTGGTGAAGCAGGAATAGTAACATTATAAATTTTTATTCCATCAGCATTACCGCAAAGGGCATACTCATTTCCAATTGCATCAACATAACCACAAATGTTTGCCATTGTTGCACTAGCTCCGTTGGGAACATGTGCTTGTTGCGTTACATTCAGATTGGGAGTTTGAGCAGAGGCGGAAATTCCAACAACAAGCGTTAATGCTGTTGCAAGCATTTTGTAAATGTTCTTCATTAGAAGGATATTGGTTTTGTAAACTGATTTTAAGCAAGGGATGCTTAAACCAAATATCGGTAGAATAATTCAAAAATCAAGGTTAAGAATCAAAGATTTCTGTAGAAAATAGTTGCTTTATTTGCTTATTAAATAGCTCAAAACCAAGCGTCTACTTTATTTTCCGTGTTTCAGCTAAAATTGCCTTTCGTACCGCTTCGTTTACAGGAAATAATGGAAGACGCAAATTAGCTTTCAGTAATTTTTTTGCCTCCATTGCCACCTTTGCACCACCAGGATTTCCATCGGCGAAGAAAAGTTGTGTGACACGCATCAATTGGTAATGCAATTTATTTCCTTCTTTAAAATCTCCATTTAGAAAATAGCGAACCATTTCTGAAAACTGTTTTGGAAATGCATTTGCAACAACAGAAATAACTCCATCGGCACCACTAGCGATGATTGGCAAAGTCAATAAATCATCTCCCGAAATAACCAGAAAATCTTTTGGACGATCTTTTATTATTCCCATAATCTGTTCGAGATTTCCAGAAGCTTCTTTAATTGCAGCGATACGTGGAAAATCATGTGCAAGTTTTAAAGTTGTTTCTGCAGTCATGTTCATGGCTGTTCGTCCAGGAACATTGTAAAGAATTATTGGCAATGGAGAAGCATCTGCAACTTCCTTGTAGTGATGATAAATACCAGCTTGATTCGGCTTATTATAGAATGGCGATACAGAAAGAATTCCAGAAACACCAATGAGATCGGTGGTGATTAATTGATTTACAACTTCGGCAGTATTATAACCACCAATGCCATATACAATTGGAACACGACCATTAATAATCTGAATGGTATGTTTAAGAACCTCTGCTTTTTCGTTTTTAGATAGTGTCGGTGCTTCACCAGTAGTTCCCATCACTACGATGTATTCACACTTTCCCTTAATGATGTGCTCGATTACTTTTGTCAATGATGGAAAATTAATTGATCCATCTGTTTTAAATGGCGTAACAATAGCGACACCTGTGCCGTGAAAGGGAGATTTAATTTTGAGGGACATTTTCTTGGTTTTGGTCTACAAATGTAAGTGAAATGTCATTGGGAATGATCTGGGAATCTGGTAATCTAGTAATTTGATAATATGGCAATTGAATAATTATTTTGCTTCTTTATTGATCATTGCCAGATACGTGTCTACCTGTCGCAGAAAAAATTTCAGGCCTTTTTCATTTGGAGATTCAAACATCAGATCATGAATAAAATCATTTTCGTCGAATCGTCCCACTTTGAATTTTGCTTTTGACATGGCTGCTATGTAAGTAATAACAGCATCATTATTAGAATTAATATCAATCATGATATCAAAAGGCTCATCAATAAAATTTGTTACAATATGATCTGTTGGCTTTCCATACCAGTTATGAGAACTTTTTGGAAAAAAGTCATAATCCACTTTTGAATATTGAACGTAGGGCTCTTCTTTTGTTTTGTAATAACCAATTGCTTTTACTTTTTTCTTTAATTCGCGTAAATACAAAACGTACTTCTTCAACAATTCAAAATCTTCCTTATCCGTAAATGGAAAAACAATTCCGATAGTTTTGGCATCATCGATATTGCAAACCTCTTTCTGACGAACAAGATTTTTCGCCTCGCTCCTAATCTGGCGATTCGCGTAAATATTTTTTATGTTGTCAATGACTCCCACTATTGATGATTTGATGATTTGGTAACTTGGTAATATGGTAATTGGTAATATGGTAATTGGTAATTGGTAATTTATTTGAGCATCAAAAAAAGTTCGTCTTCGCTGATAATTTTCACACCTGCTTTCTCTGCTTTCTTTCTTTTTTCGGGTCCCATATTATCACCTGCTACAAGATAAGAAGTTTTCGCACTGACTGAGCCTGTGTTTTTTCCTCCGTTCTGTTCAATAATCGCTTTGATTTCGTCTCTGGAACGACTAAAAACTCCGGAAATTACAAATGTCAGTTCTTTTAATTTTTCAGTCCTGTTTGCCAATTGTGCTTCTGAAAGTTCGAATTGCAAACCTTCTTTTTTAAGAATGTTTAACTGTTGTTCGTTTTTTGAATCAGCAAAATAAGCAAGGATACTATCTGCTAGAATTTCTCCAACCTCACCTACTTCCAATAATTGTTCACGGCTTGCCTGTTGTAAGGCGTCCATGTTTTTAAAATGATTCGCAATTTTCTTAGCTGTTGTTTCTCCAACATGACGAATACCTAAGGCAAAAAGTAACTTTTCAAAAGGGACCGTTTTTGAAATTTCAATTCCTTCAATCAGATTATTCACTGACTTTTCAGCCATACGATCAAGTGCGAGTAAAGCATCTTTTTTATTTTTCAGAAAATATAAATCGCCAATAGTATTAACGATTCCCGCATCAAATAACTGAGCAATAGTTTCTGCACCCAAGGAATCAATATTCATTGCACGTCTACCCACAAAATGTTCAATTCTTCCTTTGATTTGGGGAGGGCAGCCACTTTCATTCGGGCAATAATGTTTTGCTTCCTCTTCGCCTCGCACCAATTCGGTTTTACATTCGGGGCAATGTGTAATATATTTTGTTTTTTGTGACTGAGCAGGGCGCTTTTCCAAATCCACACCGATAATTTTTGGAATTATTTCTCCACCTTTTTCTACAAAAACAGTATCACCAATTCGTACATCCAATTCCTCAATAATATCTGCATTGTGAAGAGAAGCATTTTTGACAACTGTTCCTGCTAACTGAACAGGTTTCAAATTCGCTACCGGAGTAATTGCTCCCGTCCGTCCTACTTGATAAGTAATATTCAATAATTCAGTTGAAACTCTTTCCGCTTTGAATTTATACGCAATCGCCCAACGAGGAGATTTGGCTGTGAAACCAAGTGTTTTTTGTTGTTCGTAGCTATTTACTTTTATTACAACACCATCAATATCAAAATCAAGATCAAAACGTTCTTTACTCCATTGCTCGATGTATTTTTTTACGCCTTCAAGTCCTAAAACTTTATGCGTGTATTTAGGAACTTTAAATCCCCAATCGCGGGCCGCATCAAGACTTTCAAAATGCGTTTTGAATGAAAGATTTTCGCCCAACATCATGTACATGTATCCATCCAACTGCCGGGAAGCAACAATTGCAGAATCCTGCATTTTCATTGTGCCGGAAGCTGCATTTCTAGGATTTGCCAAAGGCGCTTCGCCAATATCCTCTTTTGCCTTATTAATTTTATTAAAAACACTTCTAGGCAAAATTACTTCACCACGAATTTCAAAATCATCCGGCCAATTTCCTGATTTGAGTCGCAATGGAATACTTGCAATAGTTTTTGCGTTGGTTGTAACATCATCTCCTTCTATTCCATCACCGCGTGTAACCGCCTGGGTGAGTTTTCCATTTTCATAAAGTAATCCAATTGCCAAACCATCATATTTCAATTCGCAAACATATTCTATTTCATCAATCCCTAATCCTTTACGAACGCGTTCATCAAAATCAGCAAGCTCTTCTTCACTATACGTATTGCCAAGAGAAAGAAATGGATAACGATGTTTTACATTGGCAAAAGATTTTGTAATCATTCCTCCTACTCTTTGCGACGGAGAATCTGGAAATAGAAATTCAGGGAATTCTTTTTCGAGTGCTTGTAATGTTTCTAATAATTTATCAAAATCAAAATCGGAAATATTTGGTTTATCAAGTACGTAGTAGCGATAGTTATGCTCATCGATTTCACGACTGAGTTTTTCGATTTGAAGTTTAGCTTGTTCTTTATTCATTTTCGTTTGATAGCAATACGAAGATAAGTCTTGATTGAACAAAAAGAGTATTTTTGGTGGAATTTATAAACTATTTTGATGTATGAAATAAATTACCATTCAAGACAAATATTCTGCAAATTATTTTGAATGGTTATTAATTAAATATACTTTTTATTATGAAAATCTGCTCAAACATTTCATTTTTACTACTATTTATATTTGCGTTCGTAATTTCAGGATATTCGCAGTTTTCGAATAGAGTCAATTACAATTTACAAGCGCATTCAACTTTTCCGAGTCACCGATATGAAAAATCTAAATTGTGGTCAAATGCTTTTGCAAGTACCAGCGTACCACCTAAAATAATTCTTGGTTATTCCTATGAATCAAATGCCGACGGAAAAGGATCAACTAGAAAAATTGTATTCAGTGTCGATAACCGTGAATTTAATTACCGCGGGTTTTGTAGTAGGAAACTAAAACCCTATATCGCCGTTGACCATGAAGCTTTATTATATTTACAAAAGTCGCAACGTCAAGGATTTGGAAGTGGTTTTTTCGTATTAGTAGTTTGTAGTGTATTCGCAGATTATCTCTACCAATTTAATATTGACCCTGAGCAATCATTTATGCCTCTTGGCATTACTATTGGAGGAGCCTTTATTGGCTCAGTGATCCTTTCTCATACTTCTACAAAAAATTTAAAGAAATCAGTCGCAACCTATAACAAAACTCGGGATATGAATTTGATTGCGGATTACCTAAAAAAAAGAAAAGAAATAGATAAAATCAAGCATTTATTTTTTCTCAAAATCACTAAGATCGGTTTCCAATTCACCTAAAATAAATTTCCGCATCATTGCTAATCCTGTAATAGCAGCACGTTGAATATTACGTTCGCGATTATCTCCGAATTGAAACTTCTTCGCGATTGTCCCTTCTTCACCTGAAACTGCTATCCAAACCGTACCAACAGGTTTTTCTTCGCTGCCTTCTGTTGGACCCGCCACACCAGTAGTTGCAACAGAATAATCAGTTTTCATTTTTTTCCGAATTCCCATCGCCATTTGTATTGCAGTTTCTTCACTTACTGCTCCAAATTTTTCAAGAGTTTCTTTTTTAACAAATAGTTCATTTTCCTTTATTTCATTTGCATAAGAAACTACACTGCCAATAAAATACTCAGAGCTTCCTGAAACAGAAGTTATCATTTGCGCCATCATTCCTCCTGTGCAACTTTCAGCAGTAGAAATTGTTTTTTTATTTTTTATTAATAATTCGCCAAGATTTTTTTCCAGCGTTTCATTATCAAATCCAAAAACATATCCTTTTATTAATGGAAAAAGTTCCTCCCATTTTTTTTGAATTGTATTTTCTAATTCCTCTTTATTTTCACCTTCAATACTCATTCTAAGTCGAACCATTGAAGGCGAAGGCAAATAGGCCAATTTGATATTTTCTGTTGCAAGAGAATCTTCCCAATCCGAAATTTTTTCCGCCAACATCGATTCACCAATTCCTTGGGTTAGAATTGTTTTATGAATGATCGTTGGCAAACCAAACTTTTCTCGCAGCATAGGTAATACACTGTCGCTGATAATTCCTTTCATTTCATAAGGAACTCCAGGCATTGAAACAAATATTTTCCTATCCACTTCAAACCACATCCCCGGAGCAGTTCCGTTTTTATTTCTAATGGCTATGCATTTATCAGGAACCTGAGCTTGTAATTTATTTGTATCGGTTGTTTCCCGACCAAATCGTTTGAAAATTGCAATAACGTCAGCAAGAACAACTTCATCTATCCTCCAACCCATTTTAAAATATTCTTTCAAAGTCTTTTTTGTCAGGTCGTCCTTTGTCGGACCTAAGCCTCCTGTAATTAAAATTATATCCACTCTATTTTTAGCAGAATCCAAGGCTTCAATAATATGCTTAGGATCATCCGAAACAGAAGTGATTTGTTTTACGCGTATTCCGTTTGAGCTCAATTGATGGCCAAGCCAGGCTGAATTTGTATCAACGACCTGACCAATAAGTAGTTCGTCGCCAATAGTAATAATCTCTGCTAACATGTTGCAAAGATAGTTATTAGCGATTTGCGATTAGTTATTTGCGAATAGCGATTAGTTATTAGTGATTAGTTATTAGTGAATTATGACATCATTTTTGATCGTTCATTTGTAGTCAGACGTCCAGCTTATCACAAATAACTAATAACTGATAACTTTTTTGGCAAAGTATTTGTAATATTGTTAGTACCTCAATATAATTAGACAACAATTATGAAAAAGTTATTCTTAGTGGCAGCCTCTGCCGCCATCGTTATCAGCTCTTGCGACGTAAACAAAGCGCTTGATCAGGTAAATAAAGGCCTGAATACCGTAAATACTGGAACTTCTCCAGGACTCACGAGTACTGAAATTGTAAATGCATTAAAAGATGCGCTTACACAAGGCACTAACAAATCTACGACTGCAGCTTCTGCTGTTGATGGATTTAACAAAAACCCAAAGATTCACATTCCATTTCCTCCTGCAGTTCAGAAAATCAAGGACTGGGCGGTTCAATTTGGTATGCAAACTCAGGTTGACAAATTTGAGGAGACACTTAATCGTGCGGCAGAAGAAGCTGCAAAAGGAGCTGCACCTATTTTCATTGACGCTGTAAAAACAATGACCATTACAGACGGACTTTCTATTCTTAAAGGTGTGGATACAGCAGCAACGCACTATCTACGCACAAAATGTACAGCACCATTAAATGTTAAGTTTAAGCCAACTGTACACAATGCAACTGAAAAGGTTCAATTAACAAAGTATTATAATCCGCTTACTACAGCGTACAATAAGGTACCAGGTCATACACCTGTAAATACGGATCTTGATCAATATGTTTGTGATCGTGGAATTGATGGTTTGTTTAAATTGATTGGAGATGAAGAAACCAAAATCCGTATTGACCCTATGGCACGTGCTACAGATATTATGAAAAAAGTATTTGGATCAAAAGATAATCCGCATAATCACTAATTGTGAATTGAGAAATTGGTAATTAATGATTGGTAATGGAAAAGTCCTCGAGAAATTCTCGAGGACTTTTTTATTTTAACTAATCGCTAATAACTAGAAAGCCGTATAGGCTCCACTCAAATCAAGTGCTTCAAAACTTCCATAATGGGGTTTCAAACTTAGAACAGGAATTCTGGAATGATTGACAATTTGTTTAGCCAAAGGACCTAAGAATAAACCAGTCAATGCAGATTCGTGATCTGTCATAATCATAATTAAATCTGCATCTACTGACTTGCCATATTTCAAAGCTTCAGCTGCTAAATGATTTCCTCTTACCGTATGACGTGAGAAAATAATGGATGCTTTTTCCAAAGCATGTTGTACTTGATCCAGAACAATTTGCAATTTTTTATTTTCTTCTTCGTCGTTTTCATCCAACAAACCTACAATATGTACTTTGGATTGATAAATGTTAGCAAGATCTATTGCAGTTTGAACTTTTTCGCGTGAATGAAGTGTACGATCAATAGGAAGTACAATGTTAGTAAAGCCTAATTTTTTAGCATGTTCCTGCACTGTAATGACTGGACAAGGAGCAAGCGAAACCACTTTATGTGCATTTGAACCAATAAGCATTTCTTCAAAACCGGAAGCACCATGCGTTCCCATTACGATAAGATCAATGTTTTCATCTTTTGCAATCTGCATTACTTCATAGGCAATTTTCCCACGTGTGCTCATGGTGCGAGGTAGAATTCCATAATTGGTTTTCGTATCATTGGCAACTTCGGTAAGTTTTTGATCAACAATTTTATTTATTTCATCGAGATTCTCAATTCGCATAACTGGTTCAGGAATCTCAAAATGATATTCGCTCAAAGGAAGTACGTGTAAAATAATCAGTTCAGCCTTTATTAGTCGGGCTAAGAATGAAGCATGTTCAATTGCTAGCAAACCAGTTTCCGAAAAGTCAGTCGGCACAAGGATCTTTTTGATATTGAGTTTCATAAGTATGTTTTATTAATTAAGATAAAGATAATTGAAAATTAAAAGAATTGAAATAGAAAAAGCCTCTCACCTGTTGGTTCCAGGAATAAGAGGCTTCTCAACTATTATTAATTTATTTATATTAATATGGTAGAAATTCAGCTAAATCCTTTTTCGGAGAAGGAATAATAGACAGAACAGGGACATCAGAACGATTGATAATATCCTGTGCCGCTGATCCGATAAATAATTCAGTAATATCCTGCTCTTGTTGGGTCATAATCATGATTAAATCGCCTTCAACCTTATTAGCATAATCTATGATAATTTGACCTAATGACTCTTCGCCTTTGATTCCTTTGATAATCTCAGCAGTACAACGTACACCGGATTTTTCAACAAAACTCTTCACTTGAGAAAGCTGACGGGTTAAACGATTAACAATAAATTCATCTGTGGTAAATAATACAGATGCAATGCGAATATCAGAACCATAAAGTTTTGCAAATTCAATTGCTTTTGCAACCTTTTCTCGTGTTTCTTTAGTCAAATCAAGCGGAAGAACAATGTTCTTACAACCTGAGCGGTGATGCTTTCCTTTGATTGTAATAACAGGCACTTTTGATTCACGAACAACGCGAAGTGCGTTTGAACCAATAAATCGACGACGGATTTTTCCTTTTCCGCCATTTGTTCCCATTACAATAAATCGAGCATTTAGCATTTCAGCTACTTCTGCAACTTTATCATAAACAGATCCATGCGCTACTACGCTTTCAACTTTCAATCCTGCGCTTTTATCTATTGTAGCAATCAACTCTTCCATTTTTTGGTTGATTTCTTTTTTCAACCCTTCATCCTGTAATGGATTTGCAAAACGGCCTAATAATCCGCCTGTTTCAATTACATAAAGCAGTGTTAAGTCGCCATTAATTACCTGCGCAAGACGCACTGCCTGCTCAAGAGCAATGTGAGATTGATCGCCGAAATCAACCGGAACTACGATTTTGTTTGATGTTGTACTCATAATTTGTGTCTTCTAAGCCGTTTTGTAGAGGATTTAAAAAGAAGGCAAATGTACAAAAAAAAGGTAAACCTGACAGTGAAAAACTCAGGATCTAAGAAGCAAAAAAAGGCACGGATGGCAAGAAAAATACTATGAATTGAGTTTCAAAGGCTATAATTCAGACCACTTCTTCCCAATGAAAATTCCCATCTTTACCAAAATTTACAATTATGCCAATCGCTCCCTCAGAACTTATCCTTAATCCAGATGGAAGTGTATTTCATCTTCAACTTTTGCCCGAACAAATTGCTCAAAATATAATTGTGGTAGGCGATCAAGGCCGAGTTGAGACGGTTTCGAACCATTTTGACTCAATAGAATTTAAAGTTTCTAATAGGGAATTCACTACTCATACGGGACTTTTCAAAGGCAAAAGAATTACGGTCCTTTCTACTGGAATCGGAACTGACAATATTGACATCGTACTAAATGAGCTCGATGCTCTTGTGAATATTGATTTGAAAACAAGAACCATAAAAGATAAAAAAAGCAGCTTAAACATTGTACGTATAGGGACATCAGGCGCTTTACAATTAGATGTTCCAGTGGACAGTTTTGTCGCATCTTCTCATGGAATGGGATTAGACGGATTACTAAATTATTATGCAGGAATGTCCGATTGTGATGAGCCTGCTATTGCAGAATCTTTCATGCACCATGCAGGATGGTTAAAAGGTTTGCCTTATCCTTATGTAGTAAAAGCTTCAGAGAAGTTACTTAATCAACTTGCTTTTGACCTTACAAAAGGCATAACAGCTACCGCCCCAGGCTTTTACGGACCCCAAGGTCGAGAATTGCGATTGAAACCAGCATTGCCAGATCTAAATGAAAAACTGGGAAGTTTCAGGTTTGAGAATAATAGAATAACCAATTTCGAAATGGAAACTTCCGCACTTTATGGCTTGGGAAAGCTTTTAGGTCATGAATGCTGCACCATATGTGCCATTATTGCCAATAGAGTTGCAAAGGAATACAGTAAGGATTACAAATTAACCATTGAAAAACTGGTCCTTTTGGTCCTTGAACGTTTGGCTGTGTAAAACTCTGTTAAGGCTTAAAACAAAAGCGGTGCTTTCAACGTATATTTGAGTATACAGTTAAGCCATTCCGCTATGGACAAGACTCAAATTCATGCATTAGTTAGCCTACTCGACGATCCAGATGAGCAGGTTTTTGACCAGATAAAGGAAAAACTCCTTCAATTAGGTGAAGATGTTATTCCTGTTTTAGAAAGTGCATGGGAAAATTCATTCGATTCTGTTTTACAACAGCGTATTGAAGGAATCATTCACAAAATTCAATTCGATAATATTCGTAGAAGCCTTCGCGAATGGGCATTGCCCGAGCAACAAGATCTTCTCACCGGTGCTTTACTTGTTGCACAATATCAGTATCCTGATTTAGATGAAGCTTTACTTCGTAAACACATTGAACAAATCAAACAGGATATTTGGCTCGAACTAAATAATAATTTAACTGCATTAGAAAAAGTCCGCGTCATCAATCATATTTTATTCGACGTTCATAATTTTTCTTCCAATACACAAAACTATCACGCTCCTCAAAATTCATATATCAATAATGTTTTAGAAAGTAAAAAGGGAAATCCAGTTTCACTTTCCATTATTTATGCAGTAATTGCTCAAGACCTACGTATTCCAATCTATGGAGTAAATCTTCCTGAACATTTTATTCTTGCTTATGTTGATAATGGTCCCGGCAATAATTCACTTGTTGAAGATCCTGATCGTGTTTTGTTTTATATCAATCCGTTTTCACGCGGAGCTCCAGTAAACAAAAAGGAAATTGATTCTTTTCTTAAACAACAACGTCTGGAACCGAATGCAGAATTCTACACTCCATGCTCGAATTTGATGATCATTCGTCGATTGTTAAATAACCTGATTGCTTCATATGATAAGTTAGGTTATCCGAACAAAGTGGATGAGTTGAAAACGTTGTGGAAAGCGCTGGAAGATTTTTAGGATTTCTGAGGCACATCTAACTGTAAGCCTAGTTTCCTCTCCGATGGAGTCAGTAAGACTTATTTATAAAGTTTATTAAATCCCCATCGTTTATTGTAGAGAAGAAGTTTGGCGTGTCCCTTTGGGCCGGGCTATTCACTCCAAGTCCTCATGAACAATTCCGGGCTTTCCGTTACTATCCTCCGAAGGAGCAGGGCTACCGCATGAATAACAACTGACTGTAAGTAACTTAGAGCTGTTCTTTGTTTATTGATTTGAATGAATATGTTTATTTGAAAAAATAACAAATGAACATAGAACCTTATTTTAGTTCGCTCACTGACCACAGAGA